>DATFFB010000140.1:0-6022 GCA_035250485.1 Acidimicrobiia bacterium
TGGTCCCTTCCCTCGTTTCGCCGAGAACCGTGAGTCGATGCTGCGGGTGATCCGCAACCATCGTCGCGCGACCTACGACAGCTCACAAAAGGAATACGAGGGGATCTCGCACTATGTGATGGGAATCGACCCCGATCTCGCGCCCGGCAATCTCTTGACCGCCGCGCGGCAATCCTGGGACCTGGCGTTGGATATGGGCGAACGTCACGGCTATCGCAATGCCCAGGTCTCGGTGATTGCTCCAACTGGGACTATCGGCTTGCAGATGGATTGTGACACCACCGGAGTCGAGCCGGACTTTGCATTGGTCAAGTTCAAGAAACTCGCCGGCGGCGGCTACTTCAAGATCGTCAACCAATCAGTTGCGCCGGCCCTCCGGAATCTTGGCTACACCGAATCTCAGATCGAGGAGATCGTGCGCTACATCGTCGGCACCAGTTCGCTCGAGGGCGCTCCTTTCATCAACCGGGAGTCACTGACCGCCAAGGGCTTCACCGACGAGGACCTGGCCAAGGTCGACAAGGCCTTGCCCGCAGTGTTCGAGCTGAAACATGCCTTCAACCCCTTCGTCCTCGGCGAGGAGGCGATGCTGCGATTCGGCTTCGAGCCCGATGAATATGCCACCTTCGAGTTCGATCTGCTGCGTTCGCTCGGGTTCTCCCATCGTGAGATCAGGGAGGCCACGGAATGGGTTTGCGGACTGCAGATGATCGAAGGGGCTCCCCACCTCCGCGATGAGCATCTGGCGGTTTTCGACACCGCCAACCGGAACGGTCGCAACGGCTCGCGCCTGATCCACCACACCGGGCACATCAAGATGCTGGCCGCCACACAACCGTTCTTGAGCGGGGCTGCCAGCAAGACCATCAACATGCCCAACGAGGCGACCATCGAAGACATCGAGGAGAGCTACATGCTGTCCTACGAGCTCGGCGTCAAGTGCATGGCCCTCTACCGGGACGGTTCGAAGGCGAGCCAGCCCTTGTCGGCCGGCTCCGACGATGCCCAGCCGGAAGATGAGCCCGAAGAAGTCACTCGCGCCCACGAGCTCGACAAGCAAATCCTGTGGGGGAAGATCCCGATGGGGATGTCGCCCACCCAGGCTTACAGCCAGGGCATGCATCCGCCCCGTTTCGTCCTCCCTGGACGGCGCGGTGGCTACACGCAAGAGGCGCGGATCGGCGGGCACAAGGTCTACCTCCGCACCGGCGAGTACGACGACGGCACTCTTGGCGAGGTCTTCATCGACCTGGCCAAGGAGGGAGCAACCTTACGCGGGATCCTTTCCTGCTTTGCGATCGCCGTCAGTAAGGGGCTCCAGTTCGGAGTGCCACTCGAGGAATTTGTCGACACCTTCACGTTTCAGACCTTCGAACCGAGAGGCCTGGTGGAAGGGCATCCCAACATCAAGATGGCCAACTCGATCGTCGACTACGTCTTCCGTGCCCTGGCAGTGGAGTATCTGCAGCGCGACGAGCTCGCCCAGGTGCCGCCGAATCGGGACGGTGACCTTCCTGAGCCCAAGAAGGGGCTGGCTCTCGATGCAGGAGTCCAGCTCGATCTCACCGACGCGGTAGCGGAGGAGGATGTCTCGGCGGTAGCGTCGGCGGTCACCTTCCTCGATCGGGGGACCGTGGCGACCAAGGCCGAGCCTCGTGTGCAAGTTGCAGCCATCACTGCCCCCGACGCCGGGACCAGGGCTATGCAGTCGGCCCTCGGCGACATGATGGGTGATGCGCCCCTTTGCGACATCTGCGGACACATCACCATCCGGAACGGCGCTTGCTACAAGTGCCTCAACTGCGGAAACTCATTGGGCTGCAGTTAGGTCTCGGTGCCCCGGCCGCAAGCCGGGGCACCGGTGGGGGGTGGCGACCGTGATCTCGGCTTCGATGATCTTCCCTGACTACAACTATGCGCGCTTCGACGAATACGTCGAGTCGGGACAAGACGACCTCGAGTTTTCGAGCTTTCCCCATCACCTGCATGTCGGAATGCCCGCACCGGACGCCACGCTCACCCGGCTCGACGACGGCGCCTCCGTCAGACTCTCCGAACTTTGGTCGGATCGGCATTTGATCATCGAGTTCGGCTCCTTCACTTGACCGTATTGCTCGGCAGAGGGTCCTCTGCTTTGCGAGGCGGCGGTTCGCCATCCCCAATTTGCCTGGATTTTCATCTACACCCGCGAAGCGCATCCCGGCGAACGGGTGGGATCGCATGACTCTTTCGAAACGAAGCTCAATCACGCCCGGCTGTTGCGAGACGAGATTGGGATCAAAAGGCCCATCCTGGTCGACGACCTATCAGGTGTCGCCCATCACGCTTACGGACTGCTCCCCAACATGAGTTGGGTGATTGGGCGCGGGGGTCAGATCCTCTACAAGGCAGATTGGACCAGCGCGGCCAACATCGAAGCCTTTGTCGAGCGCTACGAAGCCAGCCGCACCCGACGCCCAACCAGCGGTACCGTCGGCCCCTACCTGACCGAACAGGTCGAATTCCGCGACCTGGATCGACCCGCTTTCTACGAGCGCCTTCATCGCAATGGCTCCCGTGCCTACGACGAGTTCAAGGCGGCTGAGGCAATCTGGCGATCCCGCGAGCAAACTGAGACTGAGAGGATTCGGCATGAGCAATAGAACGGATTCGTCCGAGTTCACCGACCGCCCGATGCCGGTGATCTATTTGAGCCACGGTGCCCCGCCCCTGGCCGACGACGAGGAATGGGCTGGCCAGCTGGCGGATTGGTCGGCGGCGATGCCCAAGCCTTCCTCGGTCCTGATGATTTCCGCCCACTGGGAGGAGGATCCGCTCACGGTCTCAGCTACCACCACAGTCCCGCTCTATTACGACTTCTACGGATTTCCTCAGCACTACTACGAGGTGGAGTATCCGGCTCCAGGCGCTCCCGCACTCGCCAACGAAGTCACGAAGCTCCTCCAAGAGCACGGACAACCCGTCCATCGCGATCCCACTCGTGGCCTCGACCACGGTGCCTACGTCCCCTTGGTGGAGATGTATCCGCAGGCCGACGTGCCGGTCCTTCAGGTCTCGATGCCGACTCTCGATCCCACCGCTCTCTACGAGATCGGTCGGCGACTGGCCCCCCTGCGCGAACAGGGGGTATTGATAGTGGGGAGCGGCTTTTCCACTCACAACCTGCGAGAGATGAACTGGCATGCCGGGCCTCGCAGTTATCCGCCGAGCTGGTCGACTGAGTTCGACGACTGGCTCGACAAAAGCCTCCAAGCGGGTGACGTCGATTCCCTGATCGACTTCCAACGTGCGGCGCCCGCCGCCCACATGGCCCATCCCCGGACTGAGCACTTCGCTCCACTTTTCGTTGCCTTGGGGGCGGCCAGCGAGAAAGACGACCGGGCCAAAAGTGTGGTCGAGGGTTTCTGGTTCGGGCTCTCGAAGCGCTCGGTTCAGTTCGACTAGCGCCTAGCCGAGCCAGGCCTTGGCGAGACCGCGGGCTAAAGGCCGTGGAATCCACGGCCTTTAGCGTTAGGTTTCGCTCGGCGGCAGCTATTGGATTGAGATCGCCACTTCCTCGAGGAGGTCGTAGGCGTCCTGCATGCCTGCTTCCATTCCGGACTCAAGGATCATGTCCCTGCCCTCCTTGGTTGGCATTTCGGTGACCGAGGTCAGGGTGGTGCGACCATCCTTCTCAGCCAGAGTCATTGTGATGAGGGCGGCGTTCTCGTCCCCGCCTGGCGCTCCCTCGTAGGCCTCGGTGTAGACGATCCGCTCGTTGGGCTCGATCTCCCGATACTCGCCGTGGAAAGCTACTTCGAAGCCACCGTCGGTGATCATCACCCATCTCCACTTGCCGCCGACTCGCAAATCGATTTCGGCGATGGTCACCTCACCCCGCTTCGCCGACCACCAGCGCTTCACCAAATCTGGTGTGGTGAGGGCCTTGTAGACCAGGTGGGCCGGTGCCGCGAACTCTCTCGTGATCAGAATCTCGGTGTCCGACGGCAGCGAAACCACCGCCGATCCACTACTTGCCACTGTTCCCATCTCTTTTCTCCTTCTCCTTGAGCTCGTCCAACAGTTCGTCCAAGGAATCGAATCGTTCGTTCCATATCCGTTCGTACTGCCGAACCCAGTCGTGAATGGGCTGCAGCGGCCGGCCGTTCAACCGGTAGACCCTTTGCCGCCCTTCCTCCCGTACTTCCACTAGACCCACCTCACGAAGCACCCTGAGATGCTTCGACACGTGCGGCTGGGCCAGCCCGAGCTCGACTACCAGATCGGTGACCGGGCGCTCCCCGCCGGCGAGGATGTCCAGGATCTCCCGCCGCCGGGGCTCTGCCACTGCGTTGAAGGCATCGGTGGTGGTCGCTGCTCGAGCCATAAGCGAGATTATATACCCATATAGGAATATGTCAACACCGGTCTCGCGGACGCTGTTAGGAGGCCGTCTCCATCAGCTCGCCGAGTCGTCGGACCGTGGTGCAGTTGCGGATCGTCATTCCTCGATAGAGGTCGGTCCCGACCATCTTTTGCAGGCGGCTTCGGTTGACATCCGTCCGGTCGATTCGCCAGATGACGGCCCCGGGGACGTAGACCAAGTCCTCGATCTCGGGCTTCCAGTTCAGCTGGTCGAGAACGTCCTTCTTATCGAAGGACTCCCAGAGAAAGAAGACGTCGCATCTCATCTTGGAGTCGTTGGTCCAGGAGGCGGGCAAGGCCTTGAGTATTTTCTTGATCGTGGGCAGGTCGCGGACCAGCACCTTGATGGCAAGGCCGAAGTCGGCTTCGATGGCCTTCTCCAGGGTCGTTGTGATCGTCGCCGCCTTGCGGCGGTTGTCGCTAAAGACGACGTTGCCGGAGTTGATGTAGGTGGTGACGTCCTTCATCCCGGCGGCCTCGAAGGTGGCTTTGAGGCGCGCCATCTCCATTTTGTTCTTGCCCCCCACGTTGATTCCCCGCAAGAGCGCGACGTAGACCACAACCGTTAGTCACCTGGATCGGCAAACTCGAGAAACTCGAGCTGGCCGGGAGAATGACCGGCCCGAGTCAACAGGGTGGCAGCGTCGCTGAACTGCTGAATCGCATGCCCGTAGATGTGGAGGAGGAAATACCAGAGCGGAAGGCCGTTAGCTTTCTCGGCTTCCCACGGTTTGTTGATCTCAGAATCAGACAACCTCTCCAGCCACCCTCGCATTTCGGCTTCGTCCTCGCGCCAAGCGCTGATCAAGGAGACCAGGTCAGGAAAGTTGCCGGGCTTCAGCTCGGCCTCGGGGGCCCAGGATTCGGGCGGGCTTCCTTGCAAGCGAAGCCGCCAGCTCCACTCGACATCGAGTTCGTGCACGAGGGTGGTGCGGAGGTCACGAATCGTGACCGGTTCCTCGTCGACGAAGGTTTTGGTGGCCTCGGAAGCGGATCCCAGGATCTGGTCCCGCATCCAATAGAGATGGTCGAACAGGAGTTGGACTTCCGACGGCTGCATGAGCCGACCATACCAAGGGGCCAGTATCTTCCTCCCCATGACCTCTCCGACCGACCTCTTTCGCGAGCTCCACCAAACCGGCCTCTTTGTGATGCCCAACCCCTGGGATCTCGGCACCACCCGGCTTCTGGCCGACCGCGGTTTTCCGGCGTTGGCGACGACCAGTTGGGGTCTGGCCTTCAGCCTCGGGCGTTCCGACTATCAAGTCACCCGGGAGGAGTTGGTGGCCCACACCGCCATGATCGCCGGAGCCGTGGATCTGCCCATCAACGTCGATGCCGAGCGGCTCTTTCCAAACGAGCCGGGTGGCGTGGCCACCACAGTCCGAATGCTGGCCGAAGCCGGGGCCGCGGGTTGCTCGATCGAGGACTCCATACCGGCCGACCGCACCCTCGACCCCGTCGAGGTGGCCGCCGAAGCGGTTGCAATCGCTGCCGAGGCGGCTCGAGAGACTGGCCTGGTTTTGACTGCTCGAGCAGAGAACGCTTTCTACGGAATCGGCGATATCGATGAAACTATTGCCCGTCTTCAGGCCTACGTCGCGGCCGGGGCCGAGGT
>DATFFB010000141.1:0-2286 GCA_035250485.1 Acidimicrobiia bacterium
CACCAAGGCATCGCCCGCACCTATCAGATCCCGCGGCCGTTCAACTCGTTGACGGTCAGGGACAACGTTGTCGTCGCCATCATGTTCGGTCGGGAGCCGCGGGGATTGGTCGCCTCCCGCCAGGCAGCCGCGGAGTACCTCGCTTTGGTCGGCCTCTCCGACCTCGGTGACGTGCGTCCCGGGGGCATCAACCTCCACGAGCGACAGCTCCTCGAGATGGCACGGGCCATGGCCACCCGCCCCCGCATTCTCCTGCTCGACGAAGCCTTAGCGGGTTTGAACCCGGTCGAGATCGACAACGCGGTGGCGGTGGTGAGACGAATCCACCGCTCGGGAGTGTCGATCGTTTTGGTCGAGCATCTTCTCCGGGTGGTAAACCAGCTCGCCACCCGAATCGTGGTTCTCGACCAAGGTCGCCTGCTCGCCGAGGGAGATCCGACGACGGTGATGCAGAACCCAGCGGTGGTCAGTGCGTATTTGGGAAGTGAGGCTCATGCTCGGCGTGACTGACCTCGATGTTTTCTACGGCGACGCTCAGGCGTTGTGGGACGTATCTATGAATGTCGACGCAGGCGAGGTGGTGGCGATCGTCGGCTCCAACGGAGCCGGGAAGTCCACCTTTGTCAACGCGGTAATGGGAATCAATCGGGCCCGCCGGGGGAGCATCCTCTTCGAGGGGGTCGAACTCACCAACCTGGCGGGACATCGCACCTGCCGACAGGGGATCGCGATCGTTCCCGAGGGCCGCCGGCTGTTTCCCTTCCTGTCGGTACAGGAGAATCTCGACCTGGGAGCCTTCAATCGCGAGGCGCGCAAGCACCACCATGAGTCGTTGGCCTGGGTCCACGAACTCTTCCCGCGCTTGGCCGAGCGGCGAGACCAGCTGGCCGGAACTCTGAGCGGGGGCGAACAGCAGATGGTCGCCATCGGCCGGGCATTGATGGCCCGACCCCGCCTCCTTCTGATGGACGAGCCCTCGCTCGGGCTGGCCCCGGTGATAGTCGACGAAGTATTCGAGCGCATCGAGCGGGTGCGGGACGAGGGGGTGAGCGTGGTGCTGGTGGAACAGAACGTGAAGCGGGCCCTCGACATCTCCGCCCGTGCCTATGTACTGGCCGAGGGCCGGATCGTGCAGCAGGGCTCTGCTGCCGAGCTCGCCGCTAGCCCCGAGGTGGTCGCCGCCCTCTTGGGAGTTTGAAGGGCGTTAGTGGCGACGGTCTACCAATCGAGGACGACGCAAGTCTCGTCGCCCACTACCTCGGCCTGGTGGCCCGGATCGATCAGCAGATGGTCGCCGGCGCCGGCCTCGACCGACGTCCCGTCATCCATCGCGTAGCGGATTCGGCCGGCGATCACGTACTCCCGATGGTGAAGCGGGCAGCTTTCGAAATCGACGTTCGGTTTGATGTTCCGCTGCCAGCTCCAACCCGGCTCGAGGTGCGATAGCCAAATCGTCGATTCGCTACCGAGCCCGAAGCCAGAGATGCCAATGCTCACCCTCGCCGATTTGCCCTGATCGCCGTAGTCGACGGATTCGTCCGGAGAGTTGACGTTCTTACGCTCAATACCGGCCACAGATGTCCCTTCGTGAAGCTGGGGGCGGATCCTACGCAGCCGATTGGGCAGCGGTGCTCCCAGGTCATCGCCAATAGCTACGTGCTCGGCGTTAGCCCTTCTCGAGGTCCTCGGTGAGCTTGCCCTTCTGCGATGTCGCGCCCAGGTTTCCGGGCACCGGATCGGCGTGACGATGGACGATCTTCCACTCCCCACCTTCGTGGCGGAAGATCGTGGTCACTCGGAGCTCGTACGGCTCGGGCGGAGCGCCGGCAACGGAAGCGCTGGTGTGCTCGATGGCGACGAGATAGCCGAGGTCCCCGCTGGCGCCGGCGGCGATGACCTCGACCTCGTAGGTGCCGTTGGAAAAACGGGCTGCGAGAGCGTCAAATGTCTGCTCGATCTCTTCCCAACCGACGTTGGTAAGCACTGCCCCGAAGAGGGTGACGGGATCGTTGTGTGACCAGAAGGCCATGCGCGGGCGTGCGTCCCCGTTGTGCAGCGCCACATCCATATCCGTCATTCGGGGAAGGATCGCGGCGATGAAGTCGTCGACCTCCGTCATGCACGCAATACAAGCGCGATTTTCAGAAAAGCGTCGCTCGAGGCTCCACAGACATTCGACTTTGACACATGCTCCCGAGGGAGCCTATAGTTAACCAGAAGGTTAACTGTTGTGATCGATGAGCCAGACCTCGATGGGCCATTTGAAGCCCTTGCCAACGGCCACCG
>DATFFB010000142.1:0-2844 GCA_035250485.1 Acidimicrobiia bacterium
CGGTATGCCGAGCCCAGGTCCGCCCAACGCCGCCAGCAACCCGATCAGCCCCACCATCGCCGTCAGATGCCATAGATAAAGCGTCATGATCCGGCCGTTGACCAGGATCGTGGCTGCCCAGTTTCGCTCGCGGGCGAGGAAGCGCCGGGCCGGTCCTTCCAGGGCGAGCAACAGCCCGGTCTGAAAGACGCCAAGGGCGACGAGCGTGACCTTGGGCGGCTGGCTGTTGGTCACCGCCGCAGTGTCGAGACCGACCATCGCTACCGGATAGGGACCGAAGGCGACCAAAGCGGAGGTGGCAGCAAGTCCAGCCAAGGCCAGGCCGATGCGGGCCCCAGCGTTGCCGAGCTTGGCGTCAGCCCAGGCGTAACCGAGGCTGTGGATGGTTCCCCAGACGAACAGATAGTTCAGGTAGCCGAGGTAGCTCAGACCCAGCCCCAGGCTTACAAGGTCGATGAGCCCGGCACCGACCGCGGTGAAAGCGATGGAAGCCCAGCCCCATTTCTCCCATGCCGCCAGGGTGATTGGGGCCAGTGCGACGATGGCTACATAGGTGGCGAGAAACCAGACCGGCACCAAGGCCGCCTGCGATCCCAACCGCACCAGGTCGAGGTTGATCCCTCGATCGAGCAGCACGGCCGCTCCAAAAGACCAGACGATCAAGAGGGGCACCACCGGGAGGAGAAGGCGGCGCAGGCGCGCCCGCAGCCAGGCGCCGTAGGGCTCCTGCCGGCGACGGGCTGCTCGCAACCCGGCGGCGTTGGCGTAGCCGCCAACCAGGAAGAAGATCGGCATCACCTGGAGGAGCCAGGTCAAGTAATGGACCCGACGGTTTTCGGTGAGGAGGTTGACCACCTCCAGCCCGTCGGTTCCGAAATAGGCCCCGGCCATCAGCCAATGCCCGAAAACCACGACCATGATCGAGGCCGCCCGCAGAAAGTCGACATAGCGATTGCGGGACTCGGGCGTCTGGCGGGCCATCTCCCGGGTTCGGGCCAGCATCGTTTGGGTCATGAGAGGATGATCGGCGCGAATAAGCCTGCCGTCGAGTAGGGAACCCCCTGATTTGTCAGCCGCCAAATATCAGCGGCTGGCGCGATGGAGGAAGGCAGCCATCTGCTCTCGCAACACCGACTCACCAGGGCAGAAGAACAGTGGCGTGGCTGAGCAGCCCCGAGTGATCCCGCTTTGGTAGAGGGCAGCGACGTCGCCGGCGTGGGTGCCGCCGACGTCGGCGAACGGGTTGGCAGCACCAGTCGGGATATCGAACGCCCTGACCAGGAAGGTGGCCATCTGCTCCCGGGTTACCGATTGCTCGGGGCAGTAGCTCCCGACTGCGCAGCCGGTGGTGATGGCGGCGGCAGCAAGGCTGTTGATGTCGGCTTCGTGCGAGCTGCCGATGTCGTCGGAAAAGAAGTCTTGCGAAGCCGGAGGCAGGTCCAACGCTCGAACGAGGAAGGTTGCCATCTGTGCCCGGGTCACCGGTTGGCGAGGACAGAACCAATCGTTGAAGGGAGGGTTGCAGCCGACAGTGATGCCTTCGGCGGCCGCCCATTCGATGTCGGGGGCGAAGGGGTTCTGATCATCATCACCGAAACGACCAACGAAGTTGTAGGCGGGCGGATCCTCGCACTCGAAGTCAGGAGAACGAAACCAACCATCGATGTCGCTGTAGATCTGTCGGTTGCCAAGAGCGACCGCGACCGCTCCGGACGGATTCAATCGGTAGAGATCCCCATTCCCGTCGCCGTCGTAGTCCGAGATGCGGAAAATGTCGTCTGCGCCCACCGAAAGCGGGATGGGGATGGTCTCGGCGGTGGCTCCGTACCCCGAGGCCGCCAGGAGGACCTGCAAAGTCCCATTCGGGGCCAGTCGGTAGAGGTCGGGGGTCCCGTCGAGATCCCTTTCTCCAATCATCACTCGTCCACTGCCGGCGGGCAGCTCGGTTGAGAGAAGAAGTGATCCGTAACCCGAGCCCCCGTCCCAAATCTCGAGGTCGGACCCGCTGACCTTGTAGAGGTCGGCCCTTCCGTCCGAGTTGTAGTCGGCCAAGAGGAGAGTGGCCGAAGAGTCGGCGGAGGCGCCGGTATTGACGGTGCGAACGTCCTGGTAGAAGCCCTTCGCTTGGTAGATCCGCAACTCGATCCTGCCCCCGGAGGTCGAGGCGAAGGCAATGTCGGGTCGGCCGCCGAACGCGGTGTTGCCGAAGATGGCCGGCTGGCCGATCGGTGCCCCCGGCAGTTGGAAACGCGAGAACCCACACATTCCGAAGTCGGCCCAGGAACCGGTGATCTCGAGGGTGGGTCCGGCCGCCGGGTGCTGGCGAATGCGGACGGCGTCGACGGCGCCGTCGCCCGTTAGATCGGCCAGAGCATCGATGGCTCCGCTTTGGCGAGTGCCGAGGGCGGTGCTCGGGATCGACACCGTCTCCCCGAATGGCGCCCGAGGGGCGAGCGACGCGTAGGGGGCGGGGACCGGCCCGTAACCAGGAGTGGCGGCCGGTCCCATCCACGAGTAGTGCATGGCGTCCTTGCCTCCCACCCAATCGCCTCCCCAGCAGAAGCCGGCCTGGCGCCACGCGTTCACGTACCACTCCGGCATATCGGTGATCAGACTCGATGCCGTCGGGTTCGAGCGCGAGTTGATGTCGACCGCGGCCCCGAAGGCGTGATAGCTGATCGAGCGGGTGCCGGTCACGGTGCGGGCGGTGAAGCCGAAGGTCTCGCCGGATCTAGTTGGATAGCTACTGCCCGCCGCGGCGAGGTTGGCGGACACCTGGTTGAAAGCGGCGAGGGCCCGGGCATGGACCCTCACCGTGAGCCCTCCGCCGAAGGGCACCGGCCA
>DATFFB010000143.1:0-13741 GCA_035250485.1 Acidimicrobiia bacterium
CAGCACGCCCGGAGGGACTCGAACCCCCAACCTCCTGATCCGTAGTCAGACGCTCTATCCAATTGAGCTACGGGCGCGGGATGAACAATTATCGCAGGGCAGCGCCCCAACAGCGAGGCGACTCGACCGTCCTTCTGGTCTCAGCCCGACCCGGTGGAGTTGAGTCTCCATTCGGCCCGTGCCAACGGAAACCGTCGCGAAACGAGGTGGCCTGGTCACGCCGAGATGGCCTGGCCCAACACCGCCTGCCCGAAAAAAATCAGGAAGGCAATCGTCACCACCCACATCAGCGGGTGCACCTCGGAAGCTTTGCCTTTTACCACCTTGATCAAGGTGTACATCACAAACCCGGTGCCGATACCGACCGTGATGCTGAAGGTCAAGGGCATGAGGACCATGGTCAGGAGTGCGGGGAAGCCCTCCTCGATGTCCGCGAAATCGATGCCCTTGATCAAGCCGGCCATCAGGAACCCGACCAGGATCAGAACCGGCGCCGTCGCCTGTGGAGGAATGATCCCGGCTAGAGGCGAGACGAAAATGGCGAGGAGGAAAAGGACCCCAACCACCACTGACGTGAGTCCGGTCCTCCCCCCTTCTGCCACGCCCGCCGAGCTCTCGATATAGCTCGTATTCGAGCTGATCCCGGCGGCTCCACCAGCCGCAGCACCCAGGGAGTCGACAAACAACACCCGGCCGATGTTGTCGATATTGCCCCGCTCGTCCACCAGGTCGGCCTGCTCGGCGATGGCCGTGGCTGTCCCCATAGTGTCGAAGAAGTCGGTGAGCATGAAGCTGAAGATCGTGAGCAATGCCGCCACCAATCCGAGCTGGGTGAAGACATTGCCGAGGTCGAACGCCCCGAGGGTGCTGAAACTCGGAGCCACGCTGAACGTATCCGGGATGGCGGCCACTCCCCAGAGCAGCGCGACGAGAGTGGTGAGCAAGATGCTGATGATCAGGGACCCCGGAACCCTGAGGGCATAGAGAGTCACCGTTATCGCCAGACCGATGATGGTCACCCAGGCTCCGGCCGTGTTGGGGTAGATGAATTCGACCGGCACCGCTGCACCCTCGGGCACGCCGATCAGGCCGCCATTCACGAACCCGATGAAGAGAATGAACAATCCGATCCCGACCCCGATCGCTCTCTTCAGGGCCATCGGCACCGCCGTCATGATCGCCTGCCGCAGGCCCACCAGCACCAATAGCGCCACGACCAATCCCTCGAGGACGATCACACCCATGGCGCCTTCGGGCGTCAGCCCTTGGCCGAGCACGAGACCGAAGGCGACCGCGGCATTTATCCCCAGACCGGCGGCCATTGCGATAGGAACGTTGGCCACCACTCCCATGAGGATGGTGAGCAATCCCGCCACGAGGGCGGTCGCCGCCCCGATGGCGGCCGGATCGGCGCCGGGCATGTTCCCCAGAATCCCCGGATTGACGAAGATGATGTACGCCATCACCAGAAACGTGGTGGCTCCGGCCCGGATCTCCGTGCCTACGGATGAACCTCGTTCACCGATCCTGAAGTAAGAGTCGAGCCCTCCGCCCGCTACGGCTTTGGGTTGCTCTCTGGTCGCCGTCATTGCTCCTCCTCGCGACGCTGGGCCAACCTCATCCCGACGGGGCAAACGTAGCGATTCAACCCCCGTCCTTGTCGGCAGAAGCGGGGGTTTCCCAACCCGACTGGAGCGACATCAATTCCGGAGACGAGCCAAGATGGCTCCATCGCCGGTAGAGGAGGAGCAAATGACTACTCGAAGCTTGGAGGACGTGCTGGCTTCGGCCGGAAGCCCGGTTGAAATGCTGCGCAACGCTCCGATCGGAGCCTATGTCTATCCAGTCGTGGCCCCGGAGTTCAGCAACTGGCGAGACGAGCAACGAGCCTGGCGAGAGACCGCGGTTCTCTTCGATCAATCCCACCACATGGCTGAGCTGCTGGTGGAGGGACCTGATGCGTTCGGGCTTTTGTCCAGCCTCGCCATCAACAGCTTCGGCGACTTCACCACCTCCAAGGCCAAGCATTTCGTCCCCTGCAATTACGACGGCTACGTCATCGGCGATGTCATTCTCTTCCGTCTCGACGAGGACCGGTTCAACATGGTCGGAAGAGAACCGACGGTGAACTGGGTCCACTTCCATTGCGAGACTGGCGACTGGGACGTGAAGTTCGCTCGGGACAACAGATCTCCCGCCCGACCCGGGGACCAACCGGTGACTCGCCGGCATTACCGCTATCAGATTCAGGGCCCGAACGCGCTCGCGGTGATCGAGAAGCTGGCCGGAGGCAGCGTGCCCGACCTCAAGTTCTTCCACGTCGGCTCGATCCAGATCGCCGGCCGGAACATTCCGGCCCTCCGTCACGGGATGGCGGGAGAACCGGGGTTCGAGATCTGGGGACCCTACGAGGAGGGGGCTGCGGTAAGAACCGCGATCCTCGAAGCGGGCGAGGAGTTCGGGATCACTCCGGTCGGCGCCCGGGCCTATGCCACCAACACCCTGGAATCGGGATGGATCCCCTCCCCCTTGCCGGCGGTGTACACCGGGGACGCCATGAAGGCGTACCGGCAATGGCTCCCCGCTACCAGCTACGAGGCCAGCGGCTCGATGGGCGGCAGCTTCGTCTCCGACGACGTAGAGGACTACTACCTCACCCCCCAGGCCCTCGGGTATGGCTTCTACCTCAAGTTCGACCATGAGTTCATCGGCCGCGAGGCACTGGAGCAGAGGGACGACCAACCCCAACGCAAGAAAGTCACCTTCGAGTGGAATCCAGACGACGTGGTCAAAGTCTTCCGATCGCTCTTTGAGCCGGAAGGCCAGAACTACAAGTACATCGACCTTCCCCTCTCCAATTACACCTCGGCCACCTACGACGCGGTGATGCGAGGCGACGACCTCGTCGGGTTCTCGATGTTCAGCGGCTACACCTTCAACGAACGAGCTTTTGTTTCGCTCGGCACTGTCGACCCCGACGTGCAGCTAGGCGATGAGCTCGTTCTCATCTGGGGGGAAGAGGGCGGGGGAACCGCCAAGACCACGGTGGAGCGGCACCGCCAAACCGAAATCAGGGTGCGCGTCGCTCCCACCCCCTACTCCCGTGACGCCCGCGAGTCCTACGGGGGTAGCTGGCGTCGGAGCTGAACAATCGTGGCCTCGGTCATCGTGGCGGGCACTCCCAGCTCGATCAGCAACTCCCTGGCCGCCTCCATCTCTTCGACCCGACGCCCGGCGTGGGTGGAGGTTGCCAGGCGCAGGCGCCGCAACAATGCTTCGTCGATCGCACCGAATTGCTCGACGAGGTGATTCCAAAGCCACTCTCCCTCGCCAAAGCGCTCGGCCGCCTCGGTGCTCTCGATGAGGAGGGCGGCGAGACCCTTCATCACCACGCTGCGGAGGAGTTTGCGGGCAGCCGCAGCCCCTGCGGTCTCGCCCACCACCGTCACCTTGCCGCCGCGGTCATTGATCAATTGGGAAAACTCGACCGCCCCGTCACCCGCGGCGAGCGCCGGGACTCGGAGCCCGTTCCCCGGGACAGGGGCCATTAACGCCACGTCAACAAATCGAACCGAGCGGCTCGCCGCCACCGCGGCCAGCCTCTCTTTGAGACCCGGCGAGCCGGTCGAGAGATCGGCGTAAATCCCTCCCAACGGCAAGTCCTCGGCCACCGCTTCGAGCAGCGGGGCCGCATGGGCCGCATGAGTTACAGCCAGGACCAGGCCGCGACCGGCGACTGCGGCTCTGGCGCTCTCATGGAGCGTTACGCCCTCGATGGACAAATTTTCCGCCGGGTCGTATCCCGCAACATCATCGCCGGAGAATGCGAGATCGGCCGCCAGGAGCGAGCCCGCCTCTCCCAAGCCCAGGACGGCCACCTTCATCCTCAATCCGGGGTTTCGAGCCAGTGCGCACCAAGGTCTTGGAGGCGCTTTCGAAAGCCATAGATGTCGAGACCTAGCTCGCCGGAGGCAAGACGGCGGCGAGTCTCTTCCTCCCTCTCCAAACGATCACGAGCCGCGGTCAGTACCTCTTGGGCTCGATCCCGTTCCACTATCGCCACTCCGTCGTCGTCGGCCACGACCACATCGCCCGGCCCGACCGTGATCCCAGCGAAATCAATCTCCAGGTTGACTGACCCCAGCCCAGTCTTCGTCGTTCCGGCGGCGTGGATGGTCCGAGCCCAGGCCGGAAACCCCATTTTCCTTAGATCGGCCACGTCGCGAACGCCGCTGTCGATGACCAGTCCCCGGCATCCTCTCCTCGTCACCGAGACCGCCAGCAGCTCACCGAACATCCCATGATCCGAGGGTGTGGTAGGGGCTACCACGAGGACATCGCCCGCCTCAATCATCTCTACCGCCGCATGGATCATGAGGTTGTCGCCGGGTGTACACGAGACCGTTACCGCCGAACCGGCGATACGCGCCCCATGCTGGATAGGTCGGATCACTGCGGGGAGGAGGGCGGCGGATCCGGCCTCGTGAACCGTGGCCACTCCCGCCATCCCCAGTCCATCGATTACCTCAGGCTCGGCCCGTCTGACCTTCCGCACAATGATCGGATCACTCATTTCAGTTGAGTGCGGCCGCGACCTGAGGGAAAACTCGCTGGTATGCCTCGGCCCTGGTTTCGTCGACTAACCCAAGATTGGGGCCCGAATTGCGCTGAGCTTGGATTCCCCGCCGGATGGCGACCTCGGTGTAGTAGTCCCACAGGTGCTGTTGACCTTCCATGCATCGCATCGCTTCGAGCTTTCGGTCCCAAACCTCGGTGATGTCGAGGAGGACATCGGGCATGAAGCCTGAGTACTCGGTTTGGTGGGGCTCGAAGAGAAAGACCGGCGGTGCCCCGATTACTTCCGAGCCGGGGTCGTATCCCGCTGCTTGGGCGATGACGCGAGCTCTGGTGGCGATGGTGTGAGCCACCTCGTGATCTTGATTCCACGGGTCCCGTTGGGTGTGGGTGAGAACGAGGGTGGGCTGCACCTGGCGATAGAGCTTGACCAGCCGGTCGAGAAGCTCAGAAGTCTCCACCAACGGATAGTCGTCGGCATCGAAAGCGACCAGGTTGGCGCCGAGAACCTCTGCCGCCGCCTCCGCCTCGGCATGCCTCTTTTCTTTTACCTGCTCGAGGTGGAGGCCCTGGCGCCAATACCGAGCCGACTCGCCACGCTCGCCATAGGCGAGGCAGACCACGGTGACGTCGTGCCCGCGCGAGGCGTACAAAGCCATCGCGCCTCCCGCTCTCCAGACGAAGTCTCCGACATGGGCGCTGATCACGAGAAGCGACTCGCCGGGCACGAGCACCACCCTATCGGGCGCTCAAACCTCGGGCTAAAACATGCCGAAACCGCAGCACCAAGCCTTGGGTTTGGGCATGCCGCTTGCCGCTATCTTCCTTACCGGGAGGTGCTGATCTGAGTTCCGATCCCGAAGGTATCCGCTGCATGCTGATGCGGGGGGGCAGCTCAAAAGGAGCCTTCTTCCTTGCTTCCGACTTGCCAGCAGATCCGCGCGAGCGAGACTCGCTTCTCCTTCGCATCATGGGTTCGCCCGACTCCCGCCAAATCGACGGAGTGGGTGGCGCCCACCCACTCACCACCAAGGTCGCAGTGGTTTCGCCCTCCCATGACGATGGAATCGATATCGAGTACTTGTTCCTGCAGGTGTCGGTGGATCGTCCCGAGGTCAGCGACCAACAGAACTGCGGGAACATGCTGGCCGCGGTCGGGCCCTTCGCCCTGGAAAGAGGATTGATCAGTGCCACCGAAGGACGAACTTCGGCTCGGATCCTGATGAAGAACACCGGCGGGCTGGCCACGGCGAGCTTCCCGGTGGAGGCGGGGCGGCCGACATACGCCGGGGAGACCGAGATCAGCGGAGTGCCGGGAACCGCGGCTGAGATCAGAATCGAGTTCGAGAACATCGCCGGTTCCAGCACCGGATCCCTGCTTCCGACCGGTCGGGAGGTCGACCGGGTGGAAGACATCGAGGTCACTCTCGTTGACAACGGGATGCCGGTCGTGGTGCTCCGCGCTTCCGACCTGGGAGTCAGCGGGTACGAGAGCTGCGAGGAGCTCGAGGCCAATTCCGACCTCACCCGGGCGCTCGAGCAAATCAGGCTCGCTGCCGGCAAGTTGATGAATCTCGGCGACGTCAGCAGCACCACCGTGCCCAAGCTGACCATGATCTCGCCCCCACGATTCGGCGGGGCGATCTCCACCCGGACGTTCATCCCTCACCGGTGTCATCAAGCGATCGGGGTCCTCGGCGCGGTCAGCGTCGCCACCGCCTGCCTTCTCCCCGGGTCGCCGGCGGGGGCTTTGTCCCAACTCCCCCCGCACACCGAAGTGGTCCGGCTCGAGCATCCGACCGGTACCTTCGATGCCTGGGTCCGGCTCGGCCCCGACGGCGCCAGCGGTGTGCAGGGAGCCGGAATCATCCGCACTGCTCGCAAGCTCATGGACGGCCAGGTTTTCCCGCGGTCTCATTGACTGCGCAACTTCCCCTCGCTTCGACGGCATTAAGTCCCACTTAACGGATAGGGTGAGCGCCAATGTCTCCTCAGCCCTGGAGTCAGGAGCTGGCGGGTGGCAGAAGAGGAGGTATCAATGAACAAAACACCCGAGCGGGTGAGAGTCGTCTGCTTGATCGCCGTGCTCGCTCTCGTGTTGGGAGCTTGCGCCGGCGATGGTACGGCTGAGACAACGGCTGGTCCGGCGACTACCGCCGCTCCGGCCGAGACCACAGCCGCGCCCGAAACCACCGCGGCTCCCACCGAAACCACCGAGCCTGCCTCCACCGAGCCGGTCCGGATTGGTCTTTTGACCGACCTCACTGGGTTCACGCCGTGGGCGGTTCAGGCCCAGGACGGGTTCATGCTGGCGGCTCAGGAGATCAACGATGCTGGTGGGATCGACGGGCGGATGATCGAGATCGTCGTCCAGGACTCGGAGAACGATCAAGACGCCGGCGTCACCGGGTATGAACGGCTGGCTGAGGAAGGCGTAGTGGCGATCGGCGGGATCATTTCCAGCACGGTCGGCGCCGCCGTCTCTCCCATTGCCGAGGAGCTGCAGATCCCGACCTTCCTGATCAAGTCGGGAACAGAAGCGGCCCTTACCGCGGATAGCCGCTACATGTTCCGCACCTGCCTTCCCGCCGCCCCCATGGACGCGGGTCCCGTCCTCCAATATGCCCAGGCCCAAGGCCTGACCCGGGTAGGAGCCATCGTCGCCGACTACGCCTGGGGTCACTCCTTTGCCGCGGCGATGGAGAGCACATTCGCCGACTCCGGAATCGAGTTCCAAATCGAGACCGCTCCGGTTCCTCCGGACACCGACTTCACGCCTTTTGTGCGCGCCATGGCTGACTTTGGAGCGGAGATGATCGTCGCCACCGGCCATCCGCCGGGGAGCGGGCCGATCGTCGCTTTGTCGGCCGATCTACACGACGTGCCGGTCACCGGGGCATGGTCGCCACCCAACCTCGTGCTCGGTGGTCTGGCGGAAACCGCGATTGGCCGTTACGCAGACTTCGCTTGCGCCGACTACTTCAGCGACGGCTATGCCGACCTGGCGACCCGTTACCTGGCCTTCTCGGAGAATCAGTTCATGTCCGATGATGCAGTGGCCGGGTTCGGAATCGTGACCATGGTCGCTCAAGCCGTCGGCGAGGTGGGAGACGACCCGGTGGCAATTGCCGAGTACCTGCATGCCAACTCCTTCGACCTGGAGGGCTACGCCCACCCCATGAGCTGGACTGAATGGGGCGAGCTCGCAGAATCGCAACCAATCTTCACCCTCATCAACGAGGGACCGGCTCCAGAAGGGCTCAACGAAGCCGGCGATTGGTGGTTCGATCTGTTGGTTCACGCCGAACCGCTCGAGCCGTACCAGCCATAAACGGCGGGTGCCCACCCTCGAGCTCCAAGACGTCGGGAAGTCCTACGGCGGCCTCCCCGCCGTTGACGGGGTGAGCATTGGGGCCGACGATGGCGAAATCCTTGCCATTGTCGGCCCCAACGGTGCTGGGAAAAGCACCCTTCTCAAACTCATCGTCGGCCTGGAGCCGGCTACAAAAGGAACGATCGTCTTCGACGGCGAAGACCTGACCCACTATCCCCCCCACCGAATTCGCCAGCGGGGAATCGCACTCGTCCAACAAACTCCTCGGGCCTTCCCGAGCATGAATGTCCTGGAAAATGTCGCGCTTGCCGCCCTCTTCGGGCGGGCCAATGCCCACCGCGACGAGGAGAAGGCGCTCGCCCGAGCAAGTGAGGCGCTTGAGTTCGTGGGTTTGGCGGATCGTCGTTTCGACCACGTCGCCAACCTCAACCTGCATCAGCAGCGATTTCTGGCGCTGGCCCGGGCCGTTGCCGGAGATCCCCGGGTCCTGCTTCTCGACGAGGTCATGGCCGGCCTCAACGATGCCGAGCTGGCGACCTCGATCGGCATCGTGCGCGCCATTCGCGATCTGCGACAGATCACGGTGATCTGGGTGGAGCATGTCATGAAGGCGGTCATGAGCCTGGCCGAGCGCGTTGTGGTCCTCAACTTTGGCAAGGTCCTTACACAAGGCCTCCCCCAGGACGTGATGCGCGATCGAGCCGTGGTGGAGGCCTATCTGGGAGAAACCAGCCAGAGTGCTTGAGGTCACCGGGTTCTCCGCCGGCTACCAGGGAAACGATGTCATTCGCGACGTCTCCTTTTCTGTCAATGAGGGAGAGGCGGTGATGATCATCGGCTCGAATGGGGCCGGGAAAACTACCCTCTTCCGCTCGATCTGCGGTCTCTCGCTGGCCTCCTCGGGCTCTGTCCGCTTCGACAACGTCGATATCACGGGGAGGCCCGCCCAACGCATCGTCCGGCTCGGTCTGGGTTTCGTGCCCGCGGAGCGTCACCTCTTTCCTCGCATGACCGTGCAGGAGCACCTCGCGCTGGGGGCCTATCCGGAGCGGCCCGACCCGGCGACCATGAGCATCGTCTTCGATCTCTTTCCCCGACTCGGCGAGCGCAGGCGCCAGCATGCCGGGACCATGAGCGGAGGTGAGCAGCAAATGCTGGCCGTCGGCCGTGCCCTCATGTCGCGCCCTCGGCTGTTGGTGCTTGATGAGCCAACCACCGGCCTCGCTCCCAAGCTCGCCCAGGAGGCGTATCAAGCTCTCCAGGTCTTGCGCCGACAGGGGCTCACGCTCCTGGTGGCCGAGCAACAGGTGCCGTTGGCCATGGCCTACACCGACCGGGGATATGTCCTCGAGAACGGGGTGATCAGCCTCGAGGGAACTTCTTCCGAGCTTGCCGCCGACCCGCGAGTGCGAGCCGCGTACTTGGGGGTGACCTGATCGCCACCGTCCTCGACGGAATCGTCCTCGGCCTCCAATTCGGCCTGCTCGCCGCCGGCCTTACCCTGGTCTACGGGTTGGGCGGTGCTCTCAACCTCGCCTACGGGCAGATGGCCGTCATGTCGGCCATGGTGGTGCTGTTTGCAATGGATGCCGGTGTCCCCGCCTTGCCTGCCGTCGGGCTGGGTCTCTTGACCGGCGCTTTCCTGGGGCTGATCTTGGATCTCACCATCTTTCGCCCCGTCTACCGACGACAGGGGGAAGCACGGGTACTGCTCAGCCTCCTCCTCACTCTGGGGTTGGCCTTCGTGGTCGACGGCTTCCTCACCTGGCGGATTCCGTTTCGGGGTCTCACGCTCAACATCGGAGGCGGCCCCATCGACATCCTCGGTGTTCCCATGCGCCGCGGGAGCTTGCTGGCGTCGGCGATCACGATCCTGGCCTTCGCCCTTCTCTTTGCCTTCTTCCGTACCACCGCCCTAGGACGAGCAGTGCGATCGGTGATCGAGGACGAACAGGGTGCCCGCCTGGTGGGGGTCGATCCGCGACGAATGCTTCGTCTCATCTTGATCATGAGTGGATTTCTGGCAGCCATCGTGGCCGTTACTCGGGCGATGGTCACCCCGGTGACGGTCACCCTGGGGTTTGAGATCACCGTCTTCGCTCTCATCGTCACTGTGGTCGGAGGCCTGGGAAGCTTCCCGGGAGCCCTGCTGGCGGGCGTGATCTTGGGGATCGTCAACAGCATTGCCGCTTCCTACATCGGCACCTTTCTCTCGCTGATCATCCTCCTGGCCGCGGCCGGGATCACCATCCTCCTCCGACCTTCTGGGCTCCTGGGAATCAGGGAATGAGCGATCAAGCTGTTTCCACCGAAGGGACCGCCCTGATCGGCGGCGCCGAACGCCGCTCAGCCCGCTCCCTCGGCGCTCTCTTCCTTCCGCTTCTGGCGGCGGCTGCGCTCCTGGCCCCGGTCCCCCTTTGGCTCGGCGATTCCCGAGTCCTGATGGGTGTCGCCCTCCTGGGGCTGGCGTTCGCTTGCTACACCATCGGATTCAATCTCATCTTCGGGAGCACCGGCCAGCTCTTCTTGTGTGTGGGAGCCCTGGCCGGAATCGGCGGCTACGGCGCTGTTCTTCTCGCCGATCGGCAAGGTGTTCCGTTGGTGGTCAGCATCCTCTTGGCGACGGTGGCCGCGGGATTGGTCGGGGGTCTCTTGAGCTGGATCGCGGTGCGACGATCGCTGGGAGTGATTTTTACGGGGATCATCACCTTGATCTTTGCGCTGGCGTTCCAGAATCTGCTGCTGGGACGGGGCGATTTGACCGGGGGTGAGTCGGGGCTGCGCATCCAAGCGGGGAGCGACACCTTCCTCGGGGATCGCATCCTCTCCTATTACGCCATGTTGACGCTGTTACTTCTCTTTCTCCTCGTCCATGGACTGCTTCGCCGCTCCCACTTGGGATGGGGTTTTCGAGCCCTGCGGGACGACGAGATCGCGGCCGAACTGACCGGGGTCAACGTCGCCCGTTATCGGGTGATCGCGGCGTTGGTGGGAGGAGCCATGCTGGGCCTGGCGGGTGCGGTCTACGCCTTCTCGCGGGGTCGGATCAGTCCGAGCACCTTCGCCTTTGCCCAGGTGGATGTGGTGGTGCTGGTGATGCTGGCGTTTGGGGGCATCGGCACCCTGTTGGGACCGATCCTGGGGGCGATCGTCTTCACCATCATCGACGAGCTTCTCGTCGAACTCGGCCAACTGCGGCTGGTGGCGCTGGGAGCTCTGATCCTGGTGCTGTTTCTCTGGGTTCCCCGCGGGATCATCCCTTCGCTGGGGTCGGTGTTGCGGAAGGACCAACCCCACTGAGCGAAAGGGACTCCCCTTCTAATCGGCCCGATAGGACTGGCGGGCATAGTCCGAGTAGGGAACCGGGCCCACCACTGCCCGCATCTCGCGTTGCTGGTGCCGTTCCACCGCCGTCTTGGCCGTGCCACCGTCCTCCTCGCCCCACAGCAGTGTCACCTCGGTGCCGGGCTCGGCATATTCCTTGTCGATTACCGCCAACGTGAGCATCTTCCGCTCGTTGGAGCTGTAGCCGATCCAAGTCGACACCCCCACCGTCTTGCCATCCGCCATGACCGCGTCGTAGGGATGCATGGCGTACACCGCCGAGGGGAACTCCATGAATTTGGCCCTCAATCCCGGCTCCAGCTGCGATCCGATCACCGACAGCACGTCTTCGTTGACAAGCGCCAACGTGACCTTCGTTCTGGGTGGGTCAGCTGACATTTCCCGGAGAGCATCCCGACCGATGAACTCGTGATCGAAGCGGACGAATCTTCCATATCCGAGATCCCAGGGAGTGAAGTAGTAGTCCTCGATGTCTGGGGAGACGAAACTGCCACCGAGTGAGGCCGAGGCCTCGTAACCGTCGGCCGGGAGCCACTCCCGATATCCCTTCATCGCCTCACCGGTGTACACAGCCGGGAGGGGCGAGGGGATCCAGCCCGATTCGAGAGTATTGGATGAGTACGCCCGCGACCCCGCCCGGCGCAGACCGAACTCCCCTCCCGCCTCCAACAGGGCCGCCAGCACCGGTTCCCTCTCTTCCCAAGGGCCGAAGAGCTCGAAGCCGGGCTGGCCAACCATTCCGTGGCGCAGAGCCCGCACCGCACGCCCGGCGATGTCGAAAGTCGTCATATGAAAGAACTTCACGTTGGGTGGGCTTTGCCCTAGGACCTTTTCGACAATCGAGAGGGCGCTGGGGCCCTGAAGCTGGAACCGATAAGAGCGCCGGCGGGACTGGTCCCGTCGCAGGAGTGTCCGCTCATCCCACTCCCAGCTCACGTCGAAGCCGCCGGTCGCGGCGTGATAGCGGATCCAGTTGAGAGCAGGCGCCCGACCCACCAAGTTGAAGGATTGCTCGGCGAGCCCGAACAGGATCACATCACCAATGACATAGCCATCGTGAGAGCAGGGAGCGAGGTGTTTGGCCCTATCCGCTCCAAAACCTTCGAAGCTGTTGAACCCCACGTGCGACAGCAGATCGAGCGCGCCGGGACCTTCGAGGGCCAGGTCGACCATGTGGTAGGAGAGGTCAAAGAGGATGCAGGTCTTCTGCCAGGCCTCTTGCTCATCCCGCCAGTTGGTGTACTCGGGCGAGACCCCGGGATAAACATTGGGCCCTACCTGGGCATTGCGCAACATCTCCACGATGTTGGGTGTGGAACTGAGTAACTCCTCCAGACTCTGGGCCACAACTTCCTCCTCGGTGATGCGGAGCCTGCCCTGACTTACAGTAGGCATTGCCTTCGCTGACGTGAGGAGTAGTGATTCGCACCAACCTCGATATCGCCCATGTCGGTTATGTGGAGTTGTTCACACCCACCTTCGATCAAAGCTTGCGTTTCTTCACCGATTTGCTGTCGATGGATGTCGTCGCAGCCGAAGATGACTCCGCCTGTCTTCGCACTTGGGACGATTATGAAGTCTTCAGCCTGCGCCTGGCCGCCCGCGAAGAAGCCGGAGTGGGCCGGGTGGGACTGCGGGCTGCCAGCCCGGCCGCCCTCCGAGAGCGGGTAAAGGCCATCGAGGGTGCCGGCCTCGGTGGCAGCTGGGGTGAGGGCTTACTCGGCCGCGGCGACACCTACAGCTTCTCTGATCCCGACGGCCACCCCTTGGACTTGTATTTTGACTCCGACCGGTTCTCCCCCTCCGATGCGACGGCCCCCGCCCTCAAAAATCAGGGCCAGCGCCGACCGAATCACGGAGTCGGGGTGCGGCGGCTCGATCACGTCAACTATCTCGGGGCGAACGTCGAGGCCAACCGCGACTTCGTCGTCTCGGTCCTCGGTGCCCGCCCAACCGAACAGATCCAGCTCGACAGCGGCGCCATCGCCGGCATCTGGATGACCTTCACCAACAAGGGTTACGACCTCGTCTACACCCACGACCGGACCAAGGCCCGAGGGCGGCTCCATCATGTCGCCTTCGCCGTCGATCAGCGCGAGGACATTCTCCGCGGGGCCGACCTCTTCCTCGAGGATGGCGTCTTCATCGAGACCGGTCCCCACAAGCACGCCATCCAACAGACGTTCTTTCTCTACGTCTGGGAGCCGGGAGGAAACAGGATCGAATTGGTCAATGCCGGTGCCCGGCTGGTACTGGCGCCCGACTGGAGCCTTATCACCTGGACCGAAGCCGACCGGGCCAAAGGGCAAGCGTGGGGGCTCCAGACGATCGAGTCGTTCCATACCCACGGCACTCCGCCCGTGCCCCACCTCGAGACCGACTGATTACCGCATCCTGCGTAAATCCGGCGCAATTTCTGCACCGGATTTACGCAAGGGGATCTTGGGCGAATACTCGCTACTGCCCGAACACCGGCACCCCGTCGGG
>DATFFB010000144.1:0-18965 GCA_035250485.1 Acidimicrobiia bacterium
TGGCCCAAATTGCTGCATTCCGGAAGGATCGAGAGTGGCCGCGAACGGGTATGTGACCCAATCGGTCGGAGTCGAAAGCGTTCGCTTTCCCCCCGCTCCGACTGCCAACACCGTGGCACTGTGCCCGATCGCCTGTTCCTCCGAGGCGATGATGACCGTGCCGTGATTGAGGACGTTGGCCTGCAGTCGCTGGCTGCCCGCCAGCCAGAAACCTCCCACGCCGAGCAAGGCCAGAACCGGAATGGTGATCCAGGCCAGTTCCCTTTTGCCAAACCGGCGGAGAAGGGCAAAGTTGACCGGACCAACCAAGACCGCGTATCCAACCAGGGCCCCCAGCAGCCAGGGCAACGAGGGGACGCGCTGGTCGCCTCCGCTCACCGCCGATTGCATCAGCATTTGCTCGGGGCTCTGCCAGATTTCCCGTGGAGCGAGCTGGTATCGAGACGGGGTGAGGATCCGGGACCAGTCTTCCGACGTCAGCGAGCTGAGGCTATCGACCGCGGTTACCCAACCCCGTCCGAACGAGAAATGGGTGTCAGATCCGGCGGCCAGAGGGGCGCCGAGCTCGAGGCCGAGACCCGAAAGCCCGCCTTGGTCGACGATCAGGCGGCCCCCGCTGCGGAGCCAGTCCCGAGCGGCGGGCGGTAGCTCGGCCGGATCCTCGAGCACGAGATAGCGGGCAACTCCAAGCTCCGTGCCGTCGACTTGGACCGAGGCGGCGATTATGTCGCGTCCGGTGACCGCCAGGGTGGCGCGGTCGATTCTCTCGGTGAGCTCGTCCGAACCGGCCACCGCCACAATCGGCTCGTCGGTGGCCGCTCGGAGCGAGAGGTTGGCGGTGGCCGACGCTTCGGTGGCGCCATCCTCATACAGGCGAAGACGCACCTGGGTGGACCCGACCGGGAGCCCGACCCGCACCGAGTAGGTCTTCTCGCCGCCAGCCGGGATCTCAACCGGTACCAACTGCGTAGCGCTGGCCACCCGCGCCTCGAGCTCGCCAGCGAAGAGAACATCGGCCGCAATGGTGACGTCGACTGTGATCGGCCGCTCCGGATCCACGTACCCCGCCAGCCCGGCTCGGGCGTCAAGCCGGATGGGAGCACTCTCTTGAGCAGAGGCGGGCAAGGCCAGAGCGACGAGGATGCAGAGAATCAGGAGCCGGCGGGCCACCTTGGTCAGACGCCGGCCAGCCGGAGAGGGTTCCCCGAGAGGCACGGGGTGTCTTACTTCTTCGACTGCTGGTAGTAAGGGTCGGCCCCGGACGCGTGATCGGTCACGTCGACCACCTCGGTGAGCTCGGGGATCGATTCCTTGAGGATCCGCTCGATGCCTTGTTTGAGCGTGACCTGGGCCATCCCGCACCCCTGGCAGCCGCCGCCCAGTTTCAGATAGGCGATGGTGCCGTCGACGGAGACCAGTTCCGCCCGGCCCCCATGGGCGGCGATCGCAGGGTTGACAGCTTCGAGTAGCACCTGGCTCACCTGCTCTGCCAGCGGTCCTTCCAGAGTGCCCTGCGGGGCTGCCATCGATGGGCTGGCAACAGGACGATTGGGATTGTCCATCGCCAGTCCGTCTTCTCCCATGGTCAGGGAGGCGCCTCGCAACGGCTCCACGCTCTGATGGGGAATCATCACCTGGAGGTCGCCGTGACGCTCCACATGGTGTTCCGCCTCGGCGTCCTCGGTGGGAATGAACGCCAATTCGTAGGCATATTGACCCTGGCGGGTACCGGTCACCTCGATAAAAAGCCCGATCTCGCCGTCCCCCGGCTCCTGGTCCCTGAGCTCGCGGATCATTGCCAGCGCTTCCTCGGAGATGTCCAGGACGTTTTCCACTGAGTCAAGTTTATCCAGCTACCCCTCAAACTTTCCGCCCGAATTTCTTAGCCTTCGCAGATGCCGCGGGTCTTGCTGATCATTCCCACGACCTCCTATCGCGCCACCGACTTCTTTGCCGCCGCCGAGTCCCTGGGAGTCGAGGTGACAGTGGCCGCCGAGGAGCCGCTTCCGCTGATCGAACCCGAGAGGTTCGTCGCCATCGACTGTGACCGCCCGGACGAGGCGGCGCAAGCCATCGTCGATCTGGCGACCGCAACTCCCATCGATGCGATCGTCCCGGTAGATGATGCCGGGGTAGTTATCGCCGCCCTCGCCGGCGAAAAGCTCGGCCTCCCCCACAACTCACCCGCGTCAGCGGCCGCGACTCGCGACAAAGCTCTGATGCGACAGCTCCTGGCAGGAGCCGAAGTCGATCAGCCCGCCTTTGCCGTTGCCGATGGGGACCCGACGGCGGCCGCGGCAAAGATCGGATATCCCCTGGTCGCGAAGCCTCGCTCGCTCGCCGCCAGTCGAGGTGTGATCAAGGTGGACGGCCCGGCCGAACTGAAGTCAACCATCGCCAGAGTGCGCGAGATCGCCGACGACCGCACAGTGCTGCTGGAGGAGTTCATCGGGGGACCGGAAGTGGCGGTCGAGGGAATGGTCTGGGCTGGCGAGCTCGAGGTCCTGGCGATTTTCGACAAGCCCGATCCGCTTGACGGCCCCTTCTTCGAAGAAACCATCTTCGTCACCCCGTCCCGCCTCCCGACTCATGTCCAGGCCGAGGTTGCGCGAGTAACCCAGTCGGCAATTTCCGCCTTAGGCCTGACCGAGGGACCCATCCACGCCGAGCTTCGCGTCGCCGGAGGGGACCGACCTCGGGTCATCGAGGTGGCTGCGAGGTCTATCGGAGGGATATGCGGACGCGCTCTCAATTTCGGTTTGCTCGACACGCCGCTCGAGGCGCTGATCCTCCGTCACGCTCTCGGGCGCCGGACCTCTCTTCCCCGTAAGAGCGGCGCTTCCGGGGTGATGATGATTCCCACTCCAGCGAACGGAATGCTTAAAGGGGTTAACGGGATTAGCTCGGCTCGCCAGGTTGCCGGAGTGCGTTCGATCGAGATCACAACCCCGGTGGGCGCGACGCTGCGGCGGGTGCCAGAGTCGGATCGCTATCTCGGTTTCATCTTCGCCGGCGGGCCGGATCCGTCGTCGGTGGAGGCGTCCCTCCGTCAAGCTCACGCCCGATTAGCGATCGACATCACATGAGTGGCCGCCTAGAAGTCCTCAAGTACCGCGGAGAGGGTGCGCCTCCCAATCTGCGTCAGGCGTTCGCCCCCACCCCGCCATGCCACGCCGAGGGCAATTGCCCAACCCCGACCCCGTAGCCACGTATCGGCGTCGACGCCGACCGCCGCTTTGAATTCCGAGCGAGCCGGTTCGGCAAACAGCATCCAACCAACCGCGAGATCGGTGGCGGGATCGCCGGCGCAGATATCGCCGAAATCAATCACGGCCGAGAGGCGGTCCTCCTCGATCACGAGATTGAGAGGATGGAGATCACCGTGCACCCAGACATCGGGCCCTCGCCACTCCGGAGTCTGAAGGACCTCGGACCATGCCCGAAGAAGGCCTTCCGGGTCCACTGCCTCGTCGAGGTCCTCGATTCCGAGACGTGTCCTCCGGTCCCGATCAGCCAGAGGAACCCCCCGGTAGGGATTACGGGGAGCGTTGGCGGGTGCCGGAAAGTGAAGGCTGTTCAGAAACTCGCCGAGTTGTCGGGCGACGGTTTCTGGGCTCGCAAGGACAGCATTGGCGGCGGTGGTGCCCGGGAACCAGGGGGTGACGGACCAGGGCCAGGGATAGCCGCATCCCGCCACCCCTCGTCGAACGGGCACCGGGATCGGCAACGACAAGCGGGGGGCGATCTCGGGGAGCCATCGTTGTTCGTGGAGGACCAGGGGGACGCTGAGAGCGCGTCGCGGCAGCCGGACAGACAACTCTGAGCCGAGGCGAAAGATGGCGTTATCCCATCCGCTATCCACCGGCCGCAATGGCAGCTCGGCCAAATCAGGATGCTGGGTGGCGAGCAGGGCCAACACCACCGCCTCATCGATTGTGAACTCGGCGGGCGGCTCCCCCATTGCAGAGAACCTAGACATTCCTACGATCGGGCCATGTCGGTGCCGCGTGCTTCGATCTTGTTGCTCGTGGTTCTCGCCTGTTCGGCCCCCTCCCCCCTGCCTCCCTTGCTAGTGCTTGATACGGGTGTTACCGCCGTCGACGAAGACGGCATGAGCCTGGTGCTGCTCGACCCCGAGACCGGGGCCGTACCGAGTCAGCCGACTTGGGCTCCTGACGGAACCTTCGCCGTTTGGACCGAGATCGCTGCCGATGGGTCGGGCGCATCGATCGCGATGGGCAATGACGAGAGCCAACGACGGATCGACGGTGGAACCGTGCCCTTCTTCTACGGTTTCAGCCCCACCGGGGAATCACTCGCTTATTTGGGGAATGATCCCGAGGGGGGAGGCGTGGCGCTCGGTCTACTCGACATCGCTGCCGGCACTGCCCGCCTCCTCGACACGGGCCAGCCCTATTACCTCGACTGGTCTCCCGATGGATCTCGCTTGGCCGTTCATGCCAATCAATCGGATCTCTATCTGCTCGATGGCGATGGAATCCGCACTGAGCTGGACGTGCAGCCGGGCCTGTTCCAGGCACCCGCCTTTCTCAGCGACGATCGACTCTTGGTCGTCGACGACGAGTCATTGGCTGTGCTTGCCCTCGATTCCATGGAGGTCCGCTCGATTGCCCCGGTGTCGAGATTCAGCGCCTTTGCCCCCTCGCCGGACACAGCACGGGTTGCGTTCATCGACAACGACCAGGCGGCCCCGGGAGCCTTAAGCCTGGTGTCGATCGAGAGTGGAGAAGCCCAACGCATAGAGGAAGATCCGGTTGTGCTCTTCGACTGGTCTCCGGATGGGTCACAGCTCCTCTACCTCACTCTCACCCCAGAGGGCCTGGTTCCGTTCGTGTGGACCGAGGCCGGGGTCACGAGCGGCGAGCCCTTTCTCCCCACCCGCACCTTCTTTCAGTCGTACCTGCCGTTTTGGGACCAATACAACCGTTTCCTCACCATGTGGCGGGCTGACGGCTCCGGCTTCATCCTCCCCCGCACCAATGGCGATGCAACGGAAATTGCCTTTTACCCCAGCGACGGGACGGCCGCGAGAGTGCTGGCCCAAGGGGAGATGGCGGTTCCGGCTCCTTAGTACATTCGGGGGGTGACCAAGACCTTCGATGCTCGCCAGCTCTGGTCCTTGCCCCGGGTCGGGGCTCCGGCCGTAGCCGGTCCTAACCGCCTGGTGGTGCCCGTCACCACATTTGACGTCGACGAAAACCAAGGCACCACCCGCCTCTGGCTGGTCGACGGAGAGGGAGAGTCCGAGCCCCTGACCCCCGAGGACCTCAACGCCACCAAACCCATCGTTTCCCCGGACTGGCGGCGGCTCGCATTCGTGGCCGCAAAGAAAGGAGAGAGCGACAAGCAGCTCTATGTGGTTGACCTCAGCGGCGGCGAGCCTGAAGCTGTAACGGATCTGCCCCTCGGTTGCCTGGGTGGTCGGTGGCTACCGGTGGGGTCAGAGTTGATCGTCCTGGCCTATGTCCTCCGCGATCATCTGAGCACCGACGCCACCGGCGCCGAATTGGAGCGGCGAAAGAAGGCGAAGTTCACGGTCCATGAAACCGAATTCGCCACCTATCGCTATTGGGACTTGTGGCTCACCACCGGCGAGGTTCCTCATCTCTTCCGCCTCGACCTCGAGGATCGGCACCTTTCCGATCTCACCCCTAACGCCATCCGTTGGTGGCAATGGCCCAACACCGATGACCCCTGGGACAACTTCGACATCTCACCCGACGGACGTTTCGTCGCCTTCTCCGCCGACGCCTCGGATCCGCCGCATCGACAGCTGCGACATTCGATCTTCGAGCTCGACCTCACCACCGGCGAGGAGCGGGAGCTGACGCCTGACGCCCCTTCTCACGCTTCACGGCCTCGCTATTCCCCCGACGGGCGAGAGATCCTGTTCGGTCAGCAAATCCAGCCTGGCTTCTACGGAGATCGGGTGAGGCTGGCGATCTCCGACCGGGCGAGCGGCCTGCACCGCATCCTCACTGAGGAATTCGATCGTTCCTGTGACATGTGGACCTTCGACGGGCAGGAGGAAATCATCTTCCTGGCAGAGGATCAAGCCCGCACCGCCCTCTACCGCCTCTCCCCTGCCCAGGACGGTCCAATCGAGCTGGCGCGTGGCGGCACGCTCGCCTCCCCGGTCGTCGATGCCAACGGCACCGTGTTCATGCTGCGCCATGGCTTCACCCAGCCGCCGGAAGTGGTCCGTCTTGATTCGGAGGGAGCGCTGGTAGGTGTCACTCACTTCACCGACCCGCAGCTGGCGGACGTCGCTTGGGCTGAAATCGAGGACCACACGATCCCCGGAGCGGACGGCGAGCCGGTGCAGTTCTATCTCGTCAATCCTCCCGGCGGCGGTGGCCGAAAGCCGTTGGTCCATCTCATCCATGGGGGGCCGCACGCATGTTTTGGCGACTCCTGGCAATGGCGTTGGCATGCGCAGATCTTTGCCGGGTTCGGCTATCGGCTGGCGCTGGTGAATTTCCACGGCTCCACCTCTTTTGGCGAGGCGTTCACATCTTCGATCAGAGGAGCCTGGGGTGACATGCCCCACCGGGACATCGAAGCGGTGACCGATCATTTGATCGGTCTGGGACTGGTCGACGAAGCACGGATGGCCATCGCCGGAGGCTCGTACGGCGGCTACTTGACCGCCTTCCTCACCAGCCAGACCAACCGCTACGCCGCCGCCATCGTCCATGCCGGAGTGACCAATTTCGGTGGCACTTATGCCTCCGATGTCACAGCCGGCCGCCCCCAGGCGTACGGGGCCGAGATCTTCGAGGACCGGGCGCGGGTGGATCGCTACAGCCCGTCCTCACATGCTGCCGGCTACCAAACCCCGACCCTGGTCATCCACGGCGAGAAGGACTACCGGGTGCCCCATACACAGGGCCTCGAGCTCTACGGGGTCCTCAAAGCCAAGGGGGTTCCCGCCCGGTTGCTCTTCTACCCGGGGGAGAACCACTGGATCCTCAGCCCGCAGGCCTCGCTCCACTGGTATGGGGAGGTAGAGCGCTGGCTTAACCTTTACTTGAGCGTGAAGCCTTAGCCGCGTCATCGCGAGTAAGACGATTTTGTCATTCACCGCCATCGTCCTCACCGGTGGCGACCCCGTCCCGGCCTCGCTCAGGCACCTTCTGCCTCGGGCCGATCTCGTGATCGCGGCCGACTCGGGCTACCACCTCGCCCCGGTTCTCGGCATCGAAGTCGATCTCGTGATCGGCGATTTCGACTCGATCGATCCCGGGACCGACCTCTCTCGTTCCGAGCTCGTTCGTCATCCCACCGACAAGAACCACTCAGATCTGGAACTCGCTTTCGCCGCCGTGGCTTTGCGTCAAGCCACCGACGTGTTTGTGGTGGGCGGTGGTGGCGGGAGGCTCGATCATCTACTCGCCAACGCGGTCGTCATAGCTTCCCTTGACCGTGCCAGGGTCACCTGGCTCACCGGGCCCGAAATCATTCATGTGGTAACCGGGACTCGCACCATCACCGGATCGCCCGGAGACATCGTGACTCTCCTCGCCCTCGGCGGCGACGCCGGCGGTGTCAGCACGCGCGGTCTCCGCTATCCGCTCGATGGCGAAACCATTCCCTTCGGTTCGGCGCGGGGGCTCTCGAATGTGATGCTCACATCGGAGGCGACGGTCTCGGTCGATTCAGGGGTATTGATCGCCGTCCATATCCACAGCCCGGGCGACGTTCTCTAGGCTCAAGGCGTGGAGTTCCAACTCGATTTCGACTCGATCGTGAACATGGTCGTGGCGGCTGCGCTTTCGGCGGTGATTGGCCTCGAGCGCGAGTTACGCCACCAGGACGCCGGACTTCGCACCCATATGCTGGTCGGCCTCGGGGCGGCGCTCTTCGCATCTGTAGGCATCGCTCTCGGGACCGATCCCACTCGCATCGCCGCCCAGGTGGTATCGGGAATTGGTTTCCTCGGCGCCGGAGCGATCTTCCGATCGGGAGAGACGATTCGAGGGCTAACGACGGCGGCCGGGCTCTGGGTCGTCGCCTCCATCGGAGTCGCCGCCGGATCGGGGCTGATTCAGTTGGCGGTCATCGCCGCAGTGGTCGGCTTGGCGATCCTCCATGGTTTGGCGCCGGTGGTCGATCGGATCAGCGACAAGCAAGCGCGAGCGGCGGGCGAGTCTCAAGAACTGTCATAAACCTCAGGATTGGCACAGGCCGGCAACCGCTCGCCAGCCAACCCGGCGGCGAGATTGTCAACTGCCATTTGGGCCATCGCCTTTCGGGTGGCGTGGCTGGCCGACCCGAGATGAGGGATGATCAGACAGTTGTCCATCAGGACGAGCCGGTGCTCGGGGGGAATCGGCTCGGGATCGGTGACGTCGAGAGCCGCCCGGGCGATCTCTCCTGTGGCCAGCGCATCGGCAAGGGCTTCGGGGTCGATGAGCGGTCCGCGGGCAATGTTGACCAGGGTGGCGGTCGGCTTCATCAACTTCAGCTCGGCCCGACCGATGAGCCGCCGGGTTTCGGATCGGAGTGGGGCCGACAGGATCACATGATCGGCTGACCGCAGAAGGTCGGGAAGCGGCAGGTACGTGACGCCGAGCGCCTCCTCTACGCTGACCTTGCGATTCGGTCCGGTATAGAGCAGGCGGCAATCGAATCCCCGCAAACGGCGGGCGATCGCGGAGCCGATCCGACCCAGGCCGACGATGCCGACGGTTGAGTGATGGAGGTCGGCGCCCAGAAGCAAGTCGCTACTCCATCGTTCCCATCTACCTTCTTGCACCAGCCGCTCGCCTTCGGGCAATCGGCGCACGGAGGCCAGGAGCAGAGCGATGGCGGTGTCCGCGGTGGTGTCGGTAAGGACGCCGGGGGTATGACCGACCGGAATCTTTAGCTCGGTACACGCCGCCAGGTCGACGTTGTCGAGACCCACAGCGAGCTGAGAAATCACGCGCAGGTTCCGAGCGCCTTCGAGAAGCCCACGATCGATCCGGTCGGGAATCGAACAAAGCAGGCCTTCGATCTCACCGATGAGCGCCGCCAGCCTCCCCGGGTCCATCGGCTCGGGACCTGGTTCCTGCCAGCGGTCACCACGCGGAAGGTGTGCTTCGACCTCATCCGGCAAAGGACCGGTGACGACGTATCGAAACACCCGGGCAGGGTAGGTTGTGGAGGTGGGATCGAAGGTGAGCGTCCTGGCTCTGGTCGTGCTGGTCGGGTGCTCGGGCGCAAACCAACCCGGATATGCCGTGATGGAACCCACGGTGACGGTGTCGGCGACGTCCGTTGCGCCTCCCATCACAGCCGTGTCCCAGGCGACCACCACCACGATGCCCGCTCCGGCTTACGAGACGGCTGTAGCCCACACAAGCGATCCCGTCAGCATCTTCGTATCGCCCACCGTTGCAATCGAAACCCGCACCATCCCCGCCGAGACCATCCTTGGCACCCCCACGGTGATGCCAGTCCTAGAAGGGCCGGCCAACGGTTGGGTCAAGCTCTCGCTCCCCGGTCGTCCCAACGAAGCCAATGGTTGGGCCCGGGCGGAGCAATTCCGCTTTCAGCAAGTCGATCAACGGATCGAGGTCGACCTCACCACCATGACTTTGACGTTTTTCGAGCAAGGCACGCCACAGATCACCACTTCGGTGGCGATCGGCTCGCCAACGAATCCCACACCGCCGGGCGACTTCTTCGTCACCGACATCGTCGTCCTCACCGATCCCTCCGGCCCCTGGGGACCATATGCTCTCGGCCTTTCCGCTCGCTCGGACACCATCACCGAGTTCAATGGCGGTGACGGGATCATCGGCATCCACGGCACCAATCGGCCCGATCGGATCGGCGAGCCGGTCTCGCTCGGTTGCGTTCGGGTCCCTAACGAGGTCATTGCCCAGATCGCCGAGCGAGTTCAGCTCGGCGTGCCGGTCAGCATCGGCTGATCAGCGCGGGATCTCTCTCCAGGGAAGGTCCTTGTCCACCCGGGGCTCACCCGGCAAGCCCAGGACGCGCTCGCCGAGAATGTTCTTCATGATCTCAGAGGTTCCGCCCTCGATGGAATTGGCCCGGGCCCTGAGAAACCCGCGCTGACGGGAGACCCGGCCGATGCCCGCCGCCTCCGGGCGCACGAAGGGATAGCCCCCGGGCAACAACATTCCTTCCGCTCCCAGCAGGTCGATGGTGAAGTTAGTGATCTTCTTGTTCAGCTCGGCCCAGTGAAGCTTCGACGTCGAGCCCTCGGGTCCTGGGGTCCCCTTTTGCAGGAGCTCGCTGGCTCGGCTGCCGGTAAGGCGAGCAACTTCGGCTTCCACCCATAGCTTCATCAGCTCGTCGCGCAGGTAGTCGTCATCAAGCTGGCGTTCGTGCCACACCTCGACTGCTTCCGCGATTGCTCCCCCACCGCGCGGCAGGGAGGTGAGGCCAATGGCCACCCGCTCGTTCATCAGGGTCGTCAGTGCTACCCGCCATCCGTCGCCGACATCGCCGAGCCGATAGGCGTCAGGCACGCGGGCGTCGGTGAAGTAAATCTCGTTGAACTCGGCTTCCCCGGTGATCTGACGGAGAGGACGCACTTCGACGCCGGGCTGGTCCATATCCACGATGAAGTAGGTAATGCCGCGGTGCTTCGGTACGTCGGGATCGGTGCGCGCCACCAGCATTACCCAGCGCGACGTGTGAGCCAGCGTGGTCCAGACCTTCTGGCCATTGACCACCCACTCGTCGCCATCGCGTACCGCCCTCGTGGTGAGTCCGGCCACATCGGAACCGGCCCCTGGCTCCGAGAAGCCCTGGCACCAGATCTCCTCGGCAGTGAAGAGGGGGCGTAGCCACCTCTGACGCTGCTCCTCGGTGCCATGGGTTGCCACGGTCGGCGCTCCCATCCCGTAGCCGATGACATTGCGGGTGATGTTGTCCCGGCTGGCGCCCGCCTCGCTCAATCGAGAATTGATCCGACGCTGGAACGAAGGCGCCAAGCCGAGTCCGCCGTCGCCCTCCGGAAAGTGGACCCAGGCGAGGCCGGCGTCGAACTGCTCGCCCCAGAACTCGACGTCGGGCGTGCGGTCGGGGGGAAAATCGGAAAGGAGACGGTCGACCGCCTCGTCGACCCGGGTTTCTGCAGAAATCGTGGTCACGCTGGTCAGACTAAATCGTTCTGCGGGTTGCAACCGTTGTTGAGCAAGGGTGACGACCCGGGCCGCCGTTCAACCCTCGGATAGGTGGCGGCCGATGATCATGATTTCCTCATTTGCCGACCGCGGGATCTCGTAGGCGGAGATGTCGCGGATCTCGTTGAGATGAGCAGCCACTTCCTCCACCGAGGGGACCATCTTCGGGCCGGCGAACCAGCCGGAGTTGGTGCCGACGAAAATACGCCCGTAGCGGCCACCGCCGGCGGTGAAGATCTCATGGGTGAACTCATTCGCTTCCGCGCAGAGATAGACCACCATCGGCATCACCTGTTCGGGGGCGACTAACTCTGTCATCGGACCCAGCAACTGCTCGGTCATCCGCGTCCGCGCCACAGGTGCGATCACGTTCGAGAGAATCCCGTACTTCGCTCCTTCGATGGCGATGACGTTCGAGAGCCCCAGCAGTCCCGCCTTGGCCGCCCCGTAGTTGCTCTGACCGAAGTTGCCGAAGATGCCCGCGTTCGAAGAGGTGAATACGAAACGACCGTATTGCGCCTCCTTCATCGCCCGGAAGGCCGGCAGCGAGACGTGGAAGGCTCCCAGCAAGTGAGTGTCGATCACACCATTGAGTTCCTCGAGACCAAGGTTGGCAAAGCTCCGATCACGGAGGATCCCGGCGTTGTTGATCACGATGTCGACCGAACCGAATGCCTCGAGGGCGGCCGCGATGATCGCCTCGCCGCCTTGGGGCGTGCTGACGCTGTCATAACTCGCCACCGCCTCGCCGCCGGCAGCGACGATTTCGGCCACCACCGCATCGGCGGCGTTGGTTCCCTCCCCGGTTCCGTCCACGGAACCGCCGAGATCATTGACCACGACCTTCGCTCCCCGACGGGCGAGTTCGCGGGCATAGCTCTGGCCGAGACCGCCACCGGCGCCGGTAACCACGGCTACCCGGCCATCGAAGGTGATCTTTTCGCGGGTCACGATTTGGGAGCAGTCACTGCAGGGCCCTGGTCAAGAAGGTCGCCATCTGGTCACGACGCACCGCATCAAAGGGGCAATAGCGGGCGGGGCTGGCACTGCACCCGGTTGTCACCCCCGCCGCCCTTATCGCCTCGACGGCCGGTGCATACCACTCGGTAGCCGGAACGTCCGAAAAGAACGTGCTTCCCAGAGCTTGGGGCAGCGCGAAGGCTCGGGCAAGAAACACCGCCATCTCGGCTCGACTCACTGCCAGGTTGGGCCCATAGTTGCCATCGCCCAAGCCGGAGGTGATCTGGAGGGCAGCGAGCGCCTCCACGTAAGGGGCGTACCAGGCGCCGGCGGGCACATCATTGAAGGTGCCGGAGAACGACGATGCCGGCGGCTGCCCGATCGCGGCCAAGAGGAAGGCCGCCATCTCAGCCCGGGTAACGCCATTCGCCGGGCAGAAGCGGTCGACCGTAGGGGGATTGCAGCCGCGAGTGATACCTCGCTCGGCGATGAACTCGATGTTCGGTTCGTGGGGGTTGCCATCGTCGTCGACAAAGCGCTCGGCCACGCTGGCACCGGTCAAGGTCACAACGAAGCCGTCTGCGGTGCGGGCGGTGACGTCGACAGTGACATTGCGGATTGAAAAGCTCGAGCCGACCCCGTGCACGTGCGCCGTTCCGGCTGGATCGTTGATCGCCGGAACCTGCATCGTCCGTCGGTCGGCGCCAACGCACTGCCCCCCGATCTGGAATCCGCATCCGGCGGGACTTTGATCGATCCGGTAGACCTCCACACCTTCGGCGGGAAGCCCGGCGTCGGCACCCGATCGAAGCCGAACGCCGATCGTCTCGAAGATACCGCGCGCTTCGGTCGGCAAAACGATGAGCTGCAAACCGGCGTTGGCCCGGAGGGTGTACGAAAACGATCCTCCGCGGTGAAAGATCAACTCGGTGGGATCGAGCCAGCCACTCGCATACCGATTGACCCCGATGGTCCCGATGTCGAGAGTCTCGCGATCCCCGCCACTCATCACGTCCATCGGGTTGTCGTACTCGTAGACGATATTTCCCTCGAAATCGACCAACCCCCCGAACGAATGCGGCCAGAAAATTGCATGCCCGATCTCATGGGCGACCGTGCGAAGAGCAGGAGCCACGCCTCCCACCGTCGCTGACGTCGATCCCCCGACTACGGCGAGGCGAGCATTTTGGGGATAAGTGCCCGCACAGAAGCTGCCGGGAAAGCACGGCACCCCCCCGGTGGCATAACCGCCTGTGTAGTCGGCATCGACCACGATGATCGCCCCCTCCGAGCCGCCGCCAGTTCCGTTGCGAACCAATGACTCGCATTCGCTCTGGAAGCGAAACGGCTGATCGGGCCAGTTCGACGGTTGCGATGCCACCACCCGTCCGGCAGCCACGAATCGGGGTGAGTAGGCGCCGCCAGAGATGGCCTCGAAGTAAGGTCGGATCGAGGAATCGAAGAGCGCGGCCGCGGCCGCCGCGGTCACCGCCACCGTCCCGTCGGGGACGTCACAAACCCACACCTCCCAGTTGTCGGCCCCGCTCGAGTAGGTGCGGGTCTCGTCCCGGTAAGCGATGAGATCGATGGGATCCGATTGGTAGGGATCGGTGGTCTGGGCGCGCGCCGGCAAAGCGAGGGCAAAGCAGGCGAGAAGGCTCGCGGCTATTCGAATGTTTCGAGTCGATGCTGTCCGCACCGGCCCCCCTTTAGGAGTACATCTCCTCGATGTCGCTCCGGTACTTGTCGAGGACGACATTGCGCTTGAGCTTCAGCGAGGGCGTGATCTCGCCGGTGTCGGGCGACCAGATGTCCCCCACGATGGTGAACTTCTTCACCTGCTCCACCCTGGCCACCTCCTGGTTGGCCGAATCCATCGCCGCCTGCATCTCGGCCTGCACTTCCGGCAACCGGCTGAATGAGGCCAGGTCGGTGAAAGTGATGTTGTTCTTCGCCGCCCATAGCGGGGCCTCTTCGGGATCGAGAGCAATGATCATCGAGAGATAGGGCTTGCTGTCGCCAACCATGCAGGCCTGTGAGACGAGAGCATGGTTCTTGATCGCCGTCTCCAGCTTGGCGGGGGCGATGTTCTTACCGGCAGCGTTGATGATGATGTCCTTCTTCCTCCCGACGATATGGAGATAGCCGTCGTCATCGAAGCGCCCGAGATCTCCGGAGTGAAGAAACCCGTCGGAGTCGAAGGTTTCCGCGGTCTCTTCGGGCATCTTGTAATAGCCGCCGGTGACCACCCCTCCCCGCATCAAGATCTCGCCATCATCGGCGAGAACGATCTCGACTCCGGGAATCGGGCGTCCCACGCTGCCAATCCTCTCCTGCCCGGCGACATTGCTCGTGGCCGGGCCGGTCGACTCGCTCATGCCATAGAGCTCGAACAAGGGAACCCCGATGCCGCGGAAGAAGTAGATGAGGTCGGGCGAGATCGGAGCGGCGGCGGTGATGGCAACCTCGAGGGCGTCCATTCCCAGCCCGTGGCGGACCTTCGAGTAGATCAAGCGCTCGAAGAGCACGTGCTTCAACCGATCGACGAATCCGATCGACTTGCCGCTTTGAACCCTCCGCACCATCTCGGCGCCATGGGCGGCCGCACTACGGATCAATTTCTCGCGCCTCGGATCCTCGGCGAAGCGGGCTTGAAGGCGATTGTGGAACTTCTCCCAGACCCGGGGCACGGCGACAAAGATGGTGGGCCGGGCCTTTTGGACGTACTCGAGCACCATGCCGATGTCGGGGCAGTACCACACCTCTCCAGCCAGATAGACCCCGAGGTAGTGGGTCGACATCCGTTCGGCGATGTGGGCGAGCGGAAGGTAGGAGACCATGCGCGGGTTCTCGCCGGGATCGACCGCCCGCCGGAGGCATTCCGCGGTCCAGACAACGTTGCGATGGCTGATCATCACCCCTTTGGGGACGCCGGTGGTGCCCGAGGTATAAATCAGGGTGGCGAGACCATCGGGGCGAGCCGCGCCCGCCGAGCGTGTCACCAGCTCAGGGTCGGCCGCGAGTGCGTTCCTCCCCCTCTCGAGCAAGTCCTCCCAGGAAAGCACCCACTCCGAAGTGTCGTAATTCTCTGCTCCCTCCAACAAGACCACGTGCTGGAGGGCGGGAAGATCTGTCCGAATTGCCTCCCACCTCTTCATAAAGGTGAGGTCTTCGAGAACCGCCACTTTGGCCTCGCAGTTGGCGGCGACGTACTTGATCTGGTTCTGCGCCAGGGTGGAGTAGATGGTCACTCCCGCGGCGCCGGCGTGGATGGCAGCAAGATCGGCAATGACGTGCTCGGGGCGGTTGCCGGCCATGATGGCGACAAAGTCGTCGGGTTTGATCCCGAGGGACAGCAAACCGGCCGCCGCCTCATGCACGACGGTCCGGTATTGCCTCCAGGTCAGGTGGCGCCAGAGATCGCCTTCTTTCCAATGGATGGCCGCCTTGTCGCCATATTTCTCGGCGTTTCGGTCGAAGAGGGTGATAAGAGTCTTTCCCTCGACTGCGGCGTCGATCGCGGCAGCTTCGGCAGCGGTATTACTCGGACCCATCACTCCTCCGTGGCGACTCGATGCCCGAGGAGCATACCGATCGAGGCCTCGTCGTAGCCAAGTTCGGCGAGAACCTGGCGGGTGTTGGATCCGGCCTTGGAGGGCGGCCGAGGTCGTTCGAGCGGGGTATGAGAGAAGCCCGGGGCAGGCGCCGCCTGCAGGAGCCCGTCCACCTCGATCATCACCCCCCGGCTCTGGAGATGGGGATCGGAGGCAGCTTCCGACCACCGCCGCACGGGGCTCAGGCAGGCATCGGTGGAAGCGAATAGCTGTTCCCAGTGCTGCATGGTCTCGGACACGACCACGTCGCCGATGGCCTTGGTGAGAAGAGGCCACCCACTACGGTCGTACTGGGCAGGTAGGGCGGTCTCATCGAGACCGAGCCCCTTCAATAGCTCGCTGAAGAATCTGGGCTCAAGGGCGCCGATAGCGACTTCGCGACCGTCGGCGGTGGGATAGGTCCTATAGAAGGGAGCGCCTCCATCGAGCAGGTTTTCCTCTCGCCGTTCGTTCCAGGTCTCGCTGGCGATGGCGCCGTGGACCAAAGAAGCCAGCAGCGCCACGCCATCGACCATCGCCGCATCGACCACCTGGCCGGGCAATCCCCGTTGAGTGGCCGTGAAAGCGCTGAGGACGCCAACCAAGAGCAGCATCGCTCCCCCGCCGTAGTCCCCGATCAGGTTGAGGGGTGGGACGGAATGTGCCTTGGGGCCGATCGCTCCCAGCACCCCGGTGAGCGAGAGATAGTTGAGATCGTGACCCGCGGTCGAGGATCGCGGGCCGCTCTGGCCCCAGCCGGTCATCCGCCCGTAGACCAGACCCGGGTTTCGTTCCAGGCACGGGTCAGGACCCAACCCGAGCTTCTCCATCACCCCCGGTCGATAGCCCTCGATCAGTATTTGTGCTCTCTCGACCGCCCGCAGCGCCACCTCCACGCCACCGGCTTGTTTGAGATCGAGGGCGATGCTGCGCCGGCTGCGCTTGGTCGGATCGCGGGGGAAAAACTGATCGAGTGGGGACGTGGTGACCCGATCGATCCGGATCACGTCGGCTCCGAGGTCGGCCAGCATCATTCCCGCCCATGGCACCGGACCGATCCCGGCCATTTCCACCACACGCATGCCTTGCAACGGACCCACGAGTTTCATTCTTCTACGTAAGAATGAAACGATGAAGACCGGGGTCACTGTTACCGCTACGGGTCAAGCATTCGTCATGCCCGACCAGGCGATCGTCAATCTGGCCGCGAGTGCCGTGCGCGCCGATGCTGCCGAGGCCATGACTGAGGTATCCCGTCGAATCAAGGAACTTCAGAGCGGGTTGCGCCAGGCCGGCATCGAGGAAGGCAACGTGCAGACGAGCGACCTCAGCCTTCGGCCGGAGACCGATCGCAACGGTGCGCCCGTCGGCTATCGGGCACGCAACGGGGTGCAGATCACTCTCACCGACGTTTCCAGAACCGGAGAGATAATTGCCTCCGGGCTGGCGGCCCTAGGCGAAGAAGCGGAGATGAACGGGGTGAGCTTTGGCCGGCGCGACGTCGACGCTGCCGAGGCAGTGGCCAGGTCCGCCGCTTGGAAAAGGGCCGTCAGCAAGGCCTCTCAGCTCGCCGACCAAGCCGGCCTCACCCTCGGGCGGCCGCTTTCGATCGAGGAGTCCAATCCCATGGGGCCACCGCGGCCACTGGCTCGCATGGCAATGGCCGAGGCATTACCGATCGAATCGGGGAGCTCCACCGTCACCGTCGCTCTCACCGTGCGCTTCGCCCTCCTCGGGTGAGGGGCCGGCACAGCGGGGTCCTGGCCCACGTCAGCTCGCTCCCCACCACCCAGGGAATCGGAACAATCGGCGAGGCCGGGCGCCAATTCGTACGCTCCCTTGCTGAAGCGGGTCAGCGGTACTGGCAGATGCTCCCGGTGGGACCAACCGGTTATCAGGACTCGCCCTATCAGTCCCCGTCGACCCATGCCGGCAATCCGCTTCTGATCGATCTCGATGACCTCGTTACCGACGGTTGGCTGCGAGCGAGCGAAGTTGAACCTCTCGCTGAGCTCCCGCGAGGCCGGGTCGACTTTGGAGCATTGATTCCGCGCAAAACGCAATTGCTCATCACCGCCGCCACCCGATTCCTGCGATCCGATGGCGGTCGTGGGTACGACGCCTTTCGGCAGACGCAGTGGCTTGACGAATTCTCCATCTTCTCGGCTCTCAAGGCCAGCTTCGACCAGCGACCCTGGGTCGAGTGGCCGCCGGAGCTGGCGATGCGCGACGGGGCCGCCCTGCGGGACGCCAGCCGGGGGCTCGCGGAGTCGATCGAAGTCGAGCGCGCCATCCAGTTCTTCTTCCAGCGACAGTGGGATGCCCTTCGTGCGTTTGCTCGGCGGCGGGGTATTGAGATGATCGGAGACCTCCCGATCTTCGTCGCCCATGACTCGGCTGATGTTTGGTCGCGCCCGGACCTCTTCCATCTCGGAGAAGACGGACGCCCGTTCCTAGTGGCCGGCGTACCTCCTGATTACTTCTCGAGTACCGGGCAACGGTGGGGAAACCCGCTATACCGCTGGGACCGCCATCGGGGGGAGGGCTACCGATGGTGGGCCGAGAGGCTCGGCGGCGCGTTCGCTCGTTTCGATCTCGTCCGGATCGACCATTTCCGGGGCTTCGCCGCCTATTGGGAGATCCCGGCGTCCGAGCCAACCGCCGTCAAGGGCCGCTGGGTGGAGGGACCGGGCGCCGACCTCTTCAACCAGATCAGCGCCACGGGTGAACTCCCAATCATCGCCGAAGATCTGGGGATCATCACCCCCGAGGTCACCGCCTTGCGACAACAGTTCGGTTTTCCGGGGATGAGGGTCGCGCAATTTGGCTTCGACGTCGAAGCGGATACGTCGCTCCATCACCCGCACAACTATCCCCTCGATGTCGTGGCCTATACCGGGACCCACGACAATGACACCGCCGTCGGATGGTTCTGGGGCGACAATCATCGCCACGACCGTCGTCGTCTCAACCGCAATCGGCGCCGGTTGTTGCAGACCACCGGCACTCGAGGCGAGGAAATCAACTGGGAGATGATTGATCTGGTCTTCGATTCGAAAGCGTCGGCCGCCATCATCCCCATACAAGACGTGCTCGGGTTGGGCTCGGAAGCCCGAATGAACACTCCTGGCACGGAGATAGGCAACTGGACCTGGCGCATGTCGGAACCAATTCCCCCCCGTCTGCTCGAACGGCTGGCGGAGGCCACCGAAAAGAGCTATCGCCGATGACCTGGGATCCGTCTTGTTAC
>DATFFB010000145.1:0-15469 GCA_035250485.1 Acidimicrobiia bacterium
AAGATGCCCGCTCCCGCCAGCAGCAGACCCAAACGCTTCCCGTTATTCGTGTAGAGCAGCAGGTAAATGGTGCCGTAGAAGATGGCGAAGGCGGCCAGGGTGAGAATGATCCCGGTAACGAAGAGATTGGCCGACAAGAGCTCGCGGAAAAACTCTCTCATTGCTCGGCGGCCCCCAGTCCGGTGAGATTGCCCGTGCGGAGATAGCTGGCGATGAGCTCGATGTCTTCCATGCTGAGCACCCGACCAAAGGCCGGCATCCGTCCGCTCCCGATCCCGTTGACTCCGTAGGCCTCAGCCGCTGCCGAGCCCTCGGTGATGAACTCCACCAGCGCCTCCTGGTCGAGGAACTGGACGTTGGGCCTTCCCTCCCAGAGCGCGGGGCCGAGGGCTCCCGAGCCCGCCTCCTGGGTGAAAGGCAGCCCGGCCGACCAACCCGAGGTGTGGCAGCGAGCGCAGTAGGCATTGAACAGGTAGACCGCCCGTTCGGCGTCGTCGGCACTGCCGTCGAAGCCGGCGGCTACCCCGTCGATGTCGATGGTCCACTTCGCATCGGCGGCAGCCTGTTCGAGGTGCTCGAGTGCAGTTTGGGCGTTGGTGAGGAGGCGCTCCTCGTTGTCCCGGGTGACATCAGTTTGCAGGGCAATGCTCTCGTTGGCCGAGACCCCGCGCTCGGCGACGACCAGGTCCGCTTCCCCGCTCGACTCGGGGTTGGCTGGATCGAGATTCAACACGGCGAGGCCGTCGGGTCGCACCGCGGTGAGAGCGTCGGCGAGCAGGCTGGAGACGGTGCCTTCGGCGGCGTCGCTGATGCCGTCTCCGTCTCCGTCATCGCCGGCTTCGGACCGGGCCGCCTCGATCCGGGCCACGAAGGAGCCGAGGAGGGGATTGGTTTCGACCTGCTCGGTAAGCCCGGTCAGAACTTCGTCGAGCAGCTCGTCATCGGGGCGCCCGGCCGACTGGGCATTGGCCGCATCGAAGGTCACAGCTTCGACTCCCGGTAGGTCCCAGATGGCAGCGAACTCGGTCGACAGCTCATTCAGCTCGGTTTCGGCCACGTCGGAGAGCCCATCGCCATCGGTGTCTATGCCCGAAGCGGCAGTGTTGAGGACGGCCCGCATCTCCCGCGTGAGGGCCAGCGTCTCATCAGCGATGCCTCGAGCCGCCTGGATCGTCGCCACCAGCTGGGCCTGCTCAGCAATGGCGGCGCTCATCAGCGAGTCGGCGCTGGCCAGTTTCTGTTGCTCGGCGCTGATTCGAGCCTCGACCCGCCCGAGCGCTTCCTGTTGATCGATCTGGATCGACTGGATGTAGTTGACGATGTCCTGCACCTGGTCCTCGTTCATCGCTCCACCACCGGCCAGTCCCCACGCCGGCATCGGGGTGTTGGGCCGTCCGAAGGTGATCCAGTAGTTGACCTCGTCCGCCTCATAGCGGTAGAAGATGTCGTCGAGGGAGGGGACAATCCACTGCGTCGTGACCCCGGTCCGCTTTTCGATGTAGACCGCGCTCCCCCCCGATCCCCCCGGCCCATGACAATCGAAGCAACCGAACTCCGCCACCAGATGCTCGCCACGGGTGATCGACTCCCCCCCGAACTGGTCGACGAAGCTCTCCTGCCGGGCCCCCTCACCTAGGAAATAGAGAGGAAGGCTCACCGCCAGGAAGCCTGCGGCCAGGACCGCCCCCTGCTGCACCCGCTCCAGCCGGCGAGTCTCGAGCTCCTCGTCAGTCCGGGCCGAGGACTGGTTCGGGGGAATCTCCTCCTGGCCCCGGGAACGAAGGGCCGACACCCCCAGGAAGGCGAGCCAGGCCACGCCGCCGATGACGGCCAGAGTGATGACGAGGCTTGAACTCATTCCTCAGCAGCCACCAGGGCGATGCAGGAGGGACCCTGCGGATAGGAAACGGTCCGCGAGGGGGCGCGGGGAGTTTGGATGATGTTGCCGGTGTGGATGATGAAGCGTTCGTCGATCAACTCCACTTGAAAGCGGTCGAGATTGCGGGGGGCCGGGCCGGCGAAGTACTCACCGATCGAGTCGTACTTGGAACCGTGGCAAGGACACTCAAAGCCTTGCGAAGTCGCGCACCAGGGGACCCGGCACCCGAGATGGACGCAGCGCTGATACAGAGCCATCAGGCCGGCGGCGGCAACGCCTTTGCCTTCGAACTGGGCGCTCAGGGTCTCGGTGGCCGGAACGACGTAGGCGCGGGCTTCGGGGATGAAGGCGGGGATGACGCCGCCGTCGGCGGTACGGGTGGCGGCGAGGAGGTCGGCGGGGGCGCCGGCATCGATGCTGGCCCCGAACCCTCCTTTGAGCTTGGGCCACATGAAGGCAAGCAATTCGATCCCGAGGATCGCCAGAAACGACCCGAACGCCGCGCTGAGCGCTCGGTTGAAGAACTGCCGGCGACTCACTCCCGCTTCTTCGGGTGACACCTCCACCACCCGCTGTTCGTGAGTGACAGTGATCGCGGCGGGAACCGCCTCTCGCTCCTCTTCGGCTTCGATCTCCACCGGCTCGCCCGCGGGCTCCACCAGCACTGGCTCTTCCACCACCTGAGGGGGTGGCGACTTGTCAGCTCGCCTGGTCTCCCGCGATACCGCCTCGCGCCAGGACGGTGCCCCAGTCGAGCGCCGCCAGGCAATGGCGAAGGCGCCGAGGGCGGCCAGGAGCGCGACTCCGGCAATGCCAACCAGCAGCAGGGTCTGGCTCATTCGAAATGCACCCAGTCTTTGATGTCGTCGAAGAAGACCCCGTCCTGCCAGGGATAGGCGAAGTTGAACCCCCGCCCGCGGAACAGGACCCCGAAGATGGTGAGAGTGGCCGAGCCCGCCATGAAGAGGGTGTAGAGCATGATGGCGAACTTCCGATCGGAGGGCTTGGTCGAAGGGTTGCGATCGACGTAGGGGATCGCCATGAAACCGATCAACCCGACGATGGTCGGAACCGTCACCCCGGCGATCTGGGGATCGAAGTAGGAAAGCAATTCCTGGAGCCCGAGGAAATACCAAGGGGCTTTCGAGGGATTGGGGGTGGCGTTGAAGTTGGCGGGGTCGAGCAAAGGTGCCTGGAGGATGATCGAGAGGATCACCAACACTCCGGTGACCGCCAGCAGTGCCGAGAACTCGGCCAACATCAAGTGGGGCCAGGTGTTGACTTTGTCGGTGGGCTCGGTCTTGACCTGCTGGATGGCTCGCGCCTTCACCACGGTGAGCAGCCGTTGGGTCCGGACGCCTTCGGGCGTCCCCGCAGCCGGGACTACGGGGCGAGTAGCGACCAAAGCCGCCCTGCGTCCGTTGCCGTTGCCAGACCCGTTACCGGAGGCATCCGGGACCGGTGCCTCCGGGGTCTCCGGGGTCTCGGGGGTCGCCGGTGCCTCCGGCAACGCCGCCGTCGGGGCTTCTCCCGCCGCTACCGCCACCAGCTCCTTTTCCGGAACCTCGGCCGGCTCCGGGACCTTGGCCGGTTCGGAATCATCCGCCGCTACCGGTGCGGGAGCGGTTTCTTCTTCGACTCCCGCCTCGATCGATTCCGGCTCTTCGGTGGCCACGACCTCTTCGGGGACGGTGGGCTCTTCGGTGGCCGGGTCGGCGGCGGAGGCCGGCTCCGGTTCGGGAGCCGGTGGAGGCGCAGGCGGAGCCTCGCCCTTCATCTCCGCCAGCACCTGCTCGACCGGTAGTCCGAGCGCCTTGGCCTTCGCCTCGGCTGACCGTCGAAGGAGACTTTCGGGTATTTCTGCCATGGGAGAACTCCTAAAGGGGACCGGAGATGCCGCCGTCTTTGCGCACTCGCCAGAAATGGACGGCCATAAAGATCACGATGACGAACGGGAAGAACAGAACATGGAGGACGTAAAACCGAAGGAGGGTCGAGGCAGAGACCTCTACCCCGGCCAGCAGGAGGAACTTCACCTGGTCCCCCATCACTGGCACGAAGCCGGCCATGTTGGTACCCACGGTGACTGCCCACAGCGCAAGTTGATCCCAGGGCAAGAGGTAACCCGAGAAGGAGAGGAGAAGCGTCAACAGGAGAAGAATCACGCCCACCACCCAGTTGAATTCTCGCGGTGGCTTGTAGGCACCGTGATAGAAGACCCGGCTCATGTGGAGGAACACGGTCAACACCATGAAGTGTGCTCCCCAGCGGTGCATGTTGCGTGTTAGCGATCCGAAGGCCACCGAGGTCGAAAGGGCGGCGGTGTCGGAGTAGGCCAGTTCACCGGTGGGCGTGTAATAGAACATCAGGAAGATGCCCGTGATGGTGAGGAGAATGAAGAGGAAAAACGAAAGGCCTCCGAGACACAGGGTGTAGGAAAGACGAACGCCGTGTCGCTTCACCTTCACCGGATGGAGGTGATAGAGGACGTTGTTCATCACCACGTAGGACCTGTTGCGAGGACTGTCGCTGTAACCCTTCTTGAACGGCGAGCCGGGACGGAGAATCGACTCGGCCAGCTGCGAGCCTCGCAGCCTCTCGTTCATCTCTCTTGCTCGTGTCTTCAGTTTCTCGAGCACTCAGAGCCTCCTACCAGCGCATCCCGTACGTGTAACCGTTCTTGAAGTCGCGTTGACCGGTGTCGACCTCCCACGGAGTTCGGTTCATCCCCAGCTTCTCCGCCTGCTCGGCCAGCGAGCCTTCAAACTTACCCAGCGAGATGACGTTGGTCGGGCAGCGGTCCACGCAGAGGGCACAACGCGTGCACTCGTCTTCATCGATTATGAAGAAGCCGTAGTTGGTTGGGTCGTCGCCGGGGTGATCGACGTTGACTGCCTCATCGATGGCGTCGAGCGACAGATAGAAGATGCACTTCCAGGGGCAGATATCGACGCAGCCCTCACAGAGGATGCATTCGGACTGATCGATGTGAATGAACTGCTTGGGACGAAGTTTGTCCTTGAAGTAGGACTCATCGACCAGAGCGAGCTGGTAGTCGTCCCTGATCGGAGGGGTCTCATCGACCACGCCTTTGGGCATCACTCACCTGTCCTTATGAGTGGTCGGCCATAGGGCGAGATTTGGGTGACCTTCTCCGGCGCCTTGCGGGGCTTGCCGAAGTCCTGGATTTTGTAGGCGAAGACGGCCGCGGCCCCCAGCATCACGATGTGATAGCCCATCGAAATGATGTCTTTCAAAGCCGCGAAGCTGATGTCGACCTGGTTGCCGAGCACGAGCCAGGAGGGAATGCTGATGAATATCCGTTGTGGTGACCAGTCGAGGTCGGTCTGGCTGAGGTTGAGCCATTCGGAAGGAACAATTCCAAAAATGAGAACCAATTCGATCCAGGCGAGAAAGGCCAGGAAGCTCGCCAAAGCCCAGGTCATTTTCCTCCCCACGACAAAAGCGAGGGCGGCGCCCAGAAGCAACATCTGCGAAGCGGCAAAAGCGGCCAGGTAACCGAGGGCTTTCCAGTACCAGCCGCGGGGTACCCAATTGAAGTAGTCGACGGTTACCGGTGTTTCGACTCCATTGACCAGAGTGGTGCGGGCAAAGCTCGAATAATGGATCCACCAGACGGCAATGACGAGAAGAACGGCCCCCCCAACCATCAGAGCCCATCCGAGTCTTTTTCGTTGACTCTGATTGAGTTCTGCTAGCCGATACATGTACCAATTTTTTACCACACCGCGGGTTTAGGAACGAACCAGCGAAAGGCGAGGAGATGGCGGTGCTGCTCTATGCTCCCGGCGCACCCGATAGAACGACTCCATGACCACCACCGTTCGGGAGACAACGACCACCGACAACACCGCCGAGGCCGAAGCCCGTTCGGAGATTTTCTTTGCCCCGGACACGGCCGCCTCCCGTTACCTTTTTGCGGGCACCGCTTTCCTGGCCCTGGGCGCGCTGCTCTGGCTGGCGGCTATCGCCTCGATGAGGTTCCCCGGCCTGCTGCCGCTGAGCTTTGGCCACCTGCGGGCTATGGCCCTGATCGTCCTCTTCCTGGGTTGGATGGTGTTGGGGCTAGCGGCAGCAATCTTCTATCTCCTCCCGCGGCTGACGGCGATCCCCCTCCAGCTTGAGAAGCAGCTGAACCTGGCCTTGCCCTTAGCGGTGACCGTGGTCGTCGTGGCGGTGGCAGTGGTCGGGCTGGGATTTGGCGACGGGGGGGAGCCGTTTTCCTTGCCATGGTGGTGGGATCTCCCGGTGCTGGCCGTGACCGCGCTTCCCTTGGGTCCCACGCTCCTCACCATTCGCGCCCGCAGGGAGGGCATGGTCTATCCGTCGTTGTGGTTTGCCGCCGCGGCGGTCATCTGGCTTCCCCTCCTTTATTTGATTGGAAACCTCCCTCAGGTCTCCTCGCTGGCCCACGCCCTCGGCAACCTGGTCTTCACCGCCGGATTCCTAAATGTCTGGGGAGTCGGGCTGGCGATGGGAGCCGTTTATTACGTGGTGCCGAAGGCATCGGGCCAACCACTGGCCAGTCGTCAGCTCGCCAAGGTGGGGTACTGGTCGCTCCTATTCGGCGCCATATGGATGGGGCCGGCGCAGTTGGTGGCCGGGCCGCAGCCGGAGTGGCTGCAGGCGATCGCTGCGGTCCTGGGTCTGGCGCTTCCCCTGTCCGCCGTGGCCAACGCCACCAACCTCGCCCTGACGGTCAAGGATCGGTGGCCAGCCGGAAATCCGATCGTCTTGGCAGCGGTGACCGGATCAGGTGTGATCGCACTCGCCTCGCTCGCGGCGAGCTTCGCGAGCTTTCGCTCCTCGGCGGTCCTGGTCGGCTTCACGCTCTTTTGGGAAGGCATCTATGTCCTCTTCTTGACTGGCATCGCCCTGCTCTTCGCCGCGTTCGCCTGGCAGGCGATTCCCAATCTGGTCGGGCGGGCGCTCGCCTCGACCGAGCGCGCACTGGGGGTGGTCCGACTTGTCGCCATTTCGGGCACCGCGACCGGAATCCTTCTGGCCCTGTCCGGGCTTATCACCGGGGTGGCCTGGTCGGGGGCCGGTTTCACCGGAGCCTTTGAGAACGTAGGGGCGGGATGGCTAGAGAGCGCGGGCCTCCCCGGAATCTTCACCGGGCTAGCAGTCCTGGGGGGGCTCTTGCTGACCTGGGGCCTGCTGGGTTTGGCCGTGTCTGTGTATCGCTCACTGACCTCGGGGAAGGCCACAGTGCAGGAAGTACTGGTGATCCGAAAACCGTGACCGATTTCTCGGCTGCCGCAGCCGCCCTCGATGTCCCCGAAGCGCTGGTGCGCAGATCGGCCGAAGCGAGGGCCAAGGCCGACAACGTCAGCGTCGACGAATTGGTGGCTGCTTGGGCAGGCGGGGGTGCAGCCCCGGCCGCGTCGGCTTCCCCCGCCCCGCCCCCCGCCGCGCCGGAAGCCCCAGGCGCGGAGGCGCCGGCTGAGGCTCCTGTCGAGCCCGCTGCTACGCCCGCGGCTCCGGTCGTTCCCGCCACCCCGTCTCCGGCGCCAGTTCCGGTGCGGAGCGGGGTGCCGCCCGTGCTGGTGGGGGCCAACCAAAGCATCTCTGCCGTGATGGCGGGGGCAGTTGGGCTGCTCCTGCTTTCGATACTGATCGGATTCCTCGTCCCCTCGCTCGCGCAACCCGAGAACGAGGTCAGAAGCTCCAACCACGCCTTCTCCTCGACGGCACGCGACGGTCAGCAGATCTACCTGGAAATGGGATGTGCGAGCTGTCATACCCAGCTGGTGAGGGCGGTGGTGGCGGACGCCAGCTTGGGACCGGTGACTCTGGCCGATACCAACCAGGTCGTCGGGTATCGACGGATCGGCCCCGACCTGGCCGCCATCGGGTCTCGGATCGAATCGACCGAGGGAATCGTCAGCCTTCTCAATGGTGAAGGTCGCCACCCGGTCGCCACCGGATTGTCGGATGAAGAGATTGCCAGCCTTCTCGCCTACCTTCGGGAGTCGACATGAGCGATCTTGCCGCCGCCGCGGCCGCCCTGGGGATCCCCGAGTCTTTGGTTCAGCGCTCGGCCGAGGCGCGGGCGAAGGCATCGGGCTCATCCGTCGATGAGATCCTGGCTGCCTGGGCGGGCGGCGGCCCCGCCCCGGCGGGGCCAAGCGCGGCGACAGCAGCGGTCTCCGAGCCCGCCGCTCCCCCAGCTCCTTCCCCCGAGGCGGCCCCTCCCGCTCCACCGGCAGAGGTTCCAGAGGTAGAGGCCCCGGCCCCGGCCGCAGCGGTCGTCGTGGCCGCCCCCCAGCCGAGCGAGGTCAACCCCAAGGAGGCACTCAGGTATCCGGCAGTGGTGACGGTCCCGACCTCGGGTCTGGTGGAACGTACCGTTGGTGCCATCCCTCGCTGGCTGGCGGCCGCCTTCTTCGTCCTACCCCTCTTCGGCTTGATCCAGCTGGCATCGGCCACGAGCAACGACTGTGGGCGCGGGACCGAGCTGGCGGTCGATCGGGTGACGGGCGCGGTCGAGAACTGCGATGGGTCTCCCTTCGAGGGCCGCGGCACACCGGGCGGGAGCGTCGACTTCGTCGGCCTCGGGGCCCAAATCTTTGCTGGGGAAGTGGTAACCGCCGCCAACTGTGCGGGTTGTCACGGTCCCCAGGGTCAGGGCGGAGTCGGCCCGCCCCTGGGCGGAGTGCTCGGCACCTTCTCGTCCTGCGCCGACCACATCGAGTGGGTGACAAAGGGATCGCCGGGCTTTCTGGCTGAAGGCGCCTCCACCTATGGCGATACCGGCAAACCGATCAACGGCGGGATGCCCGCATTTGCCAGCTCGCTCTCTGCCGAACAGATCGCGGCGGTGGCGGCCTTCGAGCGGGTCCGCCTCGGAGCCGGGGATCCCGCCGCGGTGCTTGCAGATTGCGGCCTGGTCGCGAGTGAAGCGCCCGCCGAGGAAGGGGCGACGACCGCTCCGGCCACAACTTCTGCTCCGTAGCTCTCGCCCATCCCGCCCGTCGTTGGCGGGGAAAAACAAGGGGGTCGAAAGACCCTAAAGCGGGCTTAGGGGGGTGCCGATATAAGCTGTTGACAGAGAGTGGACCGGGCTCCGCACCTGATACCCAGGGCACGTTCATTACCCAGGTGTCAGGTAGCCTCCCAGCCCGCCCCTAAACGAGCGGAGCATCAGTCACTCTCCTAGACGAAGCCCCCTTGCCCCGGGGGCTTCGTCGTTTCAGGGCTAATTTGCGGAGTCGATGCGCCCGGCCACCGCCATCGTCATCCTCATCCTCCTGGCGCTCATCCTCCTTGCCTTCGTCTTCCAGCTGGGCCAACTGCTGGGCGAGACTCCCCCGGTTACGAGCGTCGGAAGCTGAGGGGTCGTCCGGAGGCAAGACTGATCTCTTCGTCGGCTCGGCGGCCTCGTGCCGCGAGCGCGATCAGCCCCGCCGAGTCGACGTGAACCGCCAGTTCCCCCATGGCGACATCACCGAACGTGGTCACGAATCGCCCTTCGTGGGCACTGGCGCCGACCCTCACCTCCACCGAGTCTCCTGGCCCCACTCCGATGGCGGCCAGGTCCTCGGGGCCGACGTTGGTCTGAACATTTCCGTACCAATCAACCCAGAGCACTTCGCCATGGATCACCGACTCCTCCACCTTGGGAAGCGGCAGCATCAGCGGAAGCACCTGGCCCGGATCCAACTCGGGACCGAGGTCGGCGAGGGTCGCCTCGCCTGCCGCCAACAAGGCCGCGGCCGGAGCGAAGACGTCGCGCCCGGCGAAAGTGTTGCCGGGACCCTCGATCATGACCTCTCGGTTCTCGATGGCATGAATGGCCACCGCTCCCCCCACCATCGCGACCGCCGGCGAGAGCAATCCGTTGTCGGGACCGACGAAGAACCCGGCCGTGGTTTCCAGGGCGAGCGCTTTGCGCGGTGTCCCCACCCCCGGATCGACTATCGCCAACACGACTCCCGGAGGCAGGAACTGGATGGCCCGGGTCAAGGCCAATGCCCCACCGCGGACGTCACCCGGGGTGATTCCGTGAGTGATGTCGATCACGCGCGAGGCGGGCGAGAGTCGATAGATAACCCCGTGTACTACCCCGACAAACTCGTCTTGGGTACCGAAGTCCGAGAGGAAACTCACCGGCTGCGCCACGCTGGGCGAGATTAGGGACCCCTCGTAAGATGCCCCTCCGATGGCGTCCACCCTCCACGAGGAGCTCGCCCAAGAGCTCGCCAGCGCGGCATCGGTGATGCTGATCGGGGCGCTCGATACGGGAAAAACCACGATGTCCCGCCGGCTCGCCCGCGCCGCACTCGATGAGGGCCGAACGGTGGGCTATATCGACGCCGACATCGGCAACTCGAGCATCGGTCCCCCCACCTGTGTCGGGCTCCGGCTGCTCGGATCCCACCACGACCTCGAACATGCCTGGGACCAGCCAGACGCCCTTCACTTCGTAGGGGGAATCAGCCCCGAGCGGCTGGTCCTCCAGCACGTGATCGCCACCGCCGCGCTGGTGGACCAAGCCCGGGAATGGGCGGACATGGTCGTCATCGACACCAGCCCGATGATCGCGGGAGTGGTCGGAGAGACGCTCAAGTACCACAAGATGGAGCTGTGCCGGCCGGAGACGGTGATCGCCTTGCAACGAGGCGGCGAGCTCGAGCCGGTGGTGGGCATGTTGCGACGTTTCTTCGGGGCCAATGTCGTCACCGCCCCCGTGGAAGGGGATGTGATGCCATCGAGCCCCGACGAGCGGATGGGCCGGAGGGCGGGTCGCTTTGAGGCAGCCTTCGTCGGGCCGCTCGAGCGGTGGCGAGTGCGGCCGACGGTGTTCGCCCCCACGTTGCCGAGCGGTCTCGATCCTGCCCGCCTCGACGGTTTGTTGGTTGGAATCCACGACACCGAGGGCCGGTGCCAGGGTCTGGGACGGCTGGAGGTGGACGACGGCAACCTCAAGGTCCTCACCAATCGCGGCGAGGGCATGCAGGGACTTCGGCTCGGATCGGTCCGCCTCGACCTCGAGCGTTTCGAGGTGCGTCCGGTCAACCTGCGCGAATTGATGTTTGGCCTCTGACAGACATCAGACGTCAGACATCAGATTTCAGATTTCAGACATCAGATCTGACAGCCGGCGCTAGCCGGCGATCTGATGTCTCACAGCCGGGCGAGTCCGGCGATCTGTTGTCTCCAAAGGAAGCGCCCGAGATACCTCTCGGCCCGAGACCCCGCACTTCCCCGAACGGGCTATCCGGCCGATCAGCACCTTGGGCGCTTCGGTTGCCGACAGTACGGAACTCGTTTTGGTGGGTCAACCGCCCCGCGAAGGCTTCGATTTCGCGACCGGACGACGTAATCCATCCTCATCTCCCCTCAGGCAATCTGCCGAAAATCGCCCGTAGGTCGCTCGCACCGTTTTTCCCCAATATCCACAGGTTTCCACAGGGCTTTGTGCACAACCTCCTGTTGGGAACTTTCTAGGGGTTGTTTTCGCGAAGGAGCGATCGGAACGAGAGCTCGATCGTCTGGTAGATCTCGGCGAGCACATAGCTCAGCTCCTCCGCCGTCACCCGCTCGAGGGGAATCCGTGCTCTGAGGACGAGGGCTTCCTCGCTGTCGAGGGCGAAGTTGACTCGAAATGACTGATGGTTACGGATGAGGGCGAGCCGATGGGCGCCTGCTGGATGCTCGAGGGCAGGGAGCACATAGGCCTCGGCGATCAGGGACCGCTGTCCGACCATGAACCAAACCGTCGTCGCTTCTCTGACCGTCTGGCGCATGCGAACCGCAAAGCGACCCTCCACCTCCTCGGCGTAAACCACGTCGGAGACGGGATCGTCCACCCAATCGGCTATCGATCGCTCGAGGATCGATCGCGCCCCCACCATGTCAGTTGCCAGGCGCAAGCACCCCGCGATAGAGCTCGAGATAGCGCTTGACGGTGTCATCCCAGGAAAAACGCTTGGCCCAGTCAGTCGCCGCCCGCCCCATCTTCGCCTTCAGCTCGGGATCCTCGATCAGGCGCAATGCCGCCTCGGCGTAATCGGCTGCATCCCAACCATCCACCAGGATGCCGCTCGTCCCATCGTCGACCACATAGATCAATCCCCCGGTGCGGGCAGCAACTACGGGTACGCCGCAAGCCTGTGCTTCCGCCGCCACCAAGCCAAAGCTCTCCGAGCGGGAGGGGACGAGGAGAAGATCGGCCGCTCGATAGACGTCGGCTAAAAGCCCGTGCGGCAGCGGGTTGACGAAGCGAACCCGGCTCCCCACGCCCCGCGCCATGGCTAGCTGCCGAAGCCGATGGAGTTCGGCGGGTCCACCTGGGCCCGAAGGTCCGCCGACGATCACCAGCGTCGTCTCGGGATGACGGGCTTGCACCAGATCGAGGGTCGCGATCGCCACATCGACTCCCTTGAGCGGCTGGATACGACCAACGAAAAGCATGATTGGCCCCTCGCCCAAGCCGAGCCGTCTCCGGGCCCCCGCCTGAGAGCCCGGTTTGAAGACCCGATGGTCGACCCCGGGCGGGGACGTGCAGAGCCGGTTGGGATCGGCGCCATAGAAATCCAACAACTCCTCGGCCTCCGCCGGGGTAGAGGCCATGACGCAATCAGATGCCTCGATCACCTCATGCTCGGCGGCGATACGGATCAAGCTCTCAGGAGTCTCGCCCGGACGGAGGGAATCGTTTCGCACCCGGCCCAGAGTGTGGAACGAGTTCGCCAGTGGGATGCCAAGGGCCCGTTTGACCAGCAGTCCGGCCCAGCCCGACAGCCAGTAGTGGGAGTGAAGTATCTGAGGGGGATCGTGGCGGATCGCTTCGACCACGGCCTTGGCGAAGGATCGGACGAATCGGGTGAGCGCCGGAATCGGAAGCGGCTGGGGCGGACCGACGTCGACATGGATCACCCGGTAACCGCCCATGACTTCGACCACTGCCGGATCGTCGGGATCTTGACGGCGGGTATAGACATCGACCTTCACTCCCCGCGAAGCCATGGTGCGAGCAAGTTGATCGATGTAAACGTTCATCCCCCCAGCATCGCCCGACCCCGGTTGGGCGAGGGGCGAAGTGTGCATTGAAAGATATGCCACCTTCTCGATCGGCGGGGCGCTCACGTGGTGACCTCCAATCGGTGCAAGGGCCGCGGCTTGGCCCCCAGCCGAGCCTTGTAGTCCTCGTCACCTTTGAGGAAATCGAAAATCCGGAGGCCGCGCTTGATCGAGTCCTCGATCATTGCTTGCAGAAGCACCAGCCCGGGCGAGGCAGCCTGCAGCTCGGGGTCGAAGCACGAGTTGTAGAGGTAGTAGCCATCAGCATCGCTCCATCCGAATACGCACGCGGCAGCCTTTCCGGTTGGGGTTTGCAGATAGTCAACCCGCCAGCCGGGCAAGCGAGCCAGGCGGGAAAAGAAGGCGAGGCGGCGATCGGTCATGAAGCGACCCTTCTCACCCGGGGCCAAACGATGGAGACGAACGAACTCATCGAAGCCTTCTCCGTTTCCATGTCGAAGCACGACCGGACCGATCAGAGATTCGTATCGGCGGCGCTTGCGACGCAACTCATGCCGATCGCGCTTTGCCAGCTCTCCATAGAAGTCATCGGTGGCGTCAGGGAGGGAGAGCACCATCGCGGTTTCGTGCACGGTGGCGGATGGAGAAAAGCCGGCACCGCTCAAGGCCGTGTGCAATGGCGTCGCTGCTTCCGACGGAAGCGAATCGAAGCTGAGATTGATGCCGGTCCCGACTTCCTCGCAAAGAAAGGCGACCGCCTCATCTAGTCCCTCCCCCAAGGGACTGTGGTAATCGGTGAGATCGGTCTCGCCCATCATTTCGATAAGGGTCGAACTCTTCATCATCGAAAGCTGGCCCATGTCCCAGTCGAGGGTGAGCGGCTCGACATCGTCGCCAAGTTCCTCGAACCACGCGCGCAGAAAGTCCCCTCCCGGAAAAGGCCCCACCGCGGGCGCCATCGGCACCAGATCCTTCCGCTCGACCAAGTCGCTTTGGACTTTCACTCCCAAGCCAACTCCACAAGCGATCGGAACCTTCCCACCGGGGCGCCTCCGCCTCGTGTCTCCGGTGAGGCAATGGCTGACAGTGATGCGCGGGCGGCATCGGATAACACCCCAAGCTGTTCGAGCGCGGCCACAGCCCCAACTCCGACCGCCTCGCTGTTGCCATCCCAGCATTTGACAGCGACGCCGTAGCCATTTCGAAGAGCGATGCCCAAGCATCCGGCAGCCCCCCGCTTGGCGGCCGCATCGAGAGCCGTGGCTATGGCGGCATCGGTGTTGCCGTATCCCGAGACCAGGGCTGGATACGAATGCATGGCTTCATAGACGGTGTTCATTTCCGGCGCCGAGGCAAGAAAGGAAAACGACTTCCCCATCGCCAGGCAGTTGGTGGCGAACACCGGAGCGCCGCAACCGTCCACCCCGATGGGATCGGTGGGACCGGAGACGTTGGTGACGAACTCAGTGATGGCACGCTGCAAAGGATGGTCCGGTTCGAGATATGTGCCCGGATCCCAGCCCGAACTGACGCAGGCGGCGAGCATCGCCGCATGCTTTCCCGAGCAGTTGTTCCAGATCTTCCGGGGCGCGGTCGCTCCCCCATTGGCAAGCCGTCTCGTCGCCGTAAGGCGGATCGGCCAACTCGGGGGACAGCCCAGCGCTGCCTCGTCCAACCCCACCGCGGCGAGGATGCTCTCGACTAAGGCGACATGGACGGGCTCGCCATCGTGGCTGGCGCAAGCGAGCGCCAGCCGCTCCCGACTCAGATTGGCGCCGGCTTGATTGCTGATGTGGGCCTGAAACGGCTTGGCGGCCGATCGAAAGTAAAAAGGGCGTCGGATGTCACCGGAGGAGGCCACAAGCTCGCCGGTGGGGTCGATGACGGCGATGGCTCCATCGTGGATCGTTTCCACCAGGCCCGAACGGACCTGCTCGGCCAGCACCGCCGGCTAAGAGGGGCGAAGGGCTGGGTCGCCCAGGTCGTGCTTGTAGCGGTTGATGACCTCGGCATGGAGCTGATCAAGAATCGCCTGCACACCCTGGCGCACCGTTGAGATCTCCGACTCGAGATCCGCAAGCTCGGAGGCAGCTTCCGAGAGTTCTTCCTCCGACATGTCCCCGAGGCGAGCCATGAGATCGTTGCCCAGCACGTGATCAAGGTGTCGGCGACCATGCAAGGGGATTTCGGGCGCATCGGTTGTCAGATGCCGGCTCGAGGCGCCACCAGCGCGATCGTGCCCGGTCAGGATCTCGGTGAGAGCATCGATCAGGCTCCGGCTCTCCTCACCTCGGCGGCGACGCTGTTCGAAGGCAAGTAGATCGAGGCGACCGTGGAGGAACCGGCGGTAATAAGAGAGCTCGTTTTCGACATCATCGGCGAGGTCCCGACGGGCCCGCAGGTCATCGAGGGCGAGGCTGTCGAGGTCTGCGATGAAGTCCGGGTCTTGGATCTGATCGAGACGGCGGCGGTCGGTCTGCACGGCCTCAGGTTACCGGCAGGCTGCGATGAGAGTGGGGTAGGGGTTCACGGCCGACGAACCACGGCCCCCGGGATGGATCTCGAAATGAAGATGGGGCG
>DATFFB010000146.1:0-9044 GCA_035250485.1 Acidimicrobiia bacterium
CCGTAGATCAATGCTTGCCAGGTGCCACCGGCGGTGGCGAGATGAAGTCCATCGGCGGTGTTGCCGGCTCGGTTTTCCAAGTCAAGCACGGCCGCTTCTTCGAAGTAATTGAGCGCCGGTTTCAGGTACCCAACCCGGGCAGCGACCGCAGCCTGGATCGGAGCCGAGAGGGAAGAGTCTCTGGTGGTGAGGGGGTCGTAGAAGTCGAAGTTGTTCTTGGTCAGCTCCGGCGAAAAGACTCCGGGCAGCAGGTACATCGCCATCACCACATCGGCTTGTTTGAGTACCTGATGGCGATAGATCACCAGAGGATGAAAGAACAACAAGAGGGGATGCTGAGAACGGGGGACGCTCCAGTCCCAAGCTTTGCGATAGAAGAAGCGCGAATCTTGAGGGGTCAGGTTGCGCTCGGCATCGTGCGGTATGAACACGGCGGTCGCGATCTGCTGCCATGAGTCGACCTCGCCCTCCTCGAGTTCGAGAACTTCAGAGAGACGGGCGAACTCATCTGGATGCTGCGCCTCCATCCACCTTGTCCATTCCACGGCTCGCAGCAGGTTGAAGCGAGCCATCAAGTTGGTATAGGCATTGTCATCAACCAGGGCTGAGTATTCGTCTGGGCCGGTGACGGTTGAGAAGTGGAAGGAGTCGCCCTCGAAGTGTCCGAGGTCGGCCCACAAGCGGGCGGTCTCGACGGCGATCTCGACTCCGTAATCGATCAGGATCTGGTGATCGTTGGTGGCGAGGAGATATGAGTCGATCCCATAGACGATGTCGGCGTTGATGTGGTATTGAGCGGTTCCTGCCTCGTAGTAAGAAGATGCTTCCTCTCCGGAGATGGTGCGCCAGGGGAACAACGCCCCGTTCTGGTTCAGGATCGCCGCCCGCTCGCGGGCGGCCGGCAAGATCGAATGCCGGAAGGCGATGAGACGGGCGGCGGCCGGGGGATCGATATGGGCGAGAAACGGCAGCACGAAGATCTCGCTGTCCCAGAAATAGTGACCTTCGTATCCGCGCCCGGAAAGGCCTTTGGCCGGGATGCCGGTATTGGCGAGATGAGCTGAGGACTGGTGGAGCTGGAAGATGTTCCAGTTGACTGCTTGCTGGAGGCGCGGTCCGGCCCCGATCTTCACCGCCGCTGTTTCCCAAAAGGCAGCGAGGTGATCCTCTTGCTCGCTGGCCAGGCCGGCGAAGTCGGGAACCCCGTTGAGAACGGTGGCGGCGGCGCCCAGGGCGGACCCCTTCACGTAGGCGACCCGCTTCTCCACCGTCGGGCCTTGAGTCAGGACGTCGAGCTCCTCGACGTCGAAGCGGCTGATCTTGACCGCGTCGGCTTTGTGGTCGGTAGCGACGGACAGGGATAAATCGGAGGCCAGGGTGCGAAAGACCGTCTGGGGGATGCCGTCGGCGGTGATCAGGTCCCCGGCGCTGAGAGCCCGGGTGGGAAGGGTGCGGGCGCTGCGGGGATCGAAGACCAGTTCAACTGTGTCGGCATCGTCGATGTCGTGGCGGTAGCGCCATCCGGAGGCGAATTGCGACTCCGGCCCCCCGCCCTCGACCCTGATCGCCAGCACTCCCGGATGAACCAGCGAAACCAGCCGCTCCCAGCGAAGCTCGAGGTCGGGCCATCGCACCACGGTGCTCACGGTTCCTCGCCGCAGATCGAGGCGCCGCTCCACTTCGGCGTCGTCGAGTGGGCGAGGGTGTTCGTCTTCGAGGTATGCCAACTCGATCGCGTCCGGCACATACAGAATCGTTTGCCCGACGTTGGCGTACCCGTATCCCGGTTCGGCATACGTGATGAGCCAAACCTCGTGAAAGCCGTTGATCAGCGAGCCCGGCTGATGGGCGGGCGGACCTTGTTCGAAACTAGCCCTGACGCCAAGGAAGCCATTCGCCAAGGAGAAGATCGACTCGAGAGCGGCGACCTCTCGCAGCCCCGGCCAGGTAAGTGACCAGATGTCCTCGCCAAAGGCCGACTGGATGATCACCGTCAGCCGACCAAGGCTCCGAGATCTTCGACAACCATGTCCGCACCGGCATCCCTTAGGGCTTGAGCATCGTCATGGCGATTGACCCCAATCACCAATCCGAACCCGCCCGCTTTTCCCGCGGCGACCCCACTCGTGGCGTCCTCCACGACCACTGCGTCTAGGGGAACGACCGCGAGAAGTTCAGCCGCCTTGAGGAAAGGGTCGGGATGAGGCTTTCCGGCCAGGCCTAGCTTGGCCGCCAACTCGCCGTCGACCCGCACTTCAAAAAACCCTTCCAGATTCGCTCCAGCCAGGACCGTGCGCGCGTTGGCCGAGGAGGTCACCACTCCCATTCTCAGATTCAGGTCCGCCAGGTACTCAAGCAAGCGCAGAGAGCCCGGGTACACGGCTACTCCATTGGTGGCGATCAGCCGATTCACCAGCTCATTCTTGCGATTGCCGACTCCACATATGGTTTCTTCATCAGGGCCGTCGCTCGGCTCGCCCCAGGGCAGTGCGATGCCGCGGGAGGCGACGAAGGTCGCCACGCCTTGATATCGAGGACGGCCATCCACGAACGTTCGGTAGTCGCCTTCGATCGTGAACGGAGGCTGATCCTTCGCTTCCAGGAACTCGTCGAACGTTTCTTTCCAGGCCTTGGCGTGAACGCGCGCGGTGTCGGTGAGCACTCCGTCGAGGTCGAAGAGAACCGCTTGATAGAGCTTCCAGTCGACCATCTCCTGAACCTACTCCAGGCGGCGAAGATTCTCCTCGCAATCGGTTCCGGAGCCCGGTCCGCTTCGGCACCGGGCATTTAGCGTCTACTTATTTCCGCTCGGTAGCGTTTCGGGCATGCGCCTTTTGGTGGTCGAGGACGAAGCCGATCTGGCCGATGCCATTGCCCGCGGTCTGCGCCGTCACGGATATGCGGTGGACGTGGCCGGGGGAGCGATGAAGGCCGAGGAAAAACTCCGTGGCAACGGCTATGACCTGGCGATCCTTGATTGGAATCTGGGCGACGGATCGGGCCTCGAGCTCTGTCGCCGCCTGGTCGACGGAGATCTTCCCACCTTCGAGCCACGCCGCCCCCGGGTGTTGATGCTGACGGCTCGCGACGACATCGATGATCGAGTCGCCGGACTCGATGCCGGCGCCGACGACTATCTGGTGAAGCCGTTTGCCTTGGCCGAGCTGGCGGCCCGGACTCGAGCACTCCTTCGACGGGACGAAGCCGCGCCCCCGGTTCTCCGAGTGGGGAGCCTTACGCTCGATCCTGCTCGGTTTCTTGCCACTCGGGATGGTGCCTCTCTCGCTCTCACCGCCAAGGAGTTCTCACTGCTCGAATTCCTCATGGCGCATGTCGACGAGGTGATGCCGCAAGAGACCCTGCTCGAACATGTCTGGGATGAGATGGCCGACCCATTCACCAATACGGTTCGAGTCACCGTGTCCAATCTGCGAAAGAAACTCGGCGAGCCAAATCCGATCGAAACCGTGCCAGGCCGCGGGTACGTCCTGCGCTCATGAGCCGACGTCGCCAGTTCTTTCGCTCGATTCGCTTTCGTCTCTCCCTTCTCTATTCGGCGGTGGTCTTCGGTCTCGGGGGTCTTTTACTGGCGCTCGTTTACGTCGCCATTCGTTGGCAGCTCACGACGCAAACCGAGACCCGGCTCATTTTGCGCGGTCGGCAGATGCAGCTCGGCCAGTACCGCCTGGTCCTCGACCCCCGGTTCGAAGAGGCCGAAGTGCGCACGCTCGAGAGCATCTTCAACCAATACGTGCTGGAGAGGCTGGCCCTCTATACGCTGATTGGCCTCGGACTCCTTTTTCTGATCTCTCTTGGGGTGGGGTGGGTGCTGGCCGGCCGGGCCCTCGCCCCAGTAGATCGAATCACCCAGGTAGCCAGGGAGATCGAAGCCTCCGATCTTTCCCGCCGTATCGGGCTCATCGGTCCGAACGACGAGCTGACCCGGCTCGGGAGCACTTTTGACTCCATGCTCGATCGGCTCGAGGGCGCCTTCGGAGCCCAACGGAGCTTTCTCGCCGACACGTCCCACGACCTTCGCACCCCGCTCTCGGTTATCCGTTCCAATGTCGAAGTCACGCTCGACGATCCCGACTCCTCCCTCGAGGAGTGGAAGGCCACCGGCGAGATCATCGCCCGTAATGCCGAACGGATGAGTGCCATGATCGAGGGCCTGCTGGCGGCGGCGCGCTTCCAGGCCGGGCAGGCGACCATGGTCCAGGTCGACCTTTCGGCGCTCGTCCGGACCGCAGTAGAGGACCATCGGGCCGCGTCCAACGACCTCGGAGTGGGGCTAACCGAGATCGCCGGGGAGGCGGAGGTCCACGGGGACCTGGTGTCTTTGAGCCGGGCCCTGAGCAACCTCGTCGACAACTCCCTCAAGGCCTCCACTCCGGGGGCCAAGGTCGAAGTGGGATCGGGCCGATCCGGCGATTGGGCTTATCTGGCGGTGGCCGACGAAGGATCGGGATTCGAGTCGTCTTTTGTTACTTCCGGTTTCGGGTTGGGAATCGTCGAACATGTGGCCCAGATGCACGGGGGATCCTTTCAGATCTACTCCGAGCCCGGCCAGGGAGCGACGACCATCGTCTGGCTGCCCATCGGAACCAATGGCGATGCGCCGCAGCACGATCCTCTTCGCCACCGCACCGGTCGCATCGAAACCGCCTCCGATCGCTAAGCCACTCAGGGGTTTCCCAGCTTTCGTTTAGGAGCGGTTTAGCGCTGGCTCCTTAGTTTCGGGTTCCGGAGGTAGGAAATGATTGATGACAGGATTACTGACACTGTGACCGAACCGACCGAACCTGTTTCTCCCCCAAGCCAGGAGGGAGTGCCGGCCCAGCCGACGAGGGGAGTTCCCGTTTCTCCCCCCAGCGAAGCGTTGGGGGGAGTGCCGGCGCAGCCGGCGAGGGGGGTCTCCCGCCCGGGGATCACGTTCATTCCCGCCCTGCTGCTTGCTCTGTTGGTAATGGCTGCAGGAATGGGCGTGGGCTGGTGGATCGGTAACGACGACCGCGTCGAGCCGGCAATCGCAATCGAGCAGTCATCCCCTCCCTCCGCGCAAACGCCCACCATCGATCCCACAGAGGAGCCGGTAGCGGCGGTGGCAGCCGCCCTGCTTCCATCCATGGTCCAGATCGAGCATCAGGCAGGACTCGGCTCGGGCTTTGTATACGAGGATGGATATGTGCTCACGGCCGCCCATGTGGTCGACGGGGTCGAGGCAGTGCAGGTTCGATTCGCCGACGGCAGCTTGCGAGAGGGTGAGGTGGTTGGATCCGATGCTCCACACGACATCGCTGTCATCGAGGTCGAGACCGACGGCGCCCCTGCCGCGACTCTCGCCCTCGACGAGGAGTTGGAAGTGGGTCAATTGGCGGTCGCCTTGGGTAGCCCCTGGGGACTCGAGCAGACCGTCACCTCGGGCGTGGTATCGGCCGTGAGCCGTCCGGTGGCAAGTCCGCTTACCGCCCAAGTCCTGATCCAAACCGACGCCTCGATCAATCCCGGAAACAGCGGGGGTGCCCTCGCCAATCGCGAGGGCGAGGTCATCGGAGTCAACATCCAGATCTTTACCACCACCGGGGCCAACACCGGTGTCGGATTCGCCGTGCCGATAGACAATGCTTACGAGTTCGCCTCCGCCATCGTCGCCGGTGATCCCATCGAAACCGCGTTCCTGGGTGTAACTGGGGAGGAGGCCACGGGCGACGTCAGCGGTGCCGTCATCACGGAACTCACGGCGGGCGGGGCCGCATCCGGGGCAGGACTCGAGGTTGGAGATGTGGTCACCGCGGTCGACGGGCTGGCAGTGCGCTCGATCGGCGACTTAGCGGCGCGAATCCGAAGTTATTTGCCCGGTGATGAGGTCACCCTCGACATCCGGCGCGACGGTGAGCCTCTCAGTATCAAGGTCGTGCTCGGAAGCGCTCCTCCCGCCTAATTGGAGGCGGAGACCACCTCCCAAAGCCGATCGACGTCGGCAGCGGTGGTGTTGGCCCCACCAATGGAGACACGTATGAAGCGGTGGCCGTCGATCACCGACGGCGTTACGTAGGAATGGCCGGACTGGTTGATGCGGGCAGCAATTGCGTCCGTGGCCTCGTCGCCATCGACGTGACGGAATGAAACCAAGGAAAACGGTGTGGGGGCGACGAGTTCGAGTTGAGGCATGGCCCGGATTCGGGCGACGAGGTCCTGGGCCAAGGCGATGTGGGAGCGAATCATCTCCCGCAGCCCCTCGGCCCCGTAGCTGCGGATCACCCACCACAGTTTCAGGGCCCGGAACCGTCTACCGAGGGGAACCTGCCAGTCCCGATAGTCGACGACTTCGCCCGAAGATGATTGAGCATTGCGCAGATATGGCGGTGTGATCTGCAACGCCTCGAGCAGAGGCTTGCGATCGGAGACATAGAAGACCGAGCAGTCGAAATTGGTGAGCAGCCACTTGTGGGGATTGAACACGTAGCTATCGACGGCGTCGAGCCCGGGCTGGTACCGGCGGAACTCTGGACAAATCATGGCGTTGCCGGCGAATGCGGCATCGACGTGATGCCAAATCCCTTCGGCCTGGGCGATCTCCGAGATTGCAGGAATGGGATCGATGGCGGTGGTGCCGGTGGTGCCCACCGTCGAACAGACGAACGCTGGCACCAGGCCACGGGCGCGGTCCTCACCAACTGCTTCGGCTAGAGCGCGGGCGCTCATCGCCCATTCGGAATCGACCGCGACTGAGCGGAAGTGCCGGAAACCGGCGACGCGGGCGCCCTTCTCGAGCGACGAATGAGCCTGCGCACTGGCATAGGCGACCAATTGGTCGGTCGCGGCCGATTGCTGGTGGCGGGCAACGACCAGGGCGAGGTGGGAGGCGTCCGAGGCGCTGACCTGAATCGAGCCGCCTCCCGGGCCGGCCATCTTCCACCCGCGGGGGAGTCCCAGCAGGTCAACCAGCCAGTCGAGTGTGACCATCTCGAGCTCGGTGGCAGCGGGGCTCGTAATCCACATCATTCCTTGCTGGCCAAGGGCGGCTGTAATCATCTCCGCCAGCACCGAGGGTGGCGACGAGTTGGCGGGGAAGTAAGCGAACCATCCCGGGTGCTGCCAGCCGGTGATACCCGGCATGATGATCCGCTCGAAATCCGCCATGAGCGAAGCAAACGGCTCACCCTGCTCGGGGGCCGTTGCCGGCAGCGATTTGCGGATGTCACCGGGAGCCAAATCCGGAAGCACGGATTGCTTGGGAAGCTCCTCGAAGTAATCGGCAATCCAATCGACTACGTCGTGGGCGTGGCGTCGAAAGTCGTCGTTGTTCACTGAGGCCCATTCTTACGCAAGAATGACGTGATGGACTTCGCCCTCCCGGCCCAGGACGACCCGAGGCGTCTAGCCGTGAGGGAATGGATCGAGAGTCACCCCCATCCCACCCCTGCAGACCTGGCAGCGGCCGGTTACGTGGTCCCCGGGTGGCCGCACCCCTGGGGTCTCGACGCTGACGCCGAGGGCCAGCTGATCATCTCCCAGGAGCTTTCTGCCGCCGGCATCGATCAGCAGGGTCACAACCCGATTGGAATCGGCTGGGCGGGGCCCACGATTCTTGCCGGCGGGAACGAGGAGCAGAAGGCCCGCTTCCTTCCTCCCCTCATTCGGGGGGAAGAGATCTGGTGCCAGCTCTTCTCCGAACCCGGGGCCGGCTCCGATTTGGCGGGTTTGACTACCCGTGCCGAACGTGACGGTGATGTCTACGTGGTGAACGGCCAAAAGGTCTGGAACACCTGGGCCGGTGATGCCGACTATGGAATCCTCCTGGCTCGAACCGGCGGACCCCGGCAGAAGGGGATCTCTTACCTTCTTTGCCCGATGCGCCAACCAGGGATCACGGTGCGGCCCATAAAGGAGATGACCGGCCGTGCCCACTTCACGGAGGTCTTCTTCGACGACGCCCGTGTCCCCACCGATCATCTCCTCGGTCAAGAAAACGAGGGCTGGCCGCTGGCGAAGCTCACATTGGGCAACGAGCGGGTGTCGCTTTCCTCGGGCGGTGTGCTTTGGGGAATGGGACCGACCACCAATGAAGTCCTGGCCGCGGCTGCTCGCCCGCTCGACCCCCTGCGTACACAGGAGGCGGTCGAACTCCATATCGAGGCCGAGGTGATGAGGTTCATGGGCATGCGGATCCTCAGCGCGCAGATGGCTGGACGTTCGCCGGGTCCGGAAGCAGCCATCAAGAAAATGATGGCTGATCGGCATGGACAAAGAGCTATGCGGTTTCTGCGTGACGCCGCTGGTGCCGATGGCCTCCTAGACGGCGACGAAGCAAGTTGGGGTTTTTTGTTCTCTCCCGCCCTCACCATCGGTGGCGGTACCAGTCAGGTGCTGGCCAACATCATCGGCGAATCGATTCTGGGTTTGCCTCGCGACCACTAATCGGGAGCCAGCAACCGGTATAACGCCCGGCTGACCTCGTCTATCACCGGCCCCGAGCCAGGGCCGAGGGCAAGTGGGTTTTGCAGTGCCTGCAGCATGAGCACCGCCGTTCGAGCTAGGACCGAGGGCTCGCCCTGGCGAAGCTGTGCCGCTGCGGTCCCCAGACGGATAAACCGGGTGAACAGATCAACCTCTTCCTGATTGCGACGGCGGTAGACCGAGAGGACCTCCTCCGATTCTCCGAGCCGACTCAGCGCCAGGCGCACCAGCTTTCCGTCATGAGAAAAACCCCGGACGACAACTCGAACCAACGCCCGCGCGGTCGGTTCCCAGCCCTGTTCGAGCAACCGTTCCATTGCCAGGATCGGCTCCACCGCCACGGCGATATCGGCCAGGGCGGCGTCGAAGGCCGCGGCCAGCAGCGAATCCTTCGATCCGAAGTATGAGTACAGCGTGGCGGGCGAAAAGCCGGCCATCTCGGCCACGGCTTCGGGAGAGAGGATCCCGCTGCGCCGCACCGATTCGCGGGCCGCCGTGACCAAGTCGCCATAAGTGGCGCGGGTTTTTCTCGTCACCGGCGGGGTCGGCACGGCGGTGACGATAACGACCCACCCCTGGCCGTT
>DATFFB010000147.1:0-16163 GCA_035250485.1 Acidimicrobiia bacterium
AGGCAATCTAGGGGCTTGCCCCGATGTCGAACTGCCTCCCGCGCCATACCTTGGCCGGAGGACCGGAAGTACCGGTCGGAGAGGAGCGCAACATGCCGCGCTACATGGTGGAGAGAACGTTTCCAGGTGGCCTCGAGATCCCATCCAATTCCGAGGGTGCCCAGGCAATGGCCGGCGTGGTCGCCAACAACGCCACGAGCGGTGTCACCTGGATCACATCATATGTGACCACCGACAAGATGCGGACCGTGTGCATCTATGACGGACCCGACCCCGAGGCGATTCGCAAAGTGGCCGGGCTCAACGGGCTACCGGTCGATACGGTGACCCCGGTACGGGTGCTCGACCCTTATTTCTATTTCGGGGGCGCGAACTAAACATAGCCTGGAGGTCGATGCAGATCTCACGGATCGTCGGCCTCCTGATGATCACCGGATGCACTTTGGTCGGCGGCGTCGACGACCCGGCGTCGCCGACTTCGATTGCTCCTCCGGACACGGTCCTCGTGACTTCAGTGGTAGATGGCGACAGCTTCCGATCTGAAGACAAAGAATTCCGATTATTCGGGATCAACGCCCCCGAGCAGGATGAGTGCTACGGGGATGTATCCCATCAGTGGCTGACTGATTGGATTGCAGATAGAGAGGTAGCCGTGGTGCCGCAGGGCGTTGACCAATTCGATCGGATAGTGGCTGACATCTTCGTCGGTACGACATCAATCAGCCGCGAAGCCACCGCTACCGGGCACGCGTTCGCTTTGAGTGACACCCGGGCGACGTTGCTCGACCGTGAGATGGCGGCAATGGAAGCGCGGCTCGGTTTATGGGGCGACGACATCTGCGGCGCCACCGGCGAGATGGCGAAGGTCACGATCGAAGAAATCGACTTCAACCCTCCGGGAAACGACTCAACCGAGCTGGTAGTGCTTGGCAATCCGTCGGCGGCACCGGTCAACCTCAATGGATTCGTTCTCCGCGACGAGTCATCGATCAATCGCTTCTCCTTCCCCGAGCTGGTACTCGCACCCGGTGACACGGTCGTGGTAACGACCGCATGTGCGCCCAGCGGGGATGCGCTGCCATGGTGCACCGATCAGCCGGTGTGGAACAACGATGGTGATGCCGTAATCGTGCTCGACGGCTTCGGGCGGGTGGTGGCCTTCCGCCGTTACTGACGCCTGGCCGGAAGGCTAACTTTCGTCCAACGTCTACCCAGGAGGTTGCATGTCGCTCAAAGATACGTTGAAGGGGGTCCTGTCAAAGACCAAGGACCTGGCCGAAGACGCCGCCGAGAAGGCCGGGCCGATGATGGAGAAGGCCAAAGAAAAAGCCAGCGAAGCCATGGAAAAGGCCGGGCCGATGATGGAGAAGGCCAAGGAGAAGGCGGCTCCGGTGGTCGAGAAGGCCAAGGACAAGGCCGAGGAGGTCTGGGAGAAAGGTAAGGAGAAGGTGTCCGAGGCGCGCTCTGGGGCGGGGGAAGCCGTCTCCGATGTCGCCGATTCCGCCAAGGACAAGGCCGAAGAGGTCGTCGAAGAGGCAAAGGATGCGGCCTCAGACGCGGTGGATGACGCCAAGTCATAGGGCTCCAGACCGGACGGATTGAGTGATGGGGCGGATCTCGGCGCGAGTTGCTGGCATCGAAGAATCGGCCACGATGGCGATCACCGAGCGCGCTCGACAGCTGCGGGCCGCCGGGGAGGCGGTAATCAGTCTGGGAGCGGGCGAACCCGATTTCCCGACTCCAGCCCATATCGTCGAAGCAGCGCAACGGGCAGCCTCCGACCCCGCCAACCATCACTACACCCCGAACGCCGGTCTGCCGGCGTTGCGCGAAGCCGTCGCCGGGTACACCGCTGAGTTCTCTGGGGCCCGGGTAGGTCCCCAGCAGACTCTCATCACCAACGGGGCAAAGCAGGCTGTCTATCTCGCTCTGGCGGCGCTGCTCGATCCGGGAGACGAGGCGCTCATCCCCGCTCCCTACTGGGTGACGTATCCAGAAGCGACCAGGCTCGCTGGCGGGACCCCAGTGGCGGTCGCCACCGACGACGCCACTGGCTTCAAGGTCTCTCTGGAACAGCTCGAACCGGCCACCACTTCCCGCACAAAGCTCCTGATCTTCGTCTCCCCGTCCAACCCCACTGGAGCGGTCTACACCCCTGCGGAAGTTGCCGCGATTGGACAGTGGGCCGGCGAGCGCGGGATCTGGGTCGTGACCGACGAGATCTACCAACGGCTGATCTATACGGGAGAGACGTCGGCCTCCTCGATCATCAGCGCCCCCGAGCTCGGGGACCGCTGGCTAGCGATCAATGGAGTTGCCAAGACCTTCGCCATGACCGGATGGCGAGTCGGGTGGCTCGTGGGACCGAGCGACGTGATCAAGGCCGCGGCCAGCCATCAGTCCCACCTGACCTCCAACGTCAACAACATTGCCCAGCAAGGGGCACTGGCGGCTCTCGGCGGTCCTCGGGAGCCGATTGAGGAGATGAGGCAGGCTTTCGACCGTCGGCGCGTGACCATGTATCGATGGCTCACGAAGATGAACGGGGTTTCTTGCGTCGAACCTGACGGCGCCTTTTATGCCTTTCCTTCTCTAGGCCCCCATGTCGAACGATGGGGCTCATCAATGGGAGTGGCGGCGCATCTGCTGGACGAAGCGAAGGTGGCAGTAGTCCCCGGCGAAGCCTTCGGAGCCGACGGCTACGCCCGCATGTCTTATGCCCTTGCCGATCACGACCTCGAAACGGCGATGGAGCGGATGGCAGCCGTCTTCGCCCGCACCTGAGTTCGGGTCCTTGCGGCGATGCCGAGATGAAGGAATTGGCTCAAAAGCCGCGCCGGTACACTCGCCGACACGTGGAGACCCCATCCCAGGCCAAGGCGATGCTGCTCGTCGAACCGAAGCGGCTGCGCTGTCACCAGCTACCCATCCGCCCTCCCGACCAAGGCGGCTGGCTCGCAATCGAAGCTAACGGGATCTCGGGCGCCGACGTCCAGATATGGAAAGGGGGTCGCGCCGATGTGGTCTATCCACTCGTGCTGGGACATCAGGTGGTGGGTCGAATCGCCAGCACCGATGGTTCGCTGCCCCACGAGATTGGAACCCGGGTCGTAGTCGAACCGGAGTTGCACTGCGGAGTGTGCAGCCGCTGTCGACTCGGAATCAGCGGTTGCCGGCAGCGGCGACCGATCAACAGTTACGGCCGACTCCCATCAACGGAACCGCCCGGGCTGTGGGGTGGGTTGGCCGAATACCTGTACCTCGACCCCAGCTCGCGCACTCATGTGGTATCCGACGACATCACCGCCGAACTGGCCACCTTCATCCACCCGCTCGCCGCCGGATACACCTGGGCGGTTGAATTGCCTTTGCTCCAGTCCGGCCAGACCGTGATGGTGCTCGGGCCGGGGCCCCGGGGACTCGGCTGCGTCATCGCGGCGATGGGAGCCGGTGCCGCCTGGGTGGGCGTGAGCGGGCTCGATGTCGACGGCGACCGGCTGGAGGTTGCTTCCCGATTGGGGGCGAAGCTGACGGTGAACGCCACGACCGAAGATGTCCCGGCCGCGGTGGCCGATCACCTCGGCACTCGTCCCGACGTGGTCGTCGATGTCACGTCCGACGATCCCGAAGCCATGTTCACGGCTCTCGATCTGGTCCGCTCGGGGGGCACCGTGATCCTCGCTTCGACCAAGGGCAACCGTCCCGTCCACTTCTTCTCGGACCTGATCGTGCAGAAGCAACTCACCGTCAAAGGTGCTTTGGGCGCCAGCAGCGCCGCCTACACGTGGGCTGCCTCCCAGATCGCCACCGATCCTCGCCTTGACGATCTCGTTTCTCACCAGTTTCCGCTCGAGGAGTCGTCGCGGGCCCTTCAGGCGGCGGCGGGGATGCTGGGGCACGACGAGCTGATCTCGGTAGCCGTCACTTTCTGATCAAGCCGATCAATCTCATCCCCTGATGACCGCGCGCAGACGGGCGGTCTCGGGGTGGCTCCTCTACGACCTCGCCAACACGATCTTCGCCCTCGGGGTCATCGGCCTTTATTTCCCGGCTTGGCTTCGGGAGGAAGGGGGGCGAGACAGCCAGCTGGCCATCACGGAAGCCGCGGCCGGGGTGGTGGTCATTGTCCTTGCCGCTTGGCTTGGTGCGAGAAGCGATCGCAGCGGTCGTCGGTTGCCGCTGCTCGCCCTGACGACGGCGGTCGCCGTAGTCGCCACCTTCTTATTGGGGACCTTCGAGCTCGGGATCTCGCTCGTCATCCTTGGGCTGGGATTGATTGGATTCAACCTCGGCTCTGCCCTCTATGACGCCCTGCTCTCGCAGGTGAGCCACGAAGCGAACCGCGCACGGGTTTCCGGTCTCGGGGTGGCTGTCGGCTATATGGGTTCTTTCATCGGCTTGGCTATCGGGCGACTCACTCTGGAGTCGCAGGGCTACGCCTTCACTTTCCGGGCGCTGGCAATCGCGTTCGCCCTATTCGCTCTACCTCTTTTTGTTTGGCTCCGCGAAGCCCCGGCCCCGGCGACCTTCCGTCGTTCTGGCCTGGTCGCCTCTTGGCGGTCCGCTTCGCAAGTACCTGGCCTGACCCGGTTTTTGATCGGTCGATTCCTCTACACCGACTCCATCAACACGCTCATCGGGGGCTTCCTGGCCTTGTTCGTGATCTCGGAGCTGGGTCTGAGGCCCGAGGAGGTCAACACCCTTCTCGCTGTCGCCATCGGCGCTGCCATCATCGGAGGTCTGGTCGGGGGCCGAGCGGCGAGTCGCCTGGGAGCGCGGAGAACCCTGCGCGCCACGTTGCTGGTATGGGCAGCGGCCATCCTTCTAGGTTCGGCGGCGGCCGTGGTCGACCTTTCGGCGCTGGTATGGCCCGTGGGCATCATGGGCGGGCTGGCCTTGGGGTCGACCTGGGCCAGCGACCGGGTGTTGATGTTCGAGTTGAGCCCTCCCGAGCGGTTGGGCGAGTTCTACGGCCTCTATGCGACGGTGGGCCGCTTCGCCACCATCGTCGGCCCGCTGGTCTGGGCTCTGATCGTTGACGTCGTTCGCTGGGGACGACCGGCAGCGATGGTGGCGCTAGCCGGGTTCATCCTTGCCGGATGGCGGGTGATCGGAGGCCGCGGGCAATAGGCCGCGGCAACGCGGCAAATTGCCCTAGGTTGGGATCAGGGGCGGGAGAAGTGATCGTCGCGATCGATGCCGTGAGTCAGGGTCTCCTCAACGAAATAGGGCACAGGAAGGTCACGGGTCTCCCGGGTTCCGCTCACGAGGCGACGGCCGATTTCCGCAAACCACGTCGAGTTGGGAACGGGCCAAGGCCAGTTGCGGATGCCATCGCGGGCGCCAACTAGAGCGCCCACCATCGTCGCCAGGCGGCTGCCCCCTGTCTCCGCTGCCAAGCGGATGACGCTCTCGGGAGTTTGATCTGAACCACACGCGAGAGCGATGGCGGTCAGGACTTCATCCGGACCCGGGTTGCGCCCGATCTCCGCCATGACCTGTTCGGGACCGGCATTGACGAGCGTGCTTGTCTCGAGAAAGCGGCGGGGAAAGCGTCGTGCCTCATCGACGTTGGTGAAGGTTGCCTCCTCGACGACCAGTGAGAGCGCTTGGTTCGAAATCTCGGCTGCAGCCGCCAAGAGATCGCGGCCGGATTGGGCGAAGCAGCTGGCTGCGGTCGCGCCGGCCAAAGCTGCCGCTGCGACCGCGGTGGTCGCATCCAGATGGGTCAGTCGGGAAACCTCCAGCGCCCCCACGACCAGTGCCTCTGGGCGGCGTCGAAACCACACTCCCACCGGCGTCACCCGCGCCGCCGGCTCGGAGCTCGGCTGCGATGAGCGCAGAGACTCGCCCGATTGATGGCTGTTCACCCAATCTTCGAACTCCGGGCTCGCCGAGCGGTAGACCGACGGGTTGGACTCATCGGCAGCGAGCTCGGACCACTCCCGGGCTAGCGCCGATCCTTGCACCCCGTCGTTGGCCATCAAGTGGTAGGCGACCACGGTCGCTTGCTGGGTGAGCGCCGAATAGGCGACGCCGCTCCAAGCGCCCGCCACGTCTCCGGCCGCGGCGGCCAGCAAGGCACCTGCCCCTTCACCGTTGACGAGCGAAAACAGAGGGCCTTTCGCGTCTGACAACGGCTCCGAGACTAACCCGTTACGCTTTCGCGCCTAGGCCTCATCTCGATCTTTCGCAATTGCAACGACTTCTTCTTATCGCTAACCCCGCATCATCGCAATTCACCGGCGGGGTCCATCGCAAAGTGTCCCGCATCCTCAGCCGGCGCTTTGCGGTCGATTCCGCTTGGCCGCAGTCGGCCGAACACGCCCGGCAACTCACCGCCCAAGCCGTGGCCGACTCCTTCGATGTGGTCGCAGCCATGGGAGGCGACGGAGTCGTGCATCACATCGGACAAGCAGTGGCAGGCACGGAGACCACCCTCGCCGTAATCCCCACCGGCACCACCAACGTCTACTCACGGCTCTATGGGATTCCCCGCAAACCGGGGGCGGCCGCCAAGCTGATCGTCGGGGCCCACGACCGCCGCCGAGAACCCTTGCTCGAGATCGAAGGGGTGAATGAAGCGGGTCCCATCCATCGGTACGCGTTGTTCGCCGCCGGCTTCGGCTTTGACGCCGACGTGGTCAAGGCCGCCGAGGGGGAGCCGTATCGCAAGTATTGGTTCGGAGGCCTCCATTACGGACGGAAGGCAATCGGCACCGTCCTCAGCAAGTACCGCACCCGCAAGCCGAACCTGTTGGTCAATGCCGGGGATCGCCGGGCGGAAGCAGTAGCGGTGCTGGTCCAGTTCCACCCCATCTACACCTATTTCGGGCGTCTCGCCCTGACGCTCTCCAAGGTTCCTCCCGAGCCCCTGACGCTTCTGGTGGTCGAGGCGATTCCCGCTCGCCGGTTGGTGCGGATCGCATCGAAGTTGCTTCTCGGAGGGGACCTGGCCCGGATTCCGGGGCTGCGGGTGTGGGAAGGGGTCGAGTCCTTCAACGTCACCGCCGATCCCCCTACCGAGGGCCAAGCGGATGGTGAGCTCAGTGGCGCCTGGAAGGAAGTGGGCGCCACCAGCCGCGGTGGCGCCATGCGGGTGATCGTCCCCACCGACGCCGAGTCCTAGACCTCCTCGCTTAGAGCGAGCTCAAGCTCGGTGGCCAGCGCTCGCGAGCGGGCGCGGGGACGCAGGCCCTCCCTTAAAGCCCGGCCCAACGTGGAATCGAGATGCCTTTCGATCTCCTCAGCGGGCGGTTCACCGAGGACCTCGAGCGAAACCGAAAGCTCAGGCGCTTCCTCTGACAGAGCCTCGACGAAAGCACCCAACTCCTGAAGGGCAGCGCCGGGCTGCCGCTTCCAGTCGGCCGCGGCCCGAGCCCGAACCGCATCCCAACGGTCAGAAAACCCCACCGGGGCCAAGCTCGGACCGATGATTTCGAGAATGCGCTTTATCTCGATCCTCATTCTCCCCTCGCCGCTACCGACCGCTTCGGCCTTTGCCAAGATGGCGTCAACCAAGTCTTCGACGCCCATAGGCGGACCAGCCGGGGGGTCGGCAGCAGTCGTCACGACTTCGGGCCCGGAGAAGCCATCGCGGCGTAGAGCCCATTCGAGGTCCTCGGTCACGATCGCCAATTCGCCTTGATCGAGGCGGTCGACCTGGTTGAGGACGAACACGTACGAGTGCTCATGAGCGATCAGCCGGCGAAAGAACTGATCGTGCATGATCCGGTCGCGGTATTTCTCCGGATCGGTCACCCAGACAACGACGTCGATGATCGTAAGCAAGTCGTTGACCTGGCGGCGATGGTCGGCTGCGACCGAATCGACGTCGGGGAGATCGACCAGGACGAGCGATCCCGGGGTTTCTCGCGGGACGATGTCCTCAATGTCCAACTCGGCCCACATCCGCTCCAACCGACTGGCGACAGTTGGCGGTACGACGACCAACGGACGGGACGTGGTCGGCCGCGTCGCACCCGGATCCGAGACCTGTTCATTCACGATGGCGTTGAGGAGGCTCGACTTCCCAGAGCCGGTGCTACCCGCCATCCCTACGAGAACGCCGGAATAGGCGCGGCGATGACGAAGCTTCTTGGCGGTCTGGGCCAGGAGCGTGAACTGATCGGACGGGAGGTGCTCGGCCGAGCTCGACACCAAGCGATCAAGCAAATCGAGGAGCTGGATCACTAGTCGAAGCTGGCGTCCAAGAGGGCCTGCCACCCCGTTTCCAACGAATCGAGGAATGCTTCCTCGGGTGGCGGTCGCAGGGCGAGCTCGGTAGCGATCACTCGTTGGGCGACCAACGAATAAGGAGGTGTCGCTTCCCGGAGGATTTCTTTCGAGAGCTCCGAAAGGCTGCCGTCCCCGAGCGCCTCCCGGACCCGCTCCTCGATGCGTTCGACCATATCCGTGCGGAGCCTGGGTCGGCGAAACCGCAAGCGGGTGACCTTTGATTCGGAGGTGATATCGGAAAGCTCCACCGCTGCCTTCTCGAGGGCGCTCCTCTCATCCAGCCGCCGTTGGTGGGCAGCGCGCAGCGAGGCCCGCACGGGCATGACCAGCTCCGCCACCCGATCGGAGGACATGTTGGCCGATGATCGGCGCACGGCCAGGGGCAGACCACGAAGAAAGGAGGCGAGGCGTTGCACGGACTGGGGACTAAGCCTTTTGCGATTGGGATCAATCCTCTGTTCAGAGATCGTGTAGACCTCGAGATGCCCGAGCCCCGCCTTCCGCAGCCGAGCGAGAAGGTCGTTGCGGGCGCCAGACGAGCGGCTCGGCACTCGGTTGAGCACTACGGCCAGCGGGCGCTTTTGCACCAAGGACTCGAGAGTCTCCCATACGAGCTGGTCCCCATAGCGGGCGGCGGTAGTGATGAAGAGGATGAAATCTGCGGCCCCGGCTACCGACAGAGCCTCCGCTCGGTGCTCGGGGAAGTCGGAATCGAGGTCGGGAGTGTCGACGAACGCCAGCTCTTCGAGGAGGGGATGGCTCGAAACCGAGACCGGTCCGATACGAGCCAGGAGTTCGGCAGCATCTTCCCGAGACCAGACTCGCGCTCGCTTGGTGGTGGGACGGAGGGCTCCCGGCATCGACACGACTTCGCCGGCGAGGGAGTTCAACAAAGTTGACTTCCCGGCCCCCGTCGAACCGATGAGAGCGATCACCAGTGGTAGCTCGCCCTTGATCCGCGGAAGGAGATAGTCCTCGAGGATGGAAACTGCCTCGTCCCGAGAGGAGAGCAAATCCGGATCGAGGTCAGCGGAAGCGAGAACCGAGAACAGGAGCGAGAGGTCACCGTAAAGGCGCGTCTGTTTACGAGTCACCAATAGAGCACGCTAACGGGGGGTTAGTTGTTTATCGCCAGTGCCGCCTGTCCCTCCGGGCACTCTTGCCATAGGGGGCAGTATCGGCACCAGGGACCCGCCCGCCTCTCGGCTTCGATGGACCGCCGCACAAAATTGACCAGATCCGCGACTCTTGCGGCCACAACCGAAAGCTCGGGCAAACTCGGTGTTTGAGTCAAGCTCTCTCCGGTTTGGAGCGAAATCGCTTCCACCTTGGGAAGGGTCTTCTCTTGCAGGCACCAAACCAGCGCGTAAAAGAGCAGCTGTTCGAGAGGATCGCCAAGAGGCCCCGTTTTCCAATCTCGAAGAAGCGGTCCGGTGAACACAGCATCGACCCGCCCGATCAGAGTGACCCCGTCCGCCACCTCGCAAAGCAAGGCCACCTCGGCTCGCTCGAAGTGGTCGACCGGCAATTTGGTGAAGCGCCGATAAAGGTCGCTTGCTTCAGATATCACCGGGCCGAGGAGCGAGGGACGATTGAGCCCGGCCGCGGTGATCTTGTTGTTGAGGTTGGTGCTCCCGATGACCTCGCGGGCAGCATGCTCGGGATCCTCGATCGGCCCGCTTTGCAGGTGACGGGCGATCAACCCATGTGTGAGGCCACCGCGAAACGAGGCCTTGGATTCCGGCGGATAGCGACCGCGGAAGCGGCCCAGTCCCTGAGCTGGGCATCGCCGGTAGGCGATATACGTGGTGGCCGAAACCAACACCGGGTCCCCCGGATGGATCGGTGGAAACTCGATCACTTGCGTCATCGTACGGGGCGGGTCTGTCAGAAGACCAGAACCCCCCTAAACTCGTCAGACGTCTCCGGGGGAAACCCAAATCATGCCTGCCAACGCGCCCGCGCCGACCGTCACCTCCCCCACTCCGGCCGGTGCCCTCCCAACTCGGCCCCGTCTGCTCTGGATACTCGCCGGCCTGATGGTGGCAGTGCTTGTTGCCTATGGGGCGACTCGGCTGTTCTCGGCAGGCGAGGTAATGGGCTCGGTAACGGCAGATCGAATCGAATTGGGTGGCTTGACCGAAAGCGCTGCGGCTGACGCCCTGGTCGGCCTCGAGGACAGCCTGGGTAATACACCGGCCGAGTTCACGGTCCTCGATCACTCCTTGCTCTTGGCGCCCGAGTCGGTCGGATTCGACCTCGACGAACGAGCGATGGTGCAAAACGCCATGCGTGTCGGACGCAGCGGCAACCCATTCGGCGAGTTCGGTTGGTGGATCACTCATCTTTTCTCGTCGACGCCTATTCCCTTGAGTGCCAAGCTCGATCCGGCGGCGCTCGATGTGGTTCTGACTGACTGGGACACCGAAGTGATCGGCAACCCGCCATTTCCCGGCAGTGTCGTCGTGGAGGGCACGGAGGTTGTCGGCGAATATCCACGGGCCGGACAACAAATCGACCGCAATGTTGCCCCCGACATCATCCTCGCCGAAGCATCCACCAGTGATCGCACCACCACCGCCCTTCCGGTGACGGAAACGCAACCTAGCCTCACGAACGCAGATATCGATGCGGCGGTGCGCGAGGGCGAGCTGCTCCTGGCGGGCCCGGTGACTTTGACCAATCGGGAGCGGGACAAGCAGGTGAACTTCTCGGTCGAGCAATTGGCTGAAGCCCTCGCCCCCGATCTCGGACCCGAACTGGTCACCTTCAGCTTCGACCCAGATGTGATCAACTCCTACCTCGAGCCGCTTCGAGCCGATCTTGAGGAGCCGCCGGTCAATGCCGAACTCGTCGTCGACGGCGACTACGTCAACGTCGTTCCCGGCGTCCAAGGGACGGTCATCGACCCGGACGGCACTGCCGAGGCGCTCTTGGGCGCCGCCCGCTCCGCCTCTCGCACCGGCCCGCTCCCCATCGACGAGTCAGTCGATCCCGACGTCACCACCCAAGAGCTGCAGGCGCTAAACATCAACCACAAGGTCAGCCAGTTCACGACCTATCACGACTGCTGCCAAAACCGGGTGTCCAACATCCACCTCATCGCCGACAAAATCGACGGGACCATCGTTCCCGCCGGCGGCGAGTTCTCACTCAACGAAACAGCCGGTGAGCGAACGGCCGAAGGTGGCTATCTGGAAGACGGAGCCATCATCGGCGGACGCCTCGAGAAGGCGATCGGTGGCGGGGTCAGCCAATTCGCCACCACGTTCTATAACGCCATCTTTTGGGGGGGCTACGAGGACATCGCTCACAAGCCACATAGCTTCTACTTCAGTCGCTACCCGCTCGGGATCGAAGCCACCATTTCATGGCCGCTCCCAGACGTGCGCTTTCGCAACAACACCGATAGCGCCATCCTCATCCGGACCTTCTACAGCCGCACCTCGATCACGGTCGCCTTCTATTCCGACAATGACGGAAGGATTCTGGTGGGTGAGCAGAGTGGGGGAGAGCTACGGGTCTATGCCGCGGCGGAAGGCGGGGCGAATGCTCGCAAGGTCTCCGCTGACGTGAGCGAGCGCACCAACTTTCGAGACCCGCCTCCTCCCCGTTACATCGGCGACCCAACCATCGTGCCGCCCGAGCAAAAACAGGACCAATCTTCTGCGCAGGGCTTCACGGTCCAGGTGACACGTTTCATCACCGTCGGCGAACAGACTCGTGAAGATCACTGGACGGTGGTCTATCCGCCACGTCAGGAGATCATCCTGGTCCATCCCTGCCAAATCCAGGACTCGGGCGTGTCGTGTCCCACCACGACCACGGCCGCACCGGTTACGACGCTGCCGCCTCCTCCTCCGACGACTGCTGCTCCGTAGCGGTCTGGTCCCGGTAAAAGCGGAAGAAGCTCGAGATCACCTCGGCCGCGGCTTCGGTCGCTTCACTGTCCCACCCACCGGGGCGGCGCATCGAGACCGTATTCGACATGACGTAGACATGGTCGATACCCAGCCTGGCGTCAAAGAGACGCCCGGCCAGCTCGGCAGGGAAAGTTTCGCGGTCGACTGGAGCCTGGGAGAAAGCTTCGCCGTCCTGTCCCGACCATGAACGATCGGCCGAGACCAGCAACGTCTCCCCCAACTCGGTCTTATCCAGCACCTCGATCGTTTGACCCATGGGACCAGCGATGGTACCGGCCCATCTGCGAACCCAGGGTTGCCGTTCCGACAAAAGACGGAATAACAGCCCACAGAACGAGCAGGCCTAGCGCCCCTCGGGCGAAGTCCGGCCGGATCGCTGGGACTGCACTCCCCCGGTGCGCTCGCCGATCATGTGAACCTTGAGGAGATTGGTGGACGCCTGGCGGTTGGGAGGGATCCCCGCCACCATCACCACCGTATCGCCTCGCTGGCACAGACCCTCCTTCTCGAGGAATTTCTCGGCGGCGGCAATCATGTGGTCGGTGTAGTCGCGGCGCTCGAATGGATAGGCGGCCACTCCCCGGTAGAGAGTCATTCGTCGCCGGGTGGAATCGATCGGGGTGAAGGCGACAATGCGAGCTGCCGGTCGGTACTTCGAAAGCAGGCGCGCCGTCGAGCCCGATTCCGTGAAGGCGACGATCGTGTCGATCGAGAGATTGGCGGCACAGTCCACCGCCGCCTGCGCCACCGCCGAAGCAACCGCCGACTGTTGGGTCCGGTAGGCGTGGACGACTGTGTTCTGTGAAGTTTCGGACTCCACCGTGGCGCAAATTCTCGCCATGAACTCCACCGCCTCCCGAGGATGAATCCCAGCCGCGGTCTCGGCCGAGAGCATGACCGCGTCTGTTCCCGCCAGTACGGCGTTGGCGACATCGGTGACCTCGGCCCTCGTTGGCCGGGTGGAGTGGGTCATCGACTCGAGCATCTCGGTGGCTGTGATCGTCACCACTCCCGCCTCGTTGGCGCGGCGAAGGATGTCCGCCTGGATCAACGGGATCCGCTCCAAGGGCAACTGGACACCGAGATCTCCCCGGGCAACCATGATGCCCGCCGCCTCCCCGAGAATTTCGTCGAGATTGGCGTAGGCCGATGCCAGTTCGATCTTGGCGATGATGGGAACGTCGCCGGCCAGCTCTCGCACCCGCCGGATGTCGTCGGCGCTCTTGACGAAAGAGGCGGCCACCCAGTCGACTTCGAGCACCTTGCCGTACGCGAGGTCTACCTCGTCTTTTTCGGTGATCGCCGGCATGCGCAGATTTGTCCCCGGGAACGCCACCCCTTTCCCGTTGCCGAGCAAGCCGCCGATCACCACCCGGGCCACGACGTGATCGCTCGCCTTGCCGGTGGCGACCAAACGGATGAGACCGTCGGCCAAGACCAACTCTTCCCCTACCTCGACATCCTCGAGCAAGTAGGGGTAATCGAGAAAGATGACATCGGGCTCGGTGGAGAGGCTTCGCCCCTGATAGCAGCGCACCGTCTGGCCCGTCGTGAGCACCAATGCTCCCTCGGGAAAGGTCCCCACCCGCAGCTTCGGACCCTGGATGTCCTGGAGGATGGCGACATTGCGGCCGGCTTTCTCGGCGCCTTCGCGCACCCAGTCGGCAAACTGCCGGTGGAGCTCGTGGTCGCCGTGAGAGAAGTTGAGACGGGCAACATCGATGCCGGCGTCGATCAGGCTCCGCACCGCTTCGGCCGAGGCGACCGATGGACCCATCGTCGCCACGATCTTGGTGTAGCGCTCCACCTGAAAAATGTAGCGCCCACAGGTTTCCCAGCCTGGGGTTGCTGAGGCGGGTACCCATACACTCCTGGCTGTGGAACCCCTCGTTTCGCTGCGAAACGTCGCGTTTTCGACGCCGTCGTACTCGATTCTCCAGCCGATAACTCTCACCCTTGAAGCCGGTTCCGCGATCGCGATCATCGGGCCCAACGGCGCCGGAAAGAGCACGCTCCTGCGCGTGCTGGCCACCCTCGCCCCCCCGAGCGAAGGCGACGGAGAGGTGCTGGGAGCCAGGCTCGGCGCCCGTGAGGTACTCGAGGTCCGCCGGCGAATCGGCCTCGCCGGACACTTACCCGCCCTGGCCCCGGGTCTGACCCTGGCCGAGAACCTCGCGTTCTATGCCCGGTTGGCAGGCATCTCCGCTGATCGGGTCGAACCGGCGCTGGAGTCGGTGGGACTGGCGGCCGCACGGCATCGGCGGGCCGTCGACTGTTCGGCGGGAATGCGGAAAAGGGCTGATCTCGCCCGGCTGTTGGTCGACTCCCCAGAGCTACTTTTGCTCGACGAGCCCACCGACACCCTTGATCGCAACGCCCGACCCATCGTCGATCAGCTGGTCCTTCGTACCGTTAGCAAAGGTGGAGCAGCAGTGGTGGTGTCGCACGACCGCGAAAATCTCGGCGAGAGCATTGATCGCATTTATGCCCTGGAGAACGGAAGGCTTGCGTGACAGGGTTCTGGCTGCAAGCAAGGGTTCTGGCCCGCAATGAGCTGCTCGTCGAACGTCGGGCAGGCGAGACATTCGGCCTGGTACTGCCCTTCGCGCTGGCGGCCCTGATCATGATTCCGCTGGCTGTCGGCATCGATCAACCCACGATCTCGCGCCTGGGCTTGCCTGCCTTCTGGGTGGTCACGCTCCTATTCGGGATGCAGATTGCCTGGCGGCAAACGAGCGCCACAGACCATGCGGTTCGGGACCAGATCCGCCTCTCCGGCCTCGACCCCGCCGCTGGCTTTGCCGGCCGGGCAATAGCGAACCTCACGCTTCTCGTCGGGTTCATGGGCGTGAGCCTTCTCTTGACGCTTCTGCTCTACTCGCCGCCAACGATTGACAACTGGCCGGCATTCACTGCCGCTCTGGTCCTCTTCGCCGTCGGCTTGTCGCTGATCTCGACCTTGATCGCCGATCTCACCCTCGGTCTGTCGGCGCGGGCGGGTCTCGCGCCCCTGCTGGTGGCGCCCCTGGCCCTGCCGCTGCTCTTTGCCGGCTCGAGGGTCGCCGAGCTTGCGGGCGAAGCAGCCATATCGCGACCCGGGGGTATCCTGGCTTGGCTCCTGGTGCTGGTGCTGGTCGATCTGATCGGAGTCATTGCTGGAGTTCTGTCCGCTCGACCACTTGAGGAAACCCTCGGATGAAACCGGACCACATACCGATGAAGTTGAAGCTGCTGTACGCGGTGACCGCCCTCGTCGCCGTCTCCGGTGCGGTGCTCGCCCTTTCCACCCCTCCCGACGCGGTCCAGCGCACCTACGCCCGCATTCTCCATCTCCACGTGCCTTCGGCCTGGCTGGCATTCCTCGCCTTCGGGGTCACGGCCCTTGGTTCTGTGATGTGGCGGCTCCGTCGTCGGTTGGTTTGGGACCGCCTGGCAGCCTCGTCCGCTGAAATCGGCGTCCTCTTCACCGGCCTGGCCATTCTCACCGGTGCTATTTGGGGGAGACCGGTCTGGGGAGTCTTCTTCGACTGGGGCGATGCTCGCATGGCATCGACGGCGGTGATGTTCCTCGTGTACCTCGGATACCTGGCCCTCCGTCGCTACTCGCCGAGTCCCGAGGCCGCCGCCGACCGCTCCTCCATTCTCGGAATCGTGGCAGTGATTCAGGTTCCGCTGGTCTACTTCTCGGTGAACCTCTTTCGCACCCTTCATCAGACGCAAAGCATTCGCCCCGACGGAGCCACCATGGACCGGTCGATGGTGGCGGCGCTCCTGCTCAACCTCGCCGCATTCACGCTCGTCTACGTCTCGTTCCTGGCGGCCCGCATGATCATTGCCCGCGACGAGGCCGAGCTCGTTGCCGCCCGTCCGGTAGCAGGCGCCGCAGTGATCTCGCCGCCCGGCCTCAACGATGCCTGAGTCAGCTGTCGTCGGCCTCTCCTATGGGGTTACGTACGGGTTGATCATTTGGTACGGGGTCCGTCTTTACCGGCGGACGCGCCG
>DATFFB010000148.1:0-20724 GCA_035250485.1 Acidimicrobiia bacterium
CGGAGTCCCCGAGGAGACGGAGACACAGACCTCCCCGACGTAGCGGTCGACGAGTCGCCGGAGAGGGGCGGTGGTGTGGGCGTACTCGGCCCCTACCCCCGCATGCCGAGCATTGGTCGGGACTTCGTCGTCGAAGGCCGCGTAGCCGGAGCCGCGCAGGAGGCTTGCCGCCTCGTTGATGAGGGCAGCATGGCTCGGAAGTTGGGGATCGAGATCGCGGATCATGGCCGCGAAGGGCTTGCCCTTCTCCCAGATCACCCCCAGCGCCCGGGCGGTATGACGGAGCCGATTGATCCTCACCGGACCCGCTCGAGGCAAGGTCCGCAAAAGGCCCACCTCGGCCTCGAGCATGACAGTGGCGGCGGCTTGGCCGGCCATGAGCGAGATTTGCGCGTTCCAGCCCTCGACTGGCAACGGGGAGCGGAGTTCGAGGTCATATCCATCCTCGTCGTGGCGGACGACCTGCTCGGGGCGCGGCAGGTTGATGCCGCCGAGGCGAGCCTCCCGCTCCTGGCGCAGGATTCCAACCTCCTTCAAAAGGGAGAGGGACTCATCGGCCACTCCTCGGTCAATTCGATCTTGGACCTCCTCATAGGAAAGCTTGGCGCGGCTCCGGACCATCGCCCGCCGCACCTCCAATCGGGTGCCCTCGCTGTCGGGTTCGAGATACATGTGCCAGACGAGCGCCGGCCGCACCTGGTTGGGAAGAAGGCTGGCGGCGCCCTCGGAGATGGCCGGAGGATGCAAGCGGGCGTTTCCATCAGGCGCATAAAAGGTTTGCCCGCGACGATGAGCTTCGGCGTCGACGTCGCCCCCGGGCCTGACAAAAGCGGCGACGTCGGCGATGGCGTAGTGAACCAGGTAACCCGCCCGCCGGCGTTCGATGAATAGCGCCTGGTCGAGGTCCATTGATTGCGGCGGATCGATGGTCACGAATGGAGTCCCGGTCAGGTCAAGTTCGGGGAGGCGAGGGTTGGCAGCGGCTTGGTCGGCTTCGGCGAGGACTTCCTCGGGGAATCCGAGCTCTACCTCCAGTGCTTCCCGCAGGTCAGCCAGCGAGGCGGCGATCGCCTGGTCGTCGAGCTCGGTGAGGCGAAAGATACGCGGTGACACCGAGCCGATGGTACGAGCGACCAAAGATGCGCGGCAGCGCTTCACAGCTAGCCTCGGATGCGATGCCTGCCCGGCTGGTTGATCTCAGCCACGTTGTCGAGGACGGCATGGTCACCTATCAGGGCCTGCCCGCTCCGGTGGTATCCGACTTTCTCACCCGAGAGGCGTCGCGACAGCGCTACGCCTCGGGCACCGAATTCCATATTGGACGCATCGACCTGGTGGCGAACACGGGCACCTATGTCGACAGCCCGTTTCATCGTTTTGCGAATGGGGCCGACCTCGCCGAGCTCCCTCTGGAATCGCTGGCAGACCTTCCCGCGGTCGTCGTCCGAGTGACAGGGGCGATCGATCGCGCCATCGATGTCGAGCCCTTCCTAGCCCACCAGGTCAGAGGAAAGGCCGTCCTCATCCACACCGGTTGGGCGTCGTGGTGGCGAACCCCGCAGTACTTCGAGGATCATCCTCATCTCAGCGCCGCCGCGGCGGCTTTCCTCGTCGAGAAGGGGGCGGCGCTGGTTGGGATCGATTCCTACAACATCGACTCCACGGACACGGGCGAGCGCCCGGCACACACCGCCTTGCTGGCCGCCGGCATTCCCATCGTCGAGCACCTGCGCGGGCTCGAGCAACTCCCGACAGACGGTGCCCGCTTCACGGCCGTTCCGGTGAAGGTGAAAAGGATGGGCACCTTCCCGGTTCGCGCTTTCGCCTCGCTTCCGGCCGAAGACGCCGGCGTACCATTGGCTCGATGACCGCCACTGCCCCCGTCACAGCCGATTCGCTGGCGCCATTGGACGACCTGGATCGGTCACAAGGAAGGTGGATCAAGACCTCGATCGCTGACCGAGTAGCCCTCGTCGAGTCCGTCGGACGGAGGATGGATTTTGTCGCCGAGCGCTGGGTGGAGGCAGCGGCCACCGCCAAGCGTTTCTCACTCGACAGTCCGGCCGCGGCCGAAGAGTGGCTGAGCGGTCCCTTCGCCATCGTCGCCTACTGTCGGGCTCTGGCCGAGACGCTTCGAAGGGTGGGCGAGGGCCGGAATCCCTACCCCGCACGGGCAGTCACGGTCGGCTCCGACGGCCGCGCGATCGTCGAGGTGCTGCCCTTTGACTGGCACGACTACCTGCTGCTGAGCGGATACGCGCTCGAAGTCCGAATGGATAGGTCGGTTACCCCGGCCACCCTGGCCGAGAACACCGCCTCGGTCTACCGCCAGACCCCGCAACCTGGCATCTGCGCAGTGCTGGGGGCCGGCAACGTGGGCTCGATCGCACCGCTCGATGTCCTCTACAAACTGATGGCCGAGAACCAGGTCGTCATCCTCAAGATGAGCCCGGTCAATGACTACCTGAGAGCGCTTCTCGAGGAGGTGTTCGCGGAGCTGATCGATGACGGGTATGTGCGGATCGTCTCCGGAGGAAATGAGGTCGGACGAGACCTCGTCCATCAGCAGGCGGTGACATCGGTCCATATCACCGGGAGTCGAGCCACCCACGACGCCCTCGCCCCCGGCCTGCGGAAACCGGTGACGAGCGAGCTGGGCGGGGTCAGCCCCATCATCGTGGTGCCGGGACCCTGGAGCGATGCCGATTTCAAGTATCAGGCCACGCAGATCGCCACCGCCAAGCTCATCAACGTTGGCTACAACTGCATTGCCCCCCAAATCCTGGTTCTCCCCGCCAACTGGGAGGGATCGAGCCGGTTGATCGAGGCGATCGGGGAGGTGATCGATGCCCTCGAGCCTCGCTATCCCTACTACCCCGGGGGCGAGGAGCGCCGGGCCGGCGTCGCCCGGCGCCCGGGAGCGGTGACCATCGGGGGCTTTCCGACCACGATCCTCCCCGATCTGAGTCCGGGAGGCGGAGAGGAGGCGTTCCGAACCGAGTACTTCGGCCCGGTGCTGGGGGTGGTCAAGATCGACTTCTCCGATCCCGCCTACTTCTTGCAGGCGGCGGTGGCCTTCGCCAACAACGAGCTGGACGGATCGCTCGGAGCCAATCTCATCATCCATCCGCAGACGATTCGCGAGTACCAGCCTCATTTCGATCAGGCCATCTCCAACCTCAGATACGGCGCCATCGCCATCAACACATGGACGGCGCTCAACTTCCTCATGCCCCGGGGATCGTGGGGCTCATTTCCGGGGAACACGGTCGAGTCGGTGGGAAGCGGGGTGGGTGTGGTCCACAACGCACTCCTCTTTGACCGACCCGAAAAGACCGTCGGCCGGGGCCCATTCTCACCGATGCCGCGCAGCTGGAGGCAAGGTGAATTTCATGCTTCCCCACCCCCGCCCTGGTCGTTGACCAGCCGCCACGGTGCCCACACCGCCCGCCTCCTCACCCGCTTCATCGCCGACCCGAGAGCCTCGCGCCTCCCCCCTCTCCTGCGCTCCGCCCTCTCCGGTTAATTAGCGAACCCAGGTTTGCGAACCGCGTCCAGCGCGGGATAGCGGCCCACAGAATGTCGTTCACGCTCCCGTAAAACGCGGAGACCGCTTCTCGAGATGGGCAGCGATGGCCTCGTCGAGGTCGTCGGAGATCAGGAAAGCCGCGTTCCAAAGCGCCATGTAATCGAGAGCCTGGTCGATCGATCGGCCCTCGCCGGCCCGGAGAACCGCCTTCGCCCCTTCGACCACCAGTGGCGAGTTGGAGGCGATCTCCGCCGCCAGCGCCATGACTTCCTTGTGAAGACTCTCCTCATCGGCCAGCACCCGGGAGACCAGTCCCATCTCCAAAGCCCGCTCTGCTCCGATGTCGGCCCCGGTGTAGACGAGTTCCGCCACATGACCGGGACCGATGATGCGAGGCAGTCGTTGCATGGTGCCGACGTCTGCCACCAGACCCATTCGGGTTTCCCGCACCGAGAAGGTGGCGTCGGCTGCCGCCCAGCGAATATCACAGGCGGTAATGAGATCGATGCCAGCTCCGAGGCAGTAGCCGTGGACGGCGGCGATGACCGGCTTGGGGCAGTCGGCGAAAGCGGTGAAGGTGCGCTGCAGCCTTTTGATTTCAGCCATCAGTGCGCGCCGGCGCTCGGCTTCCGACCGTCCCTCGGGAACGATCGCGCCCAACATCTGGATGTCGATCCCGACCGTGAAGGCAGAGCCCCGACCTCGCACCACCAGCACCCGTACCTCGGGGTCTCCTCCGAGCGCTTCGACCACCTGGGGAAGGTTGGACCACATTTCGGGTGAAAGGGCGTTCAGCTTCTGAGGCCGATCGAGCCAAACGATGGCAACCTGATCGACCTGTTCGACGAAGATGTGCTCAGTCACCGGTTCTCCAGGCTTCCTTGATCCGCACCCTGCCTCCGAATCGAAGGAGGCCGCCGGCATAGATCCTCGCCGCCAGGAGGACGAGGAGCACGATGGCGCCGACCGCCACCACTACGGCGAGTGCGTGCTCGGCCCAAGAGATGGCACCGAGCGAATTACGAATGGGGACCACGAAGGCAGCGGTGAAGGGGATGAAGGTGGTGATGCGAGCCACGAGGGATGAGGGGTCGTCGAGCACGCTGAAGCTGACGAAGAATCCGACGACCGCCAGCATCGTCATGGGCAGCGCCGCCGACTGGGCATCCTCGGTCCGACTCGTCAATGAACCGGCTGCCGCATAAAGGGCGGCATAGATGGCGAATCCAATCAGGAACCAAAGTACCAGCACTCCGACTGTTTCCAGGTCGAAGGCGGGAAGCGAGACTGCGCCGGTGATTCTGATGGCGGCGAAAGCGGCGGCCATCGTCAAGGCGAATTGGGCCAGGCCGAGAATGCCGATTCCGAGGACCTTGCCGCCCAGCATCTGCCAGGGCTGGAGCGTGGCCAGCAGAACCTCAACCACCCGATTGTTCTTCTCCTCGGTCACTCCGGTCAGGACCGTGTTGCCGTAGGTGAGGATTGCTATATAGAGCAGCACCAGCCCGGCGTAGGCAATCACGCTGCTTTCGGCGTTGTCGGACCCCGGGCCACTCAGGCTTCGCACCTCGAGTGGGTCGTTGGACAAGACCTCCACCACTTCGGAGGCAACTTGCTCGTTCTCAGCCATGAGCACCTGCAAGCGAGAAGCGCCGGCCGCTCGTTGCAATCGCTCCACCAGCTCATTTCCACCGAAGCCTTGCTGAGCGATCACAGCAGAAGTGCCATCGATGAGGAGCACCTCAATGTCACCGCGCCGGAGAGAGTCTTCGCCCTCCTGGACAGCGGAGAACTCAGTGACCTCGAAAATGTCGGGCTCCTTCTCCTCATCGGCGGCTAAACCCGCTTCGAATTGTCGAGCCGCCTCGACGATCTGCTCGTTGCCTTCTCCCACCGCCCCGATCTCGAAAGTGGCCGCGTCTCCGCCCAGTGCCTGAGGGATGAGGATGATCCCGAGAAGTATCGCCACGGTTAGGACCGAGGAGATGATGAAGCCTTTGCTGCGCCCGCGCTCTCGGAGCTCGCGCCTTGTCACCAGCCAGAGGTTTGTCACTTCACCGCCTGGAGAAAGATCTCAGAGAGCGAGGGGGTGGTGTAGACGAAACGCCGGACGGAACCGGTTGCCAGGGCATCGCTCATCAGTGGACGGACGTCGAGGTCGGCCGGAACTTGCAAGTAGATCCGATCGCCCTCGCGAGCGCTGACGAACTCGTCGAGACCATCGAGGCCAGGGGCCAATCCGTCGGCCAGCTCGATCTCGAGGTGTCGCACGGGAGAAGCATCTTTGATCTTCTCGACGGCCCCGGTCTGGACCACCTGTCCTTGACGGATGATGACGACGTCTTCGCACAAATCCTCGACGAGATCGAGCTGATGAGAAGAGAAGATCACGGCCGCTCCTCGCTCGGCCCGCTCGGCAAGCACCTCGGCCAGGGTGGAAACGCCAATGGGATCGAGTCCGCTGAAGGGTTCGTCGAGGACGAGGAGCTCGGGTTCGTTGACGAGGGCGGCGGCGAGCTGAACGCGTTGCTGGTTTCCGTGCGAAAGTTTTTCGGTTTGGTCGAGGGCGCGGTCCGAGAGGCCGAGTCGCTGCAGCAACTCGTTCGCTGCTTTCGCTGCCTCGCCGCTGTCCATCCCGTGGAGGCGGCCGAAATATGTGAGCTGGTCGGCGACTTTCATCTTCGGATAGAGACCGCGCGACTCGGGCATGTAGCCAAATCGCATTCGTTCCTCGGGGCCGATCTCCTTTCCGTTCCAGGTCACCGTTCCTCGGTCGGGCGTCACCAGCCCAAAAACCGTCCTCATGGCGGTGGTTTTGCCGGCGCCGTTAGGTCCAAGGAAGCCCAACATCCGTCCCCGGTCAGCCGTGAACGTGCAGCCGTTGAGAGCCTTGACCGCGCCGTACGACTTGTAGAGCTCCTCAACCTCCAGCATCGTCAGCCTGCTCTCAGCTCGAGCGATCGTCCCGGACGGAACCCGAACAGTCCTGCGACGAATTCGGCTGACGACCTGGCCTTCATCCGTTGCACCCTAGAAGACGCGGTGAGGCCGGATGCCAGCATCGCAGGAGCTATCAAAGGTTCGTCGCGACAAGGACTGTGACCTTGAAGTCGTGGTGTCCGCTGGGCTCGCCGGTTATTGGGCTCAACTCCGAACACAAAGCTCTGAATCACCGAGAGCTGGGTGACGATTCCGGTTAGCTTGACAGGATGGGGAGGGGGCTGTTTGGCCGCAGCGCTGAGGTCGATTCGCTCCGCCAGCTGATCGACCGATCACGCGCGCGGCCCGGGCCGACCTCAAGTCTGGTGGTGGGCCTGGCTGGTAGCGGCAAGACGAGGCTGCTTCACCATGTGCTGGCGGCGGCGCCTCGTGGCGCGGTGTTCCAGATTGTTGGATACCAACCAGAACAGTCAGTTTCGCTCACGGCAACACGTGACTTGTTTCATCGACTTGAGTCCATCACCACGGCAAATTGGCAGGCCGACCTGCTGGCCTTCGACCCGACTGGCGAGACCTATCCGCTTCGGCTGTTCGAAGCAACCCATCGTGCACTCCAGAGCATTTCACCGATCACTCTTACCATCGACGACCTTCAGTGGGTTGACGACCTTTCTCTCGCTCTGATCACCTATTTGTTACGGGCCGCCCAAGGCGATCGTGTACCGCTCGCGCTTGTGGCGATGGGCCGTCCGGGTGCGAACGTAGGTGCACTACGGGCTTCGCTGGCTCAGATCCTTGCGGATAAGGAACGTCGCCTGGAAATCGAGTTAGGGCCGTTGACCGAAGCCGACGGAACCGCGATGGCGCGGGCTCTAGAGCCTTCGTTGACCGCGAGCCAGGCCGCCCACATCTGGCGAAGTGCTTCCGGTTCCCCGTTCTGGATAGAAGTTCTAGCCGCGAGCGGCCAATCGGTCGAAGCCGATCTCTCCCGGCGCTTACGGGATCTCAGCGACGACGCAGGCAGTCTTCTGCGCGCCTTGACCGTGGTCGGTCGGCCAACAGACGCAGGCGAGATCGAGGAGCTGCTCGGCTGGCTTAGAGAACGGTTCTGGCAGGCGGCAGGAGAGCTCCGCAATCGCGGGCTAACTCTGGAATTCGATGGCCGCCTCCAAGTCGCCCACGATCTAATCCGTGATGCTGCCGATCGAGAGTTACCCGCCGACCACCGGCGCGAGTGGCACGCCCGGATATTCCGGCGGTTTCGTCAGACCGGACAAGGGGACTTTCGGCGGCTGGCCGAAGCCCTGGCGCACGGCATGGCCGCAGGTGAGGACGTGCTCGATCTGGCGATTGAGCTGACCGAGACAGCACAGCGCCGACTTCTCGGGATTGACGGACTCAATGAGTTGGGCCGAATCAGCGAATCCATTGTGCACTGTGGCCCGAAGCGCCAGAGGCTCGACAAGAGGCTGGCAGAGTTGGCGACGGAGCTGGGCGATCGGCAGATCGAGTTCGAGCGGTGGCTGGTAGTCGCCGACGGCGCTGCTGACGATCCAACCCAAGGTAGGGCACTCCTGGCGGCGGCAAAGGCCGCATACCACCTGGGCATCCGCGACACCGCCGCCGAACTAGTGACCCGCGCTCGGCGGCTCGGCGTGGCCGATGAAGCCTTCGGGATCGCGCTTGATGCCCTTGAGTCCGAGATATACCGCTGGCTCGAGCACCAACTACCGAAAGCACGGGTGCTCACAACCCGTGCGATGAGCCGCGCCCGGTGCTTGATTAGCGCAGATCGGTCGATACTCCGGCGGGATTCTGCGGTGCGCGCCGCGTACCTCGACGCCCTCAACGCCGCCAGTGACCTGTCCCTTCAGGAGGGAAACGAAATCGAACAGGTCAGGTTCGCCGAGGAGATCGCCGCTGTCGCCGAGGGAGACCTCGAGCGGATGGAGGCCCGGCTTGTCCTGGCATCGGCATACCGTCGCTCGGGGCGTGTCGATGAGGCAGAACGGCTAGCGCGATCGGTGGGCGATGAGGCGGAAAGGCGGATTTACCCGGCGATGATGGTTGCGGCTGGCCTCCACCGGGCGAAGGCCCTATACAACCTTGGGCGCCTAGACGAAGCTGAGCAAGTTGCAACTGAGGCGGAGGCGATGTGCCACCGCATCGGCGATGTCGGACGCCTCCTGTCGGAGATACGGGGCGTGAGGGCGGACATCGCCGTTAGCCAGGGTGACTGGCAGACCGGCATCGCCCAGCTGCGGCACGAGGCATCGCAAGAGGCGGACCCTCACTATCGGTTGGGGCGCAGTCAGGGGATTGCCACCTGGCTCGCCCGACTGGCCGGCGCCCCAGCGGCCGAAGAGGTCCGCGCTCGCCTCGGCCAGGCCAAATCCGATGCGCTTGCTGCCGGATGTCCTCGCTGCCGGCGTGAGCTGGCCTTAAAGGAGGCCGAAGCGATGGCGCGCATCGGTGCGGTGGGAGCCGCACTTGAGGCGATCTCCCCTGAATTGGTCAAAGCGGCGCGGGATAGTGAGGAAGGGGAAGTCCAGCTCCGACAAACACTGGGAGCTATGGCAGCCGCGCGGGGACAATCACGACGAGCGGCGGCAATCTTCGCTCGCCTCAGCGAGCGGTTGGGAAGAGCTGGGCTCAAGCGCGAGATGTTGTTGGCGGATCTCGACCTTGGATCTGCCTGGGCCGAGTTGGACAGAGACACCGCGGTCGATATCTACCGATCCGTGGAACGTCGGGCCGCGGACTGGGGAGTGGCGACAGACCGGCACATAGCTCAACAGCGTCTGAGGGAACTGGGAGCGCGTCCCGTTCCTCCTCGCCCACAGCCTGGTCCGTGGGGTCTTAGCAAGCGCGAGCTAGAGGTAGCCCGGCTAACCGCCACCGGGGCGAGCAACCCGGAAATCGCCGCCGCTTTGTTCGTTGCCCGCAAAACCGTGGAGCGGCACGTGTCGTCGGCTCTCGCCAAAACGGGCGCACGTAATCGCACGGAGCTGGCAGCGATCTTGAGTTCGCTTCCGACTGCAGGCGGACTCCGGAAATGAGGGAGTTGCCGGATACCACCACGCCGGCGGCGTCCAAATAATCCCTGGAAGGCCGGAGATCCGGCTGGAGAAGGGTGAGTGGTGTGGCAACCGTTGCATTCTTGTTTGACCGCAGGTCGGACGGAATTGCTTTGCGGCCAGCAATCGCGGACCGGCTGGCGCATTTGGGGGTTACGAACGTGTCGCTCTTTCGCGATCGGGATGTCGTGTGCGTGGTGCTAGAGGGGTGGGCGTTCGATCCCTCATCATCGACGGACGCAGCCGCGGCCGCGATTGGCGCCGATGCGAACACTCGCACCCTCCGTCCGCTCATGCAGACGGCGCTGCGCGCCACCAGAGAGGAGACCTGACAAATGTATTCGATATCTCGCCGCGGACGACGGGCGCTCTTGTTCGTCGTTACCGGCTTGCTGCTTGTCGTGAGTGCATCGGGCGCATCTGCCCATCCACACACGGCAAACGGCCAGACCATCGCCAATGGGCAGAATCACGGGCCCTACGACCCGGGCACCGGCATCGTCTGTGGCGGTGATCCGGCCGCTTACGGCCTTGAGACAGCCCACCACGGCCCCGATGCCGGTACCCCTGGAAAGGCCGACGGGGGGTGCTTCCAACTGGACTCGTGGCCGCCCACCAGTGACGACAGCAACCCGGCGATCGACTGACGATCGACTGAACAGTCGGGTAGCCACGACGGCGACCGCGCCTCGACAGGCCGGACCAGGGAAGCGGGCTTTGATGGGGGCGCATCGAGATCATTACGGTGCCCCCCATGCCCGAGTCGCTCTTCGTACACGACGGCGACACCTTCCTCCCGTCTGAGCTGGTCCGGGGAGGTTGGGATGACAAAACCCAGCACGGCAGCCCTCCTGCTGGGCTGCTGGCGAGAGCAGTCGACCTCGTCTCTACCGCGGTGCCTATGCAGGTGGTCCGATTCACGGTCGACCTGTTTCGGCCGGTGCCCATGTCACCCCTCCGAGTCGAAACCGTGGTGCGACGAGACGGCAAACGGATCCAGGTGGTCGATGCTTTCCTTTTGGCCGACGACCTCGAGGTGGGTCGCGTGTCCGCCCTCAAGATTCGACTTGCGGACCTCGACTTGGAACCGCTGATCTTGGAATGGGCGCCACCGCCCGCCCCCGAATCCTTGCAGTCGATGCAATGGTCCGACCGCTTTGGCTCGAGGCACGGTCTGCCCCGGTTCCATTACGACGCGATAGAGGTGCGGACCGTCGACGACAGCTTTCTGGCGTACGGGCCGGGAACGTCGTGGTTTCGGCTCAAGTACCCGGTAGTCGCGGGGGAGGAGATGACCCCCTTCGTGCGCCTCGCCACCATTGCCGACATGTCGAACGGCAATTCCCAAAGCCTCGATCCGCGGGAGTGGATCTACATCAATCCCGACATCACCCTCTATTCGCATCGGCTGCCGGTCGGGGAATGGGTCGGGATGCAGTCCGAGGCGCGCCAGCATCGTTCCGGGATCGGGATGGCCGACACCCTTGTTTTCGATATCGCCGGGCCCTTGGGGAGGATCAGCCAGGCCCAGGTCGTCGACCATCGGGTTGACTAACGAACGATCGTTCGTTAGTCTGGGTGCCGATGGACAACGGGGAAGCCAAGTTTCGAGCCCTGCTCGAGGCCGAAGAGAAGATCGAACCGACCGATTGGATGCCGGAGGCCTACCGCCAGACTCTCATCCGTCAAATCGCCCAGCATGCCCATTCCGAGATCATTGGGATGCAGCCGGAAGGCAACTGGATCAGTCGGGCTCCCACCTTGCGCCGCAAGGCGATCCTCATGGCCAAGGTTCAGGATGAAGCCGGTCACGGCCTGTATCTGTACTCCGCCGCCGAAACCCTGGGCGTGACGCGCGACCAGCTGATGGATCTGCTCCATACCGGTCGACAGAAGTACTCGTCGATCTTCAATTACCCGACCCTCTCGTGGGCAGATATGGGCGCTATCGGTTGGTTGGTAGATGGGGCCGCCATCACCAACCAGGTGATGCTCAAACGGTGCTCATACGGGCCCTATGCGCGGGCGATGGTGAAGATCTGCCTCGAGGAATCCTTCCACCAGCGACAGGGCTACGAGATCATGCTCACGCTTTGCCGGGGGTCCGAAGAGCAGAAGGCGATGGCCCAAGATGCCCTCAATCGGTGGTGGTGGCCATCGTTGATGATGTTTGGACCCCACGACTCGGAATCGATTCACTCCGAACAATCAATCGAGTGGAAGATCAAGCGGGTCTCGAACGATGACCTTCGCCAACAGTTCGTCGATATGACCGTCCCCCAGGCGGACTACCTCGGTCTCGTCATTCCCGATCGGGATCTGGCGTGGAACGAAGACCGCCAGCACTACGACTTTGGGCCCATCGACTGGGATGAGTTCTGGGCGGTGGTCAAGGGTCACGGTCCCATGAATCAAGAGCGGATCGAGCACAAGCGCCGGGCATGGGAGGAGGGAGCCTGGGTTCGGGAGGCAGCAGCCGCTTTTGGTGACCGCGAGCGCAATCGGGGAGCGGCATGACTTACTCAGTACCCAAGGTCGCTGGCGAGACCGAAGCCGAGGTCGGGCGGGAGGCCGAATCGGTCTGGCCGTTGTGGGAAGTGTTCATCCGCCAGAAGCGAGGGCTTTCGCACGTCCACGCCGGCAGCCTCCATGCCTCCGACGCCGAAGCGGCCCTGCTTGCCGCCCGCGATGTCTACACCCGACGCGTGGAGGGCGTGAGCATCTGGGTGGTGTCCTCCGCAGACATCGTCGCTTCCGATCCCGACGACGCACCCGCCTTCTTCGGGTCGATCGAAAAGCCCTACCGCCACGCCACCCATTACGACATTCCCGACGAAGTCGGCCAGATGTGAGCGATATAAGCGCCATCCTCGGACACGCCGACGACAACCTGATCCTGGCCCAGCAACTTTCGGGTTGGATCGCCTCTGCTCCCGACCTCGAGCTCGACCTCGCTCTCGGCAACATTGCCCTCGATCATCTGGGTGTCGCCCGGGCACTGCTCGCCCGTTACGGCGAGTTGGAGGGGGAGGGCCGAACCGAGGACGACCTGGCGATGACCCGCGACGAGCGCGAGTTTTCCAACCTGCTGATCTGCGAGCAGCCCAACGGCGATTTCGGCCAGACCATCGCCCGCCAGCTCCTCGTCGACTGCTATCAGATCGGGCTTTGGGAACGGCTTAGTGCGGCGGCCGACCCGGTGCTCGCTGGCGTTGCCGCCAAGGCCCTGCTCGAGGCCCGCTACCACTGGCGACACTCCTCGACCTGGGCCGAGCGGCTCGGCGCCGGCACCGGGGAGAGCCATCGCCGGGTGCAGGCCGGGCTCGACGCTATGGCTCGCTTCGTCGACGAGATGTTCGATGAGTTTTCCGACCTTCGGCCCAGTTTCGATAACCGCCTTGGTCCGGTCCTTGCCGGTGCGGGACTCGAGCTGGCCGACTCCCCATTCCCCCGTCGGGGAGGACGGGAAGGGATTCACACCGAACATCTGGGGCACATCCTCGCCGACATGCAATGGATGGCTCGGTCCTATCCAGGTGCGAAATGGTGATAGGAATCAAGACAGATCCGGCGCAGATCGTCGCCGAGGTGTGCGACCCCGAGATTCCCTACCTGTCGATTGTCGATCTCGGCATCGTGCGTTCGGTCGAGCCCGACGGTCAGACGGTGACGGTGACCATCACTCCCACCTATTCCGGGTGTCCGGCCATGGAATTCATCAGATCGAACATCATCGAAGCCCTCGAGGCGGAAGGATTCGAGGCGATAGTGCGGACGGTATTCGACCCTCCCTGGACCACCGAGGACATCTCGGCTCGAGGTCGTGACCTCCTCGCAAACAATGGGATCGCTCCGCCGGAGCCACCGGAGGCCGTCGTATGCCCGCGTTGCCAATCCAGCTCCCCGCGGACGGTCAGCGAGTTCGGTTCGACCGCCTGCAAGGCGTTAATGGTTTGTAGCTCGTGCGGTGAGCCCTTCGATCTCTTCAAGCAATTGCGATGACCGCGGTTGGTTTCCATCGCCTCAAGGTGGCGGAGGTTGAGCGCCTCACCGACGACGCTGTCGCCATCACCTTTGCCGTGCCACCGGAGCTGGTCCATGCTTTCGCCTATTTGCCCGGCCAGCACGTGACGGTGAGAGCCGACATCGAGGGCACCGATGTTCGCCGGAGCTACTCGATTTGCTCCAACGCCAACCGCGGTGACCTTCGGATCGGTGTCAAGCAGCTTCCCGGCGGGGCCTTTTCGACCTGGGCGAACTCGCGGCTTCGTCCCGGCCTCGAACTCGAGGTGATGTCGCCCGTCGGTGAATTCACTACCGAGCCACGACCAATCCACTACGGGGCCGTCGCAGTCGGAAGCGGTATCACTCCAGTTCTCTCATTGGTCTCAACCCTTCTTGAATCCGAGCCCGGATGCCGCTTCACCGTCATATTCGGCAACCGCGGCGCCGAGAGTGTGATGTTCCTCGACGAGCTCGAGGGTCTCAAGGATCGGTTCCCGACGCGGCTCCATCTCATTCACGTCCTCAGCCGGGAAAGCGGGGTCACTTCGCTCTTCACCGGGAGGCTCGATCGCACACGCCTCGAGCAACTCCTCGACCGGGTCGTAGATCCGGTCCAGCCCGAGGAGTGGTTTCTTTGCGGACCGTTCGAGATGGTGGTGGATGCCCGGGAGCTTCTCGAGGACCGGGGCATCCCACCCCACCTGGTGCACGATGAGCTCTTCTTCGCCGGACCTCTCGATCTCAACACGCTCCCCGCCGAACCGGAGTCTGCCGAGGGGACGATCGCACTCGAGCTGACCCTCGACGGCCGTCGCAGCACTACCCGGATGCGGCGGGAAACGTCGATTCTCGATGCCGCTTTGCGGGTTCGCCCCGAGCTCCCTTACTCCTGTAAGGGCGGGATGTGCGCCAGCTGCAAGGCGAGGGTGGTCGAAGGGGAAGTGGAGATGGAGCGGAATTGGGCTCTGATCGACTCCGAGGTTGAGGCCGGCTACATCCTCACCTGCCAGTCGCACCCACTGACCGATGTTGTTTCGGTGGACTACGACGTATGACCGTCACCCGATCCCGAACCCGCCAGGATGTGGTGGCTGCCGCCGGCCGGTTATTTGCCTCCCGGGGGTATCACGGGACGTCAATGCGCGATCTGGCCCGAGAAGTGGGCCTGCTCGGCTCGTCGCTTTACAGCCACATCGATTCGAAGGCGGATCTGCTGGTCGAAGTGGTCGAGCAGGGGGGCGCTCTTTTTCAGGCATCCGCCGATCGGGTTGAACACGCAGGCGGTACCGGAGCCGAACAGCTGGCCGCCCTGGTCGAGGGCCACGTCGACGTCGTCTTGGATCACATCGACGAGGCGCGCACCTTTTTGTATGAAGCCGACGCTCTCGATGAAACCCACCGCCAGCGCGTGCTCGCCGCCCGGGACAGGTACGAGGCGGCGTTCCGGCGAGTGCTGGTGACCGGCGCCCAGGACGGTTCATTCCAGGCCGATCTCGATCCGGCCATTACGGCCATCATCATCCTGTCGATTCTGAACGCTGTTGAGCGCTGGTATCGCCCTGGAGGCCGCCTCGACCGCCGTCAACTGGCTTCGGAGATCCTCCGGTTCTGCTCTGACGGGGTCGGCACCTGATTCAGGGTGTTACCGGATTGCGCCGTCTCGAAGGCCCCGCCAACCTGTTCTCATGACTAGCACCGACACTCGCCGCGGTCCCCGCCTGGGAATAATCATTGGGTTGATCGTGGCGGTCCTTGTGGTAGCGGCGGCGATCGTCAACGCGGTTCGTCCGCCGGAGCAGTTCTCCCGCGACACTCCCGAGGGCACCGTGCAGGCATTTCTCGTGGCCCTGAACGATGAGAACTACGACGGGGCCCATGCCTTGCTTTCGGAGGAATCGAGGGACCAGTGCACCCCCGCCGACCTCGTTCGCGATCGTACCGAGGCAACTCGAATCGTGGTCGACGATGTGGTCGAAGCGGGCCAGACCGTGATCGTCGACCTCGATGTGACGGTGACGGAGGCGAGTGATGGGTTCGAGCCTTACCGCTATGACACAGAGATGCGCTTCACGTTGGTTCGCGAAGGGGGCTCGCTCTTCATCGACGAACTTCCCTACTACATCTACTGCTCGGGGGTTTGAAGGTGACTCTCGTATTCCTCCTGCTCATCGTCGTCGCCGCCGTAATCGCATTGCCTCTGGTGCTGGTTGCTCGCCGGCCGCGGACGGGGTCCGGCAGCTCGGTGGCCGAAGTCGTTTCCTATCTCATCCTGATTGTTGCCACGGTCCTCGCCACGACCGCGTTCTCGTCTCTGGTCGAGTCGATCCTCCCCGGCGACGGAGTCCTCTTCCGCGATCCGGGAGACATCGCGCTCACCCTCTCGACGCTGATCGTTTCCGGGGCGGTGTGGGCCTCAGTGTGGATTGCCTTCGAACGTCGTCGAGGCGGAGCGAAGAGCGCCGGGCGCGGACTCTATCTGGCGGTTTCTATCACCATCGCCCTGTCGGTGGTGGTGGTGGCGGTCATCCGGCTGCTGGCTTTCGCGCTCGACCTCGCCGAGTACCAAACCTCGGCGGTCGCGCAGCTGCTGTCATTCGGGGCGCTCTGGTGGCTCCTCGAGCGATGGCGGGGAGAGGACGAAGAACTCGATGAGATCCGCCTGGCGTGGGGATCGCTAGTAGGTCTCGGGCTCACTACCGCCGGTGTCAGCTTTGCCGTCGGGGGCAGCCTTTCGACATTATTCGAAGGCGAGACGGTTCTCCTCGGAGAGAATTCTCTTTATGTCGATCTGAAGTGGGGAGCACTGCTGCTCGCCGTCGGTATCCCGTTGTTTGTCTTCTTCTGGTTGCAAAGGATGGCGCGTCGGGCCGGGCTTTTGCGAGACGTCTACACGGGCGTCGTGGCTGTGATTGCCGGGTTTACCGCCGCCACGGCCTTCATCGCCCTGGTCTATTTAGGCGCGGTGCTACTTCTCAATTTGGCGGACTCCGAAGCCCGCGATGCTGCCCCCGAGCTGCTGACCAGCCTTCTCGTCGGGCTGGCGGCCTACTGGCATCACCGCCCAATTCTGGGTCGTGCCCGCACAGAGCCGGTGAGAGCGGTTGAGTACCTATTCGGGGCGAGTTCACTGGTGGGATTCGCCGGCTCGCTCATCTTCCTGGCTGGGCTGGTGTTCTCGACTCTGGGTTCGACAACACTGATCGATGACGAAGGGCGAACATTCATCGTCGCCATAGTGAGCCTTGTGGTGACGGGCGCACTCACGGTTCGCTATTGGGGCAAGGTCCTGACCCTTGACGAACCTCGCTCGCCGTCACGTCGGGCGGCGCTCTTGTTCCTCTTCTTCAGTTCGGCCGTCACCGCCGCCATCGCGCTGATCACGGTGTTGTTTGTCCTTCTGCGAGCCGCTCTGGCGAGCGACACCTCTGACCTGGGCGAGCCGCTCGCGTGGGGCATCCCGACGATGGTGGTTTCAGGCGCTCTCACCTGGCATGTCGCCAAACTGCGTCGCGACAGAGCTCCTTCCACTCCGAAAGCCACCGTCCCGACCATCCCCACGGCGAAACCGGCCCCGGCTTCGGGAAGCCGCACGGTCACACTGGTGGCGAGTGATCCGGGCCCCCTTCCGCAGATGATCGAGAAGATGCGCTTTCTCCGCCGGGTCGACGGGATCGGGGTGGTGGACCAGGCCCGGGCCGATGAGATCCTTGCCGCCCTCGCCCACCTCGATGCTCCGGCGGCGATGGTGACGGTTGACGGGTCCGGTTTTCAGGTGCTCCCGATCGCCTGAAATGGCTCGCTTCTTCGATACTCGGGCGGCCTACACGATGTTCGTCAATGCCACCGACGAGAAGGTGGTCATCGCCGATCGGATTGCGCAGGAGGCGAAGAGGCTGACGCTGTCACAACCCGGTCTCCGGATCTTCGACGCCGGCATGGGAGATGGGGCTCTTCTCACCAACCTCATGCGTCGTCTCCATCGCCGGTGGACCTACGTCCCCTGGCTGGTGGTGGCCAAGGAAATCTCGATCGAGGATGTCCGTCAGGGACTCGCCCGCCTCCCGGATCGCTTCCTCGAGCATCCTGAGATGGTGGTCGTGGTCACCAACCTTCGTTTCGCCGACGCCCCGGATCTGAACGTCGGCCCGACGGGCCGTTGGCGAGACGTGGCCCTGGCCGGCACCACAAGTGCTGAGTTTGGCGAACAGATCTCAGAGCTCTTCGGTCAACTCGCTGCCGACTGGCAAATAACTACCAGCGAGAAGACAGGGAACCCGATCAACGTCCATCCAGCCGCCCTGGTTCTATATCGCCAGGATCATCGTTTTCTGCTCGAGCCTTTGATTCCTCGTCGGGGGGGAAGCATCAGATATGACCTGGCGATTGCCTCGCAGGCATATCGAGCACGGACTCCCATCGAACGCAAGGTCGGGCTGGTCGTAGCTCCGCTGGCTCGCGCGCTGGCCCCAGGCGGGTTGTTGATCGGCGTCCAGGCCGCCGGTGACGACCCGGGGATGGAGATCATCCATGGTGTCTGGCCCGATGAAAAGCCGTTCCGACACAGCGGGTCCGATGTCGTGGCCGAGGCGAAACGCCAACTAGCGGACGAGTTGGACCTGACGTTTCCAGACCTCGAGGAGGCGATCTTTCGTTTCTCACTTCACACGATGCCCTCGGAGGAAGCGGCACATATCGGCACTTCCTCGGTCGTCGCTGCCTGGAACGCGGCCACCTATGTCGCGCAGATCGACGAAACGCGGCTGGCGGAAGCGATGAGTACAGGCGTCTATCTCGATGCGACGAGAAGGGTGATGGAGAAGTACGGGCAGGTTTGGTGGAACGACGAGCTCTTCCTGATTACGAGAAAGCCGTGATGTCGCTACTGGCGTTTGTCCGACGCGCCTCATGGGTAGCGTTTATCTTGGATTTCGCCATCCGCAAACAAAGGGAGAGAAATGGCAATCATTTGGTTCCTGATCGTCGGTCTGATCGCTGGTTTCATAGCGCGGGCGCTCGTGCCTGGTCGCGACGCAATGGGATTCCTGCCCACTCTTTTGCTCGGAATAGTCGGAAGTTTCGTGGGAGGGTTGCTGGCAGTGCTCTTCACCAGCCGGAGCTTCAACGAGTTCTCGACGGTCGGCCTGATCGGTTCGATCATCGGCGCCATTGTTGCCCTACTCATCTGGCGCCAGGTAAAGGGTCGGGTCTAAATCTCCCCCAAAAGCGCGGATTTCTCGCCGAGAAATCCGCGCTTTTTAGTTCAAAGGCTCGCAGGGAGTTTCGTCGGGGAAGAGCGGTCGGACCAGGATCTGATACTCGGTCTCACCAAGCGCCCACCTAGTCGCCTGATTGGCCTCGGCAAACACACCGAGGAGATTCTGAGCCTCTTCTCCTTCGTAGGCGGCACATCGCCAATCGAAGCCGATCTCGCTCATGTCGTCATAGGAGACGGGCAGTGGCCACTCGCGAACGTTGGCCACCGCCTGATCGATCTCACCGGCGCCGACTCCAGCGACGACCTGGATCATTTCTGGCACGTAGCTGGTGCTAGAAGTACCGGTCATCGTCCCCAGGCGATCGACGAGGTTGGCGAGGATCGGCACCCGCTCGTCGGTCGAATCTTCCGAGATACCGAGGGCATAGACGGCGAAGGAGTGCTCGCCGTCCTGGTTGTAGAAGCGAACGGTGGTGATCGGGGCGTCGGCCACACCGGTGGCATCGTTGTTTTCCACCTGGCCGATCTCGTCGAAGTTGAGGGCGTCGAGCTCCTCGAGAACAAACAGCATCGATTCCTCATCCAGCTGACTCACCTGCCAATTGGCGAGGAGGGGTCCGGGATAGATTTCGATCTGCGGTCCTTGCTGGATCAATTGACCGCTGCGGGTCAGAACCAGATGGGGCCCCTGATTGACCATGAACTCGACCGGGACGAATCCCCCGGCACTCGTTACGGAGAGCAGGATCGAATCAGGGTCTTCGTTGAGTTTGAGTTCGTCGCTCAGGTTCGTCGACGAACTGCCGCAGGCCAGAACAAGGAAGGCGAGGACACCAAGAGTCAGAGACTTGAAGAGTCGCATCGACCTTGGACGTTGCGGGGGCTGCCAGGGTTCCACCTGAGCCGGGAACCTACTGAGGCCTGTCTTCGTAGTCGGCGAGCCCTTCATCGATCAGGTCGAGAGACCAGTCGAGCTGTTCCTCGGTGGTCACCAGGGCCGGGATGTAGCGGATGACGTTCCCGTCCGGTCCGCAATCGATGATGATGAGGTTCCGCTCGAGGCAGTACTTCTGGACATGGGCGAAGGCGGCGGCATCTTGCAATCGCGTTTCGGTGTTGGAGACGAGTTCGATGCCAATCATGAGGCCGAGCCCTCGCACATCCCCGATCGTCGGATGGTCGGCCGCGAGCTTCGCCAGACGCTCGAAGGCTCGCGAGGAAAGGTCGCGGGCGTGTGGAAGCAGATCACCCATCGTGTTCATCACTGCGACCGCCGCCGCTGCCGCCACCGGGTTTCCGCCAAAGGTGGTGCCGTGCGAGCCCCGGGGCCAGGCATCCATCATCTCGGCTGATGCGCCATAGGCGGAAAGAGGAAGGCCATTGGCGATCCCTTTGCCCAGCGCGATCACATCGGGCTTGGCCCGATAGAGATCGGAGGCGAACCACTCGGCGGTCCGGCCGAAGCCGGTCTGCACTTCGTCGTAGATGATCTTGATCCCGTGTTGGTCGGCAAGCGCCCGCAGCTCGTCGAGAAACGCAGGGGGAGCCGGGTAATACCCGCCTTCGCCCTGCACCGGTTCGATCAAGAACGCGGCGATGTTGTGAGGGCTGACCTCGTGGCGAAACATCATGTCGAGATCCCAGAGGCAGTAGTCGACCGCTTGTTCGTCGGTCATCCCCCATCGATACGGGTGCGGGAACGGAGCCACGAAGACCGAGCCGAGAACCGGGTGATAACCATCGCGGTACTTGGAGTTCGAGGTGGTGTAACTGACCGAGCCCATGGTGCGCCCGTGAAAGCCGCCGCGGAAGACGAGCAGCCCCTGACGCCCGGTGACCTTGCGGGCGAGCTTTGCTGCCGCCTCGACCGCCTCCGAGCCCGAGTTGGCGAATCCGAACTTCTCGATCGCCGGAGGGGTGAGCTCGGCCAGCATCTCGGCCGCCTGCACCAGGCTGTC
>DATFFB010000149.1:0-20236 GCA_035250485.1 Acidimicrobiia bacterium
GCAATGAGCCGCCCGGTTTCTCCCCCTTCCCCCCTCCCCGGCAACGCCGGTACTCCCGCCTGCGGGGGGAGAAACCAGACTCACTGCGGGGGGAAAACCGGTACGGGGGAAAGAGCGGCTAGCCGGCCGCGGTGGTTGTCACCGCCCCTTCGGGGGTGATGGCGAACTCGAGCGTGTTCTGCTCGGCCTGATAAACCATCCGATAGGCCAGCCCGTTGTGAGTCAGTGATCCGTCGATTCCACCCAGCTCGGGCCGATCCACGTCGAGACCGAGTTGAGCCAGTAAGGCTTTGCGATCGCTGCCGTCTAGCGAGGGATCGGCGGTTCCAATCAGGATCCCGAGAGCGTTGAGGATCGCCCCGTCGCCCTCTGGGGTCCCCGTTGGGGTCGCGCGCATCGTGACATTGCCGGCCACGGGATCGAGCACCCCTTCCAGCGTCACGTTCGGGGTCAGGAGCAGGATGAAGGGGGAAGTGAGATCGGAGAACAGCACCATGTTGGGAGCCGAGACCTCGGCCAAAGTGTTCCAACGCTCGGTGAGCGTCGCCGCGTCGGTCTGAAAAAAGGTGGTATCCCCCAGCTCGGGGGCGGCAGTGGTAGCGACCGTGACCGGGGGAGCGGTGGTGATGACAATCGTTATCGGAGGAGCGGTGGCCTCGGGTTGGGTGCTGGCGGTGGCTCCCGGATCCCCGGTGCGTCCCATGAGCAGCATCACCGCATACGCTGCCCCGGCCAAGACGGCGACCAGGCCGAGGACAACGGCGGTTTTGATGAGCATGCCCCGCAGGTCGTTGGGACGGAATCGGCGGGGACGGACCGTTGTCCCAGCGCTGTGGGCCCGCACCGAGTCCGCAATCGTGACCTCTTCGCTTGCCTCCTCGGCCATTTGGGGCATGGGTTCTTCGAGCGGAGGAGGGGTAACCGGCGCCGGCAATGGCGGCGCTTCCGATTCCTCCGGCCGGAAGTTCTTGATGCGAGGCCTTCTGACTGCTGCCGCCGCCACAGAGACCTCGGGGGTGACAGGTTCCGGAGCCGGTGGTGGCACCTCCGTTTGGTTCCCTGACGGCGAATCGTCAGAAGTGATCGGCTGTGGGGATTCGGGTAGCGGCACGGGCGCGGCGCTGGCGGCAATCGCGTTATCCAATCCGGTGGGGTCGTCGGCCGTGAACGTGAGGGTCTCGCCTTCGGCCTGGATGGCGAAGCGAGAAAAGGTCAGTCGGGCGATCCGGGCCTGCGAATGCTCCCAGGATCCGATCTCGGCACCTCCGCCCCAAAGAACGATGCCGCCGCTACCGACCACGATCGAGGAATTGAGGACCTCTGAACCCGTCACCAGAGTCCCGGTGAACCCTGGGGTAGGAAGACTCGAGGCGGGAGCAGACATCCTCGGAGCCGGTTCCGACTCGTCGGTCTGAGCCCCCGGCTCCGCCGTCTGGGCCTCCGGCTCGGCCGTCTGGGCCTCCGGCTCGGCCGTCTGGGCCTCCGGCTCAGCCGCCTGGGCCTCCGGCTCAGCCATGTGGGCTTCTGCCTCTAGGGCTTCGGGCTCTGGCGGTGCCGACTCGGAGGCAGGCTGGGGGGCGTCATCGGCCACGGGGACGTTCTGGTGGGTGGACCCGTTGGGCATCGACCAGAGCCGTTCGTAATCCGAGTTGGCCCTCGTTAGCGGGCTCCAGGCTTCGGTTTTTTCATCCTCCACTGCAAAGGAGGGAACCAGGTCGAGCGGTGCCTGCTCGATAGGCGCATCCGAGGGTGGTTCGCCGGCGGGAGTGGTTTCTGGCATATCGGCCATAATCAATTCTGATATTTATCGCCCCGCAGCGCCAAGCATTGAAGGCAATTTGGCTAGGGCGGCTGGCTCATCCTGCGGTGGAAACAAAGCCCTCCCGGGCGAGGAGCACGCGTTTGTTGGCGGATCCCCCGAGCGAATAGGCCCCAAGCGAGCCATCGGAGCGCACGACTCGGTGGCAGGGCACGATCAACGGAATCGGATTGTTGGCCATGGCACTTCCCACCGCCCGGGCCGCACCCGGGCGTCCAGCCTGGCGGGCCAGCCATTGATAGGGCCGAACTTCCCCGCGAGGAATCGTGGTGGCGATGAGCATGACCGCTCGTCGAAAGGCAGTAACCCCTCTCAGGTCGAGAGGAAGCTGTCCCGGGTTACCGGCCTCGATTCCCCGATTGATCAATTTCTCCCATCCCGACGGCGGTCGGGCCTCGATGAGTCGACGTCCGAATCGATCGGAGAAGTAGTCCTCGAAATCGAGCGCAGCCAGACTCACCGACGAAACGCCGTGAGGATTGAAGGTCACCGCCAGTTCGCCCACCGGGCTCTCGAAGATGGAGACACCGTCGGCCAAACCGGTGCCGAGTTCGACATTCGCCTTCAGCGACGCCGGCGCGCCTCGGCGAAGTCCGGCGAGCGTTTCTTCGATATTCATTCTTCGTCCTCCATGATCGATCTCAGTCTCTGCAGTCCCCGATGGACGTCTGCTTTCACCGTTCCCACCGGCCGCCCGGTCACCGACGAGATCTCGGGGTAATCGAGTCCAACGACATGGCGGAGCACCACTGCCTTGCGGATCGGAAGGCTTAGTTTCCGCAAACGAGTTTCCCAAGCGATCCAGTCGACTGGCTCGGGATCATCTCTCCCCACATCGAACAGCTCATTGGCGACGGTGGGCCGGCGGGCACGGTCCCGAAGATGGTTGCGGCCCAGATTGAGGGCGATCGTCCAGATCCAGCCCCGCAGCGAGAGGTTGCGGACCCGAGCGGTGTCGTAGCTCGAGAGGGCACGATACGCCCGGATGAATGTTTCCTGGGCGAGGTCCTCTGCATCCCCACCGGCCAGCGAGCGCAAGCCGGAATAGAGCTCCGATTGCAGGCCTTCGACCAATTCGGGAAAGGCGCCATCAAGGTCCTCCGCAAGCCGAATTGGCAAATCGTCCATCAATCAAGGAACCCCGAAGCTCAGCACCCGGTTGCAGGCATTTCAGATGGCGTGAGCGGGCTCGTTCCAGTACCTCGAGGTAACTCGACGCCAAACGAGCCCGAAAACAATCGCGGCGAGCGCCAAACCGAAGAAGATAAAGCGAACCGAATAGGACGTCGCCAGCCAGCCGAAAAGTAACTGAGACATGGTCGAGGTGAGGGTGACGGCGGCAAAGTCGAGCCCGAAGATGCGACCTTTGATGCTGTTGTCGGTGTAGAGCTGAAGGCCATAGGAAGAGAAGCTCCACTGGCTTCCCGCCCCGGCATGGCCCAAAAACACCGCTGCGGCGGCGATGAGCAGCGAGGGGGCCGTCGCCGTACCCAGGTAGGAGAGTCCCCAAAAAGCCATGCATGCCCCGATGGATGTCAGCACGGCGCGATCGGTGCCGCCCACCATCCGGCGGATGATGAACGGGCCAATGACGACACCGATGCCGCGGGCGGCGAGGAGCCAGCCGACACCATCGTCACCTGCGCCGAATGAATCGAGGGCGAGGACCGGGAGGAGCGCCACGGCCCCGCCCCCGAAGATGGCGAAGCCCGCCTTCGAGGTGAGCAGCGCCGCCACCGTCGGTTTCTGGGCGATGTATGTAAACGCCGAACGGAGACGGGCTGGTGGCTCGCCGCTTGCTCGCTCCTTGTGTGGAGAGAGGTTGGTCCGCACTCGCCAGATCAGTGTCGCGGCGACAAGGAAGCTGGTGACATCGACCGCAACCGCCGCCCGCCGCCCGAACAAGGTGGCGACGACCCCGCCGAGGGCGGCACCGACCGCGGCCATGGTGCCCCAGGTCGATTCGAGGAGAAACGATGCGTCTCCCAGCTCCGCTGGCTTGACGATCACCGGGAGCGACGCCGAGGAGGCCGGGGTGATTAGAGCACTGAGGGCGGCGAGAATCGACATCGCTCCCAGGACCAGCGTGACTCCGAGCCCCTTGTCGCGGATGAACGACGAGTCGACGAAAAGAATTGTGGAGCTCGCCCCGGCGGCGACCAGGCTCGACCAAACGATGATCTTCTTCCGATTGACGCGATCGGCCAAGACCCCGCCGATAGGAGAGAGCAAGAAGGCAGGGAGGGTGTTGGCGGTCAGCACAGCCGCGGTGAGGAATGGCGAGCGACTCAGGTCGTGGACCAGAGACAGCATCGGCACCAGCAGGAACCAATCGCCCCCGTAGGAGACGAGTCGGGCGAGATAGAGCCTCCGGAAGTCCGCGTTCTCCGCGAGCAATCGGAAGTAGCGGCCTCCGGTTCGAGCAGTCATATGTGGTCGCGGCGGAGGGCGTCGAATTCGGCCGTCTCTTCGAGGAGTATTGAGCCATCCGTTTCATGCATTTGCGTGTGGGTGGTGAGGAGCAGGTCGAAGTCTGGAGGCTTCTCTACGTCGACTGCGATCAGGTGTCGCGACCTCGGTTCACCGGTTCGATCGAACGAGCGCGCCCGGCGGATGAGATCGGCCGAGACGTCGTCGATGCGACGATGCTGGTTGAGGTGCTCGCGCCAGGAGACGACAAGGAACATTTCGATCAGGCGACGCGGATCGGAGGCGTCCCGATACAGACGCCAGCGGTAGGCGCCTGTTCGTAGACGCACAAGGCGCACGTCCTGCATCACTTCCAGGAAATCGTCGACCTGGCCGGGTTGAAGGTCGAAGGCGTTGAGGACCATCACGGGGCCGCTGTCGAGGGTTTCGACGTGTTCGGGAGGGCTGCGGTCGGGGTCGAATTCGGGCGGGACGATCTCGCTCAGCACCGGGATGCCCGAGCGGATGGCTGCAACTGCCAACCCGAGACCAGCCGAGGAGATCAACACATACGAAGAGCGAGTGGTGAGAGCGTCCGCGACGGCGCCGGCCAGGATCGCACCGAATGGGGTCATGCCGGCGAAGGCCAGCGACCAGAGACTCATGGTCCTTCCACGAACCCAGCGAGGGCTGAGCATCTGGGCAGTCGAGTTGAGAGTGGTGGTGGCGAGCACGAGCGAGGCGCCAGAAAGGAGCAGTCCGGGAACCGCCCAGAGCAACGATGGGGCCAGCCCGACGGCAATGCCGCCCAGCGAATACCCACCGATGGCGGCGGGAACGGTCCATTTTCGCAGGCGTTCGGCGATTCGACGTCTCGCGAACGCCGAGACGATGGCTCCGAAACCCATCATGCCGAGCAGCACCCCATAGGCGAGCGAGCCGCCCCCGAGAGCTTCGGTGTGACTGGGAAGGACGGTCGGGACCACCGAGGACGACAACCCGAAAAGGGCTCCAAACAAGAGCACCCGCCGAAAGCTGTGGGTGTAGCGCGCAAACCGCCAACCCAGGGCCATCGCCGTCGTCAGCGGGGCGGCATCGGCCGGCTTCTGGGTGTCGGAGCGTCCGATGAACCAAAGGGCGACAACGACGGAGATGTACGAAAGGGAATTGAGTCCGAATCCCGCTTCCGCTCCGACGGTGGCGATGAGGAGCCCGCCGAGGGCGGGGCCGACGGCCCGGGCGACATTGAAGGAGACCGAGTTGAGCGCCACCGCGGATGCAATCATCTCCCGCGGGACGAGGTCGGGAACCAGAGCCTGCCAGGCGGGAAGATTGAAGGAGCCGGCGACACCGATGAGCAGGCCCAGGACGAGGAGGCGGACCGGAGTGGCTTCGCCCAAGAAGGCCAGGATGGCCATGGCGGCTGCCGCGGTGGCCATCGCGATCTGAGATACCAGGAGTATTCGCACCCGGTCGGTCATGTCGGCCACGGCACCGGCGAGCAGCGCCAGGGCGAGAAAAGGGAGCGTGGTGGAAGCAGAGATCAGCCCCACCCAGGTGGCCGAGCCCGTGAGGTCGAGCATCAGCCAGGCAGCCGCCGAAGCTTGGAGAAAGCCTCCGATGTTGGAGAAGAGGGATGCCCCCCAAAGCGATCGAAAACCACGAAGCTGAAGCGGGGCCACCGACGAGGTCATGAGCCCGGCGAGTGTACGGGGGGGAACTGTGAGGATTTACGCGGCCTCAGGCCGCGTAAATCCTCACGGAAGGATCAATGACGCGTCAGCCTCGCGGCGGACCGATGTTCACCATCCAGGGAATCCCGAACTGATCGACGCACATGCCGAATTCGTCTCCCCACATCTGCTTCTCGAGGGGCACCGACACTTGCCCGCCGGCCGATAGCTTCTTCCAATACGCACGGAGCTCCTCGGCGTCCTCCCCGCTCAGGCTGACGGCAAAGTTGTTCCCCGCCTGATGCGTCTCTCCGGGCGGGGTGTCGGCGGCCATCAAGGTCAGCCCGCCATCGGTTTCGAGCTGGCCATGCATGATGTTGTTGGCTCCGGGGCCGTCAGGGGCTCCGTACTCTCCGAAGGTGTTGAGAGTGAGCTTTCCGCCCAACACTGATTGGTAGAACTCCATTGCCTGACGGGCGTTGTCGGTGAAAGAGATGTAAGGATTGAGCCGAGTAGCCACTGAAACCTCCTTCTGCGCTCGGCCCGCGACGGTACTACCGGCGGATCTTTAGATACCGAGAGGCGGCCGGGCCGAATATCGCTCGATCAACGCCACTGCTCCGACTACCAAAATTCCACCCAAGACCTGGAGGGGGGCCAGGATCTGGTCAAGCCACCACCAGGCCACGGCCGCCGCAATGGCGGGCTCGAGTGTGGCGACCACGCCAACGGTGCCGGGGTCCGTGAGACGGAGGGCGGCCACCTCGAGGAGGAACGGAACGACGGTCCCCAAGATCACGAGCCACACAACCCCTGCCAGCACCCGCGGCTCGGTGGGGGGCAGCGCCACTCTGAAGGCGGCCAGCAGGAAAAGCGCCGAGAAGGAGAAGCCGTAGGCGGCAATCGTGATGGTTGGGAGCTCGCGACCCAGAAAGCCCGAAAGGATGATGTAAGTAGCGAAGCTGAGTGCGGCGATTCCCGCCGCCAGAAGACCAAGTGGGTCGAGGCGACCGAAGTTGGGAGCGCCGCTGACCAAGGCCACACCGATCAGGGCCACGAACGCCGCGACCCACGCCAAGGCCGGCACCCGCCGCTTGTTCACCAGTCGTATCCAGCCCAATACCAGCACCGGAGCACTGAATTGGATGGTGACGCCCGGACCCACACCGAGTCGAGAAATGGCCACCAGGAAGGACAGGCTGACAACGGCGAGATTTAGGCCGAAGCCCACCAGGAATAGGAGTCTGCCACCGGTCGCGACAGCTTTTCGGCGGTACGCGATCAGTCCCAGGACCAGGGCCGCCAGGACCGACCGAATTTGGGCGACGTTGCCGGCGGGAATCGCCCTCAACAAGTCGGCAGCCACTGCTCCATTCACCCCGAACAGCAGCGCCGCCAGGGCGGTATAGGCGATGCCGCGTTGATGCTTTTCAGATAAGGATGAGCTCGTGGTCACAATTCGCAGACATGTCCGGGCTGGCTTACTACGTCGGGCCTCCTCGGCCGGCCAACCCGGTCTTGCTGCTCCACTCCTGGCACGGGCTCAACGCCGCCACGAAGAAGCTGGCTGACCGCCTCGCCGACGAGGGCTGCACCGTACTCGTTCCCGATCTTCTGTCCGGAGCGCTCCCGGCGAGCCAAGCGGAAGCGGAGGCGGTGCTCGGGGCGGTAGATCCCAATCACCTGGTCTCGGCCACGCTCGGCGGGCTCGAGGTGCTGGGCAATTCCGCTCCCGGCCCGGCGACGGTCCTCGGCCTTGGCATGGGCGGTTCGCTGGCGCTCTGGCTATCGGTGCGTCGACCCGAGCGGGTAGTTGCAGTGGTTTCGTTCTACGGCACCCAGACGATCGACTTCGCCGGATCCCGAGCTCGCTATCAACTCCATCTGGCGGAGGAAGATCCTTGGGTCAGCTCCGATGATGCTGCCTTCATGGAAGCAACCATGGGCCTCGAAGGAATCGAGTTCGAAACGTTTCGTTACCCCGGCACCAGTCCCGGCTTCTTCGAAGAAGGGAATCACTTCGACCCGGATGCCGCGGACCTCGCCTGGTCGAGGACGCTGACCTTTCTTCAATCAGTCCGGGTGAATTGATCGCCTGCTGCGATCGCCCCCTCCACCAGCACCCTGGCATAGACGCGGGCGAATCCCGGGTGGAGTGACTGGCTGATTCGGGAGAACTGGCCGTCGATGAACCAGCCAGCATTCTTGTAACAGGGGCTGGTGTAGCTCGTGACCTCGATTTCGGCTTCATCGCCGATACCCCAGCGGGTACCGGGCACAACCTCGATCCAATTCACTCCGGTCACCGTCACGTTCTCCCCGGCCGCCCCGGCGAAGATCGGGTGACCCTCTGCACGCAGGGCGGCGATGACATCGTCCGAAAAGAGACAGACAGCGCGTAGAGGGCCGCCGTGATGAACTCGATCGGTATGGCGATCTCCCTCGAGGCCATTGGCGGAGAGAAATGCCCGATCAACGGGGAGTTTGGGCACACCACCCGCGGAAATGTTGACGGCGACGACGCGACCGCTTGTCAAACACCAACCTCGTGCGGCAACGGAAACCAGCGCAGGGACTCGGCCTCGGCATCGAGGACGTCATCTATGACCTCGGAATCGACAGCGGCGGTGGCAAACAGGGTGTGGGCCTCGGTCACGTATCGGGGGTACTCATCAGCGCTGGCGGACGATCGCCCACTGGCCCGGTGCTCGAGAAGGCCGTGGCCATAATCGATCTCGAATAGCGACAACGGCGGGTGGGGCAAGCCCCGGCGATGTCTCCACAAAGCTGTGTCAGCCTCAAAGCGGTAATGCGGCAGCAGCCTCCAGCCGAACTCGGCGATCAGGTGGACTCCTTCGACGATGAACGCGAACTCCTCCTCGCTGATGAAATAGTTGAAGTTGACCCGCACCCATCCCGGCTTGACAACCTCGCAACCCAGTCCGATCTGGCGTTCGATCTGACGGCTGGTGTCGAGGTCGATGCCGAGGAGGCGATGTCCATAGGGACCTGCACAGGAACAGCCACCCCGGGCCTGAATGCCGAAGAGGTCATTCAGCAACGCGACCACGTAGTTGTGGTGTAAGTAGCGATCGCCAAAACGGATTACGAACGAGACAATCGAGAGCCGCTCCGCCTTGGGGTTGCCCAGTATCTGAATATTGGGATTCTGCGACCACGAATCGATCGCCCGCTGGATGAAGTCCTCCTCGCGCCGGCGAATGTCTCCGACTCCTACGGCTTCTTTGAGCTGAAACACAAGACCGGCCCGGATGGATTCGACGATGGCAGGTGTCCCCCCCTCCTCGCGATGCTCGGGATCGGTGAGATAACGATGGACCAGTTTGTTGACATAAGCCACCGTCCCTCCACCGGGGACGGATGGAACCCGATTCGCCAGGAGATCCTTTCTCACCACCAGTACCCCCGGCGTGCCGGGGCCCCCGATGAATTTGTGCGGAGAGATGAAGATCGCGTCCTTGTAGTCGAGGTTGCCAGCCTCCTTCTGACGCATGGCAATGCCGACATAGGGAGCGGCGGCGGCGAAATCCCAAAAGGAGAGCGCTCCGTGCTTGTGCAAGAGCGTGGAGATTGCCGAGGTATCGGTGATGATCCCGGTCACGTTCGAGGCGGCTGAAAACGACCCGATTCGAAGCGGCCGACCGGAGAATTCGACCAGCCGCCGTTCGAGGTCGTCGAGATCGATGTGGCCGTCGGAGTCCTCGGCGATCTCAACCACGTCGGCGATTGTCTCTCGCCAACCAAGTTCATTGGAATGGTGCTCGTACGGTCCGACGAACACCACCGGGCGTCGATCGACCGGGATGTGACCACTGAGGTCGAATTCGTCATCCAGGGCGGCCGGCACCCGTACCCCGAGAATCGTGATCAGCCGGTCGATGGCTCCAGTCGAGCCCGAGCCGGCGAAAATCACGGCATGGCTCTCGTCCCCGCCCACCGCCTGGCGGATGAGTGTCCGCGCGTCCTCTCGGAAGCGAGTGGTCTGGAGGCCGGTGCCCGAGGTTTCCGTGTGCGTGTTGGCATACAGCGGAAGGACCGTCTCGCGAATGAAGTCTTCGATGAAGGAGAGGGAACGACCCGAGGCGGTGTAGTCCGCGTAGGTGACCCGGCGGAGCCCGTAGGGGGTAAAAACGGCGGTATCGGCGCCGATGACCGATCGTCGGATCGTCTCGATGAGCCGATCGGTTTCCATCTCCGTGAGGCTACCTGCGAGCCCCTGCGTTGGGAGTGTGGCTTGACCTATCTGCCAGCCCGCAGAACCAAAATTTCACCGTCTCGGAATATCCGGCCGGACTTGATAGGTTCTCCCGGGGTTCCCTAAATGACCGACACCGTCCTCCCGACCTCCGACGCTCCCCGTGTGGCCATGACCCATGGCCAAATCATGGCCGTGATCTGGGGATTGATGATCGGCCTCTTCCTCGCTGCTTTGGATCAGACCATCGTCGCCACCGCGCTCCCGACCATGGTCGGAGAACTCGGTGGGCTCGAACAGCTTTCGTGGGTGGTGACCGCTTACCTTCTCGCCTCGACCGTTACCGCTCCCCTCTACGGGAAAATCTCTGATCTTTACGGTCGGAAGATCGTCTTCCAGGCCGCGATCATCCTTTTCCTCGCCGGATCGATTCTCTGCGGGCTATCCCAAAACATGGGACAGCTGATCGCCTTCCGCGGCTTGCAGGGCCTGGGGGCCGGAGGACTGTTTGTCATGGCCATGACCATCATCGGCGACATCCTTTCCCCCCGGGAGCGCGGTCGGTACCAGGGGTACTTTGGAGCGGTGTTCGCCCTCTCGAGTGTGGCGGGTCCATTGGCTGGCGGCTGGCTCGTCGACAACGTCGATTGGCGCTGGGTCTTCTACGTCAATGTCCCTATCGGGCTGGTCGCTCTTTTCGTGACCGCGTCGGCACTCAATCTCCCGTTCGTTCGCCGAGAGCATCCAATCGACTACCGGGGAGCAGGGACGCTTGTTCTAAGCGTGTCTGCCCTGCTCCTGGCCATGGTCTGGGGCGGAAACGAATATGAGTGGGGCTCCCCGCAGATCATCGGTCTCCTGGCCGTAGGAGTGCTGATGGCGGCTCTGTTCCTCTGGTGGGAGCGCCGGGCAACAGAACCGATCCTTCCTCCGCGCCTCTTCCGAAACCGAACCTTCGCCTTGACCTCGGCCTCGGGATTCATCATTGGTCTGGCGATGTTCGGGGGAATCGTCTTCCTGCCCTTGTTCCTCCAGGTCGTAGTCGGGGCCAGCGCCACCAACTCCGGACTTCTCTTGATACCGATGATGGTGGGCATCATCGGGAGCTCGGTGATCGGGGGCCGGCTCATCACCCACACCGGTCGTTACAAGATCTTTCCGGTCATCGGTTCGGCCCTGGCGACGCTGTCCTTCTTCCTTCTTTCGACAATGGGAGTTGGCACCGTTCTCGTCACCGCCTCGATCTACATGTTCATCCTCGGAGTGGGCGTGGGAATGATCATGCCGGTTTTGGTGCTAGCCGTTCAGAACGCGGTCGATCACAGCGACTTGGGAGTGGCGACTTCCTCGAACAACTTCTTCCGCTCCCTAGGTGGCGCTTTCGGCACCGCGCTACTTGGCGCGGTTTTCACGAGCCAGCTCACCAATTCACTGGCCGGCCTCGTCCCTGAAGGCGGGAGCGGCCAGCTCACCTCGAGCCCGGCGGCGATCGCCGCCCTGCCCGATGCCGTCCGGACCCAGGTGATCGAGGCGTTCGCCTCTTCGATCGGCACCGTCTTCCTGGTGGCACTGCCCTTCACCGTCCTCGCCCTCTTCCTCGCCCTGATGACGCCGGAGCTTCCCCTCCGGGAGACGGCGCACGTCGGAGCCGCCGACGTCTAAAAATCGAGCCCACAGAACTGCTCACTTTTCTCCGGTCAGTCCCCACTCATAGGCGAGGCAGATCAGCTCGCCGAGCTCGTCGTCCAACTCGTCGGTCTTGTTGACCCTGACGTCGTGCACCCACTCATGGGGGCCGACCTGAAACAGCTTGCGAACCCGGGGATGCTCGTGACCCTTCGACATCGAGAGCCAGAAGCTCACTCCCCGATCGCTCAATGTGTAGACGGTGAGAAATCGGCCCCGGACCAAGAAGGCGCTGCGGGTCTTGCCGGCGGCAAACTCGAAAGGTCCGCATCGCCGGGCAAGGTCGACGAGACCGTCCCAATACTTCTTTCCTCCCTTGTCGGCAAGGAATTGCTCAATGGTGTAGTGGGCGCCGAGCGGGGCGGAGGTTTCTGTATCGACGTCGTGACGTTTGCGTGAGGGCTGTACTCGCGTTGGCTCCCCGGCCACTTTCGGATACTGCGGGGGCCAGGGGGCATCGCCTTGTCCGTATTCCTCCTGGTCTCGCGTCACCCACTGCAGAAGCGTTTCGATCCGTCCCGCCGCTTGGTCGATGCCTTCGGTGAGGTCGCCTACCTCCTCATATCTCTCGGCAAATTCGTCCAGGGGGAATCGCTCGATAGTGATCTCTTCGATCTCCTCCCAGCGAAAGGGCGTCGATACGAATCCGGTGGGACGGACACCGTAGGCGGCAGACACGGTCTTATCGCGGGCGTTCTGGTTGTAGTCGATGAAGACTCCGCTGCGCTCTTCCTTCCACCAGCTGGTGGTGACCAGGCCCGCCATCCTCCGCTCGAGCTCCCGCGCCGCCGCCAAGACCGAGCGCCGGGTCTGGAAGAAGTCCCACTCCGGCTCGATTCGCACGTAGACATGGATTCCCCGGCTGCCCGAAGTCTTGGGCCAACCGACCAGGCCCGCCTCACCGAGGACGTCTCGCAGGCCCGTGGCCGCCTCGCGCACGTGCTCAAAGTTAAAGCCCGGGGTCGGGTCGAGATCGAATCGCAGCTCATCGGGATGGTCGGTGTCCTCGGCCCGAACCGGCCAGGGGTGGAGGTCGAGACAGCCGCGCTGGATCAGCCGGACGACGTCGACCTCGGTGCGAGGGACGTTCATCAGGCCGGGTCTCTGTGAGGGAAATTTCACCTCGACAGTTTCGAATTGAGAATTGGGCTCGGCGCGCTTGTGATAGATGGGCTCGACCTCTACCGACTCCATGTATCGCTTCAACATTGTGGGGCGGCCGAACACCGCCCGGAGGGCTCCTTCCGCCACGCGAACGAAGTGGTTGACCACATCGAGCTTCGTCCACCCCTGCCGTGGGAAAAGCAGCTTGTCGGGACTTGAGATGCGGACCTTTTCGCCGCCGACTTCCACTGTGGTCTCACTTGGCACGCTTGCAACCGTACCCTGCGGGCTTCATGACAGGATCGATCGGCGGGCCGGACCGGTGAGGTTCCAACTATTCAGATTTCCGGTCGTGATCAGCCCCACCTTCTTGATCCTCGGGCTCTTTCTCGTCGGCACCAATCTCGGCTGGCAGGGCATCGTGGCTTGGGTAGCGGCGGCGTTCTTCTCGGTTTTGCTGCATGAACTCGGCCATGCCTTTTCGGTGCGTGGGTTTGGGGGCATGGTCAATCAGATCACGTTGCATGGCCTGGGAGGAGCGACCAGCTGGTCTGATCCCAACCGCCAGATCTCGTGGGGGCGACGGATCGCCATCGCCGCGGCAGGTGCGGGGCTGGGCTTCCTTGTGGCCGGGGTCCTCTACGGGCTCGTCCGTCTCGGCGCCTTTGGCTCTGACGCCGCCAACGTCATCGACAGTCCCTTCCGGGTGTTCCTCGGTGATGCCGCCCGGGCCGAGCTCTGGCTGGTCTTCTTTCTCGGCGCCTTTATCTGGGTCACGATCGCCTGGGGCCTGATCAACTGGCTCCCAATCGGTGGTCTCGACGGCTGGCACATCATGGCCGAGCTCCTTGAAAAGTGGCTGCCGGGGCGCGGTCGCCGGGTGGCAGCGGTGATCGGACTCGTGGTGGCCCTGGTCGCGGCCTATTTCCTATTTCGAGCGGGGCTCCAATTCGGCGCCATCATCCTCGTGCTCTTCGCCTTGCAGACGATGAGCCGGCCGGGCTAGCCAACCACCACCTCGGAAAAACCGAGCCCGGCCGGACGCTCCAGCTGATCCATGGTGCAGCTGCGGGGATCTTTGTCAGGACGCCAGCGATGGAAGCGAGTGGCGTGTCGAAAGCGACCCTCCTCCAGCTGGTCGTAGCTGATCTCGACCACGACCCCTCCCTCGATCGGAGTCCACGACAGATCCTTCCCTCCGGTCCAGCGGCTGACCGCTCCCGGAGCGCGGGCGGCGGCGCCAAAGGAGTCCTCGGTTCGAAGCTCCTGGAATCGCTGGAAGATCGCCTCCCGTTGTCCTTCGGGGAAACCCGAACAGTGGCCGATGAAATGCAGGTCCCCCTCCTCGTTGTAAAGGCCGAGCAGCAGCGAGCCGATCTTGCCGCCGTCTTTGTGCTCCCGGTAGCCGCCGACGACGCAATCGGCCGTGCGCCGGTGCTTGATCTTGAGCATGGCGCGCTTTCCATGCACGTAACCCTGGCCGAGCAGTTTGGCGATGATGCCGTCGCAGCCGGCCGGCTCGAATTCGTCGAACCAGCGTTGGCCGATCTCGGGGTCGACCGTCGAGGGAGTCAGGTGCCAGGGATGATCAAGGCCCGACAGCAGCTCGACGAGGAGCTCGCGCCGTTCCGAGAAGGGCCGCTGCCGCAGGTCCTCTCCGGAGAGGGCGAGAAGATCGAAGGCGACCAGTTGGGCCGGGGTTTCCGCAGCCAGGCGCTTGATGCGCGATTCGGCAGGATGGATCCTCTGCTGCAGAGCGTCGAAATCGGTCACATCGTCGATCACCACCACCACCTCACCGTCAACGACGGTGTCGGCCGGCAGCCGGCTGATCGGCTCTTCCAGTTCGGGGAAATAACGCAGCAGCGTCTTCTGGCTGCGGGAGTCGAGCCGCACTCCCTCGCCGTTCCAGGAGAGGGCCCGGAAACCATCCCACTTGGGCTCGAAAGCAAACGCTCCTTCGGGCCACGACTCCACGACCTTGGCTTCCATGGTTTCAATCGGGGGTTTGAACGGCCACGCCATGCGGAGACGGTAAACGTTAGAAAGGAGACCCTTGGAGGTCCTCAAATCGACATGGCGGCGTTTCTCGGAAGAGCGCGGGACGACTATGGCCGCCGCCATCGGCTACCGGTCGGTCTTCGCCCTGGCTCCACTGATGCTGGTCGCGATTTCGGTCGCCGGGGCCATCTTCGGAGAGGATGCCGCCCAAGGCCTCCTCACCAGCCGCTTGCAACAACTGCTCGGAAACGAGCTCGCCACCGACATCGAGCGGGTCCTGACAGAAGCTCGCGGTGCCACCACTGCCGGGCTCATCGGGTTTGCTTTGCTGATTTGGGCGGGCAGTGGCCTATTCACCGAGGTACAGGGCTCGCTGAACACTCTCAATGAGGTCCCGCCGAAGAAGCTCGAAGGGATCGGACGGGCCATCCGGCAACGGCTTCTGACTCTGGCCGCGGTCCTTGCGTGTGCGATCGCCCTCGCCCTGTTGGTGGGGTCGGCGACTCTTGCCGCCTGGTTGCCGGCGGAATGGGCGACGGGCACCGTGGCGTTCATCACCACGGCGTTCATCTTCTTCGTGGCGATTCTTCTCAGCTTCAAGTTCTTCACTCCTTACCGGCCACCATGGCGGGTCGCCGCCGCCGGAGCCGCCGCTACCGAAGTAGCGATGGTGATTGTCGGGGCAGGGGTGGGCCTCTTCGTCGGACGGGGTGGAGGGACCAGCGCCAGCGGAATCGCGGGCTCGGTGGTGGCGATTCTCCTGGTGGTGTATTTCTTGTCAGCGGTGTACCTGCTCGGCGCCTCTTTGACCCGTGAATTGGCGGATGCGCTGCCGCTATCGGCTCGCGCTTCTGTCCCTGTCAATCTCTAGGCTGGCCGCCAATGGCAATCGACATCGCTGGCTTCGTCGCCGACCTCAAGGACCATGCCATCGAGCATGGATTCCACGTCCACGACGAGCGCCATTTCATGGAGACCTACTCCTTGCGACAGTCCTGGGAAGTCGACGTTCATCCTGAGGACGCCTGCGGCGGCCCGCTCGATCTGCATCTGAGCCTCGACGTCGATCCTCGGGTGGTGTTGTCGCTCCAGGACCGGCTCGACGAGATGGACGACGAATGGGAAGAGCCCGAGGATCTCTATCGCCTCGACCTCTACTTCAACTGGCAGCTCCCCAGCCTTTTGTCGCCGCCCGACCTGCTGGTGGTGAGTACGGATCTCGCCGGCCTGGGAGGAGTGGAGCTTCCGATCACGGTTTCTTCCAACGAGTCGATCGCCGCCGTCACCGATCCGTCGGCGCGCACCCTGCAGGTGGTGGGAAAGTGCCAAGTCTCCCTCGTCGATGTGCTGATGGCGCGCGAGCAGCTTTGCGAGGAGCTCGACCGGGCGAAGGCGGTCTCGGAGTACTTGCTCGAGCGGGTGAGCGGCTGGCTCGAAAGCCCTAACTAGCTCGTTCCTCTTTCTTGCGTAAATCTGGCCACATTTATGGGGCCAGATCTACGCAAGAAACTCAGGACTGTTTACATACGGTTGGGATCGGGTTTCCGAGCCCACTCATCACTCAGGAGGAATTCGACTGTGAAGCAACGCTCAGTGGCGCTGCTGGCGGTATTGGTCCTCGTGCTGGCGGCCTGTGGGGGCGGCGGCGCGGGGGACACGACGGTTACCGCCGACACCGGTGCCACTACTACTGCAGCTCCCGTGACAACCGCGGAAGCAACCACCACTACCGCCGCCTCGGCCGACGTGAATCTGTTGGTGTGGGCCGATGAGGCTCGAACCCCAGTCGTCGAAGAGGTCGCCGCGGCCTTCACCGAGGCGACCGGCGTCACGGTGACCGTCGAGACGAAGGAGTTCGGCGACATTCGTGATCAGATGGTCACGGCCGGTCCCGCCGGTGAGGGCGCCGACATCTTCATCGGTGCTCACGACTGGGTCGGGGAGCTAGCCGCCAATGGCGTTGCTGAGCCCATCGATCTGGGCGCCAAATCTGGTGAGTTCGAGCAGGTTGCCATCGACGCATTCAGCTATCAAGGGTCGCTTTACGCGGTGCCCTATGCGACGGAAGCCATCGCCTTCTACTACAACACCGACCTCGTCCCGGAAGCACCGGCCACCTTTGAAGAACTGGCCGGGATCTGCGCCGGTCTCGAAGGAATCGAGAACTGCGTCGGGGTGCCCGGTGGCGGCGATGCTCCCGATGCCTATCACAACTATCCGTTTGTGTCGGCTCTCGGCGGCTACATCTTTGGTTATGACCCGGCTTCGGGTTATGACACCACGGACGTAGGTCTCGATAGTGAAGGCGCCATCGCCGGCATCACCTTCCTCGAAGAGCAGATCGCAGCGGGTGTGATCGGGTCGACTAACTACGACACCGCCAAGGCTCTTTTCCTCGACGGACTGCAGCCGTTCTGGATGACCGGTCCCTGGGAGGTGGGAAACCTGGAAGGCCAGACGGACATCAACTGGGCCGTCGCCAAGATCCCGACCATCGGTGGAAATGCTCCGGCGCCTTTCGTCGGTGCCCAGGGCTTCTTCCTCTCGGCTTTCTCCGAGAACATGGTCGTGGCCCAGTCCTTCCTACTCGATTACATCGCCACTGCTGAGACTCAGCAGGCGCTGTACGACGCCGATCCTCGCAACCCGGCCTACTCCTCGGTTCTCGAGGGCCTGGCCGACAACCCGGTGGCCGCGACCTTCGCTGCCTCCGCGGCCGATGGCAACCCCATGCCGAACGTTCCCGAGATGGGAGCCGTGTGGACGCCACTCGGCGAACAGATCCAGCTCGTCCGCAATGGCGAGCTCGCGGCGACAGAGGCGATGACCGCCGCTGCCACCGCCGTACGAGGGGCAGTCGGCAACTAGCTCCGTTAGGGTCGGATGAAGATGACTACCGGAGAAGGCAGGGAATCGACCCTGCCTTCTCCGCGTCAAAGACTCAATCTCGGAGGCGCCCTGGTTCGGTTCGGAGCGGTGGCGCTGATCGACGCACTTTTGGCCCTTGCCCTCCCGGCGCTGATCTCGCAGCGATCGTGGACCCTGGTTGCGCTCGTGGCCGTCGTCGCCCTGATGGTGAACGGTGCTTACCTCCACCCGGGAGCGCAGGCCGCGCGCTGGCTCACGCCGGGCTTGATCTTCATGCTCCTCTTCGTGGTGTGGCCTGTCGTCTACACCTCGTACGTCTCGCTCACCAACTATCGGACGGGCAACGTCCAGTCAAAGGACCAGGTGATCGCCCAGTTCGAGCGCCAGTCATTGCAGTCCACGGAAGGGGCGGTCGCTCTTACTCTGGAGGTGTATCGCGACGCCGGCGGCAACCTCGCGTTTCTCGTCACCGATCCCGACGGCAACGTTTCATTTGGCGTCCCGCGACTCCGCTCCGAAGAACCGTCGACTGCTCCCCTCCAAACCCCTGAGGAGCTGGGGGCAACCGACACCGATGGTGACGGGATCCCCGATCAAATCGGCGGCTTCGCCCGGATTCCCCCCTTGCAACGCTTCGGCATCGCCAATCAACTCGGGAACCTGCTGCTCGACATTCCTGGAGTTGGAGTCGCCGAAGTGCAGACGACCTCCTCGGCGCGCTTGGTGGCCGGGGGTCGTCGATACACGTACGACGCGGAAACGGACACTCTCTTCGACGCCCAAAACGACGTCACCTGTCCGGCGGCGGGAGGCAACTTCATCTGTGATGGCAGGCCAATCGATCCCGGCTGGGTCTCATTCGTGGGTTTCGACAATTACGAAAACATCTTCACCAACCGTGAGCTGCAGGGACCCTTCTTCAAGGTCTTCGCCTGGAACTTGGTCTTTGCCTCGCTATCAGTGCTCTTGACCTTCACCGTCGGCTTGGCTCTGGCGAATGCATTGCAGGACGATCGCCTCAAAGGGAAGGCGATCTATCGGTCGCTTTTGATTCTTCCTTACGCCATCCCCGGCTTCATCTCGATCATCATCTGGCGGGGGTTGCTGAATGACCAGATCGGTCCGGTCAACGATCTGCTCAACTCATTCGGGATCTCGAATGTCCCCTGGCTGCTGAACCCCTTCTGGGCCAAGGTGTCGCTATTGCTGGTCAACACCTGGCTCGGCTTTCCCTATATGTTCCTGATCTGTTCGGGAGCGCTGCAAGCCGTTCCCGCCGAGTTGAAGGAGGCCGCCCGCGTGGATGGGGCAGGAGCCTCCCGCGTCTTCCGGACCATCACGCTTCCATTGCTGTTGGTGGGGACGGCCCCGCTTCTCATCGGGTCCTTCGGTTTCAATTTCAATAACTTCGTGCTTCCGTTTCTCCTCACCAACGGCGGGCCGCCGGTACCGGGGGCGGCCGTGCCGGTGGGTGAGACCGATCTCCTGATCACGTTCACCTTTGACCTCGCCATCAGCTCGGGGCGGGGCAACCAGTTCGCGCTGGGATCGGCAGTGGTCATCCTCATCTTCTTCATGGTCGCCGCCATCTCCGCGTTCAGTTTCCGCTACACGCGGCGTCTCGAGGAGGTCTACGGAAATGTCTAGTCGCGCCGAAGCCCTGACGACCTCGCGCACCGTGGAGTCGGTCGCGAACAAGATGCCCTTTGCTCGCTGGTTTCGCGAGCTCGGGTGGCGACACCTGGTGGGATTGGTCGGATTGCTCTTCGCCCTCTATCCGGTGGTGTGGATCGTCTCGGCCGCTTTCAACTCGGTCCAGTCCCTCGTCTCCGCCCGCCTCATTCCCCGCAGCCTGACCACCGAGAACTTCACTTCGCTCTTCGGCAGCGCCACCACCCCGTTCGCCAGATGGATCGGTAACTCGTACAAAGTGGCGCTGACCGCGGCGGTTCTCAATGTGCTGCTGGCGGCCCTCGCCGCCTATGCGTTCAGCCGCATGCGATTTCGAGGCCGGCGCATGGGACTCTTGGCCCTATTGCTTGTGCAAGTGTTTCCGCAGTTCCTCGGCTTCATCGCTCTCTTCTTGTTAGCCCAGCAAATCGGCGAGGTGTTTCCCCAGGCGGGACTTGGTACCCACCTCTTTCTGATCATGGTCTATCTCGGGGGCGCCATCGGGTTCAATGCCTTTCTCATCAAAGGCTTCATGGACACGATCCCGGCCAGCCTCGATGAATCGGCCCGGGTGGATGGGGCCGGTCCTTTCCAGATCTTCTGGAGCGTCGTTTTCCCTCTCGCCCGGCCGGTGCTGGCAGTGATCTTCATCATCACCTTCACCAACCTCTTTGCCGAGTACATCCTGGCGAGCACCCTCATCACCTCCACCTCGAACTACACGATGCCGGTGGGGCTGCAGCTATTCGTCGCGTCCGACTACTCGGCCAAGTGGGGCAACCTCGCCGC
>DATFFB010000150.1:0-42271 GCA_035250485.1 Acidimicrobiia bacterium
ACCGACCCGATGCCTTATCTCCTCTGTCGAGCCGGGGGCGAGGAGAGGCTCTACCTACTTCCTCCCCCACCTCGTTCCTATGCTCGATTCCGTGTCAAGCGGCCTGATGGGAGGGACCTTCGATCCGCCACACATCGCCCATCTGCTGGCCGGAGAAGTCGCCTACCGCCAGCTCGGCCTCGACCGGGTTCTCTTCATCCCCGCCGGTTCACCCTGGCAAAAGGCCGGAAACTCGGTCAGCCCGGCGTCGATGAGATGGGAGATGACCAAGCGGGCCACGCAGGGAGTGGACTACTTCCTCCCTGACGAACGGGAGGTCCACCGTCAGGGCTGGACCTTCACCGCTGACACACTCTCCTCGTTTCCGGCCGACGAAGAGCTGTGGTTGATCCTGGGGGCTGACGCCGCTCGGGGCTTGCCGACGTGGGAACGAGCCGATGAAGTCATGACGAGGGCGCGCGTGGCGGTGTTGCCGCGGCCCGGAGTCGATCCGGCAGAGGTCGAGGATGCCATCGGGCCAGCTCTCTGGCTCGACATGGCCCCGGTGGCGATTAGCGGTACCGATATACGACACCGGGTCGCCTCCAAGGTCGGTTATCGGTTCATGGTCACGGAAGCGGTCTACGAATACATAGAGACGGAGCACCTCTATGCATCTCCGGAAAGCGCGGACGAACCTGGAACCCGGCGCGACGCGTAATTGGTCCGAGCCAGCGATCGCTCAGGTCGCCCAAGGGAACGGTGACTTCGTCAGGTTCCGCGCCTCTTTTGTCGTCAGCGGCGAAGGGCGTGGCGGGCGCTGACCATGATGCAGCTGTCGTAGTCGTAGTCGAGCCCAGAACCTTCGAGGTAATCGATCAGCTCCGCGCTTTCGGCCCCCGGCTGGAGCCATACGTTGTTGAGCGAAAGTTCGGCTGCGGTCCGGGCCACCCGCAAACCGATGGGGGCGGGAACGACGAAGTCGATGATGTCGGGTCGCTCGGGCAGATCGCGGAGGGTCGGATAGCAGGGATCATCGTCGACCGTGTCGCGACTGGGGTTTACAGCAAGCAGGGGATAGCCCCGGGCCTTGAGGTCGCGGTAGATGATCGATCCGTACTTCTCGAGATTGTCGGTGGCTCCGATAACCGCGATTCTGGTTTCACGAGACGAAAGCAGAGGGGTGAAGTCCTTGCGCACGGGCTCACCATAAAGCCCTCGAGGGTTGTCCTCGCCTTGACCTAAGCTCTCCTGACCAGATTGACGTAGGAGGTCATTCCCGTAGACGCAGTTACAACAGCCCGGCTGGCTGCCGACGCCATCGCCGATAAGAAGGGGCTCGACATCGCGCTGCTCGAGGTTGGTGACCTCTTCATCATTACCGAGGTATTCGTGATCGCCACCGGGACCTCCCGCCCGCACGTCCAGGCCCTGGCGGAGAGAGTGGAGGAACTGCTGAAGGAGCACGGTCGCGAGCCTTTGCGAGACGAAGGGCTCCCCGAGGCCGAATGGGTCTTGATGGACTACGGGGACTTCATGGTCCATATCTTCCAACCCGAGGCACGCAATTACTACGACCTCGAGCGTCTCTGGCGGGATGCTCCTCGCCTGGAATGGATGCCGATCGCCAACTGACCGATTCAGGCGATCGAGGTCCACTGGTACCCTTTAGTCGATCGGGGCTGTAGCTCAGTTGGCAGAGCGCTTGCATGGCATGCAAGAGGTCAGGGGTTCAAATCCCCTCAGCTCCACTTTCCTTATCGCGGCGCTTGTAGCCCTCACCGCCTGCGGCAATCCTGACTCTGCGAGTGCGACCACCAGCACCACCCTCGCCCCCGATCAGCCACCCGCCGGTGTTGGCGCGGTGGTCGATTGGGAGGATCCGGCCAAGGTTGCCGAATTGGATGGGGGATGGGTCGTTCGGGCTTGCGAGGGGGAGGCACCGCTCCTCTGTGTCGAACGCAGCGGGCAAACGGTGGGGGTGGTCGAGGCCATGTCGTTTCCCATCGCATCCTTCGATGACCTCGATCCCAACGGCGATCCGAGAGAAAACCTTGAGCTATTCGCGGCCGGGTTCGTAGCGGCCATCGGCTCTGATCGGGAACTGGGGTGTGGGGCTGACTACGGCTTCGATCCTCTTCCGGTGAAAGACTTCGTTTTGGGAGGGACTCCCGGCGTCAGCTTCGGCTTCGTCGGGTCAATGCCCGATGGCGAGCCCTCCGAGCTCAATCTGCAATATGCGACCATCGTCGGTGAGGAGATCCTCTCGATCGTGGCCACCGCGTACGACGAGGGGGGTTGTCCAGGGCGAGACGATCTCAGTAGCTTCGACACGGCCACCCTGAGCGAATTTCGCCCTCGGCTCGAGGAGGTCCTTCACGAGTCGCCGCTTCCCGATGTTGTCGAGAAGCCGGTCGACAGCGGGTACTGACCAAACCCGCTCGAAGTAAAACTTTCGATTGGCTCGGCCCGATCTCGGGTAGGTCCCGCGGATGACCGATTCGGGTCGAAGCTTCCTCGCGATCTATTTGCGTGATCATCGGGCAGGGGCCGTGGCCGGTCGCCGACTGGCCCAGCGCCTCGCCAAACAGAACCCCTACCCGCAATGGGCGCCGCTGCGCGGGGTAGCCCGGGAGATTCAAGCGGATGAGGCGACTCTGGTTGACTTGCTGGAGCACTTCGGGATAGCTGAAGGGGTTCTCAAGAACATGGCCGCCGCGGCGATGGAGACGGTCGAAAGGCTGAAACCCAATGGGCGACCATTCCGATACTCACCGTTGAGCCTCGTCCTGGAGCTCGAGAGCCTGATGTCGGGCGTAACCGCCAAACGTCGGCTCTGGGTCTCGCTTGAGAAACTAAACCGCCCCACCCCGGCAGGAATCGATTTCGAGGAGCTCGACAGGCGTGCGGTCGATCAACTCAACACTTTGGCTGCGCTCCACGACACTGCGGCTCGCCTGGCCTTTCTCGACGACCAAGCGCATTCCGGGGACACAAAGCGATCGTCGGTCCATCTAAGGGATACCGGAGCGGTTTGAGATTTCCCTCTTTCGGGCACTAATCGGAGCGCAGAAAGAAGGAGAAACCTTGGATATTGGGACAATCGTCCTCTATATCGTTATCGGATTGGTTGTTGGGGCCCTGGCCCGGATGGTGATTCCTAACACCGGTGGAATGAGCTGGGTGCTCACCATCGTCCTGGGAATTGTCGGGGCGCTGGTCGGTGGATGGCTCGCGGGGGCCGTTTGGCCCGATACCGAGGGTGTCGACTGGATTGCATCCATCCTCGTGGCGGCGATCCTGGTCTTCATCGCCAGCAGGATGGGCACCGCCCGAACAACTACCTGACCAATCAGACCGTCCTCGTGACCTTTTTCAGGCCGCGAGGACGGTCGGGGTCGTAACCGCGGGCGACGGTCAGGTGATAAGTGAAAACTTGAGCGGCGGCAATGGCCGGAATGGGGCTGAGCCATTCCGGTGTCGTTGGGATTCGGAGCAAATAATCGGTCGACAGGTCGTCGCGGTCAGATATCGCCACCACCTGGGCGCCGGCTGAGCGGATTTCTTCCAGCAAGTCGGAGAGTTCGGCGAACAACGGACCATCGGTGGCCACCGCCAGCACGGCCAGACCGGGCTCCACCAAAGCCATGGGACCGTGTCGAAAGTCCGCCGACGAAAAGGGCTGGGCCACCAGGTAAGAGAGTTCGGCGATCTTGAGCGCCCACTCGTGAGCAGTGGCGTGATGAAATCCCCGGCCGATCACGACACACCGGTCGTGGGACGCAAGCGTTAGGGCTACTTGCTTTACCCGGTCCTGAGTGGCGAGGACCTCCCCGACGAAAGGACCGATTCGCCCGAACTGCTCCTCCTCCTCTTCGTTGGCAATCGCCGCGGAAAGAAGGGCGATGGCCAATAGCTGGCCGGTATAGGTCTTCGTGGCCGCGACGGCTCTTTCCTCCCCGACCCCGATCGCGAGGGAGCGGTTGGCGAGCCGTGCCATCGGAGACTCAGCGTTGTTGGTGATGGCCAGCGTCGGTCGGCCCTGACGATTCGCTTCCTTGATGACGCCCAGGAGATCAGGAGATTCTCCCGATTGCGAGATTCCGATAACCAAAGCCCCTTCGAGGTTGGGGGGGCTCGCGTAGGCACCGAACAGCGATGGAGTTGTCAGGGCCACGCTGAGTCGGTTGCGGGCTCCCCAGAGGTACTGGGCATAGCGGCCGGCGTTGTCCGACGAACCGCGGGCGGCCAGCACCACGTGGGTCGCCCCCGACTCCCGGATCCATTGGCCGAGGGGACCGACCTCTGTCCGTAGCCGTTCATAGGCCATGGCCAAGGCCTGCGGCTGGCTGTTGATCTCGGCCCACAGCGTCAAAGCCGTTCCCCGTTCGACTGTTGCTTTCCTAGGACCCTGAGGGGATTCGTAGTTGCGGCGGCCACCGCCTCTGACTCGGTGCACCCGGTGAAGGCCAGCAGGTTGCGGACCGCTTGATCAAGGACAAGGCTGCTTCCCGCCAGCCGCCCCTCGGCGTTGACCACGCGGCCTCCCTCGACCGATACCGGGACGGTGCCGATCGAGTACGTTCCATCTCCCAGGCCAGCAGCCGCCATCGCATCGGTCACCAGCACCAATCGCTCCGGCCCGAGCAGTCTCCAGGCCGCGGCAACCGTTGCCGGATGGACGTGGATGCCGTCCACAATCAATCCAGCGGTGACTCGCTCTTGGGCGAAAAGGGCCCCGATGGGGCCCGGTTCACGGTGATCGAGAGGCGGCATGGCATTGAACAAATGGGTGACATGGGTGATCCCCCAGGAGAAGGCAGCCGTCGCTTCCTCGTAAGTTGCCGCCGAATGACCGAGTGCCACCACCACGCCGTTTGACAGCAGCGCCTCCACGACCGACCGCGCCCCAGGCAGTTCGGGCGCCAGTGTCACCATCAAGACTCCCTCGGCGGCGGTCCAGCCCTCGATTACTTCGAGCGACGGCGACCGAAGGTACTGCTCGGGATGCGTACCGCGGCGGGATGGGGCCAGCATGGGCCCTTCGACGTGAAGTCCGAGAGGGCGGGCGCCTCGATAATTGGCTGGTGGACCCTGAGCCAGAACCGCGAGCGCCTGCTCCACGGTTCCCGGCGGAGAGGAGATGATCGTGGGGAGAAAAGCCTCGACCCCGAACTCGAAGAGCCTTTCCCCGACCAGCCAGATCGAAGCCGGATCTCCCGTGAAATCGTGGCCGAAACCGCCGTTGATCTGAATATCGACGAACCCGGTCGTTTCGATGCTCATTGCTTCTTGTCGACGAGTGAGTGGCCCACCGGATACAAGCCGGGTACCGCGGCCGGCAGACGGCCGTTCATGGGAGCTTCTCCGAACAAGGCCGCGGCGAGCGCTTCCATCGAAGCCGGATGGATCCCGTAGGTACAGACATACGTGTCGGCGGAGGGATAGCGAGCCAGGTCGTATGGCGTGCGAAGGGCGACGGTAACCACCGGCCTGCCTGTTGCCACCAGCGCTCCGACCAACTCCGCCTGCCCGCGACCTGCATCAATGGTCCCGGCCACAATGAGGTCGTGATCGGCGGCTGCCTCGAGTACTGCCCCGATCTCAGGCGGAGTGGGCTCCTGGTCGACCAGCAACTCCGTGGTGGGTCGATGACGGGCTCGAATGGCCGAGGCCAAGCAAGGTCGAACCATGGATGAGGTGTCAGCCGGCGTCAGATCGGTAGGCCGGGGCATCACAGCCAGTATGTGATCGTCCGCCCCAATGTGGAGGGGAAGCAGGCCCGGGGTATCGCGGACCAAAGTCAGCGAGCGGCGGGCGAGATTTGCCGCCAGCGCTTGGTGATCGGCAGACCCCACTGCAGTCAGCGGTGGCTGCTCATAGGCCGACAGCCAGGCCGCGAGCTGTTCCAACCGCGGGCTGGGTTCCCCGAATCGAGAGGGGAGGGTTCCGACCTGGGCGGGGCCGTAGAGAAGCAGATCGGCCCCAGCGCCGAGGGGAAGATCGGTGGAGGCTGGGCCAAAGCCGCCCATGTCGAGGGCATCGGTGACGATCACACCCTCGAAACCAAGGACGCCTCTTATCACCTCCTTGATCGCCACTGGGGATATCGAGGTTGGAGTCGTCCGGTCGCCGATCACCGCCGGGAGGCCGTAGTGACCCACCATCAGTAGGCGCGCCCCGGCCTCGATCCCAGCCCGAAAGGGTGGGAATTCGACTCGCTCCAATCGGTCGAGGTCGAGATCGAGAACCGGGAGGGCGTGATGGGGATCCACCGTGGCTTCGCCCTTACCCGGGAAGTGTTTGAGGGTGGCCGCCACCCCGGCGGATTGGATCCCAGCCACCATGGAGGCGGTCATTGCCCCCACCAGGGCGGGTTCCTCGCCGAAGGCTCTGATGCCGAGGGAGGGATTCCAGGGACGGCTGGCGACGTCGGCTACCGGGGCGTAATTGACGGTGATTCCCAGCGCCCGCAACTCGGTCCCGATCGCCTTTCCGATTTGTTCCGCCAGGGTCAGGTCACGCGTCGCCCCGAGCGCCATGTTGCCGGCGAAATGAGTTGTCTCGGGGCCGGCGGCAGTGAGCTGGCCCCCCTCCTGGTCAACGGCCACTAAGACTGGTCGGCCGGCAGCGCGTTGCAGGTCCTCGGTAAGTCGAAGCGTCTGTTCTGCGTCTGTGATGTTGAGTGCCCCATATAGGGTCACACCGGCGACCCGGGAGTCCTGCATGAGATCAGCGAGTCGTGAGTCGACAGTGGTGCCCTCGAAGGCAACCATGGCGCAAGCCGCTGACACGAGATGTCAGCCCTTTACCGAACCCGCTAATAGCCCGCGCACGAAGAATCGCTGCAGCGCAAGGAACACGATCAGGGGAACCACCATGGAGACAAAGGCTCCCGCCGTCAGCAGATGCCAGGCTGCACCCCTGCTTCCCACCAGCTGAGACACACGGGCGGTCAGAACCGCGACATCAGGATTGGTCCCTAAGAACACCAGCGAGACCAGCAGGTCATTCCACACCCACAAGAATTGGAAGATCGCGAAGGAAGCGAGGGCTGGAAACGAGAGAGGCAGCACCAATCTGGTGAAAGCGGTGAAAGGCGTTGCCCCGTCGATGTAGGCGGACTCGAAGATGTCCTTGGGAAGCTGCGATATGTAGTTGTAGAGGAGGTAGATCGCCAGCGGTAGTCCAAACCCGGTGTGAGCTAACCAAACGCCAACGAAGGTCCCGACTAAGTCATAGTTGCCGTAGAGCCGTAGGAGGGGTACGAGAGACATCTGTAACGGGACGACGAGGAGGCCCACGACAATGGCAAACAGGAAGCTGCGACCCCGGAACCGCGTCCAGGCGAACCCATACGCAGCGAATGCCGCCAGTGTGATCGGAATGACCGTGGCGGGGATCGTGACGATCAAGCTGTTGATGAATGCGCCGAACAAGCCCTCCGCGGTGAGCACGCGTTCGTAGTTGGCGACTGTGAACTGAGTGAGCTCGAACGGGTGGGCGAAAATGGTCCACCAACCCGTACCGCTGACGTCCACCTCTGGACGGAGGGAGCTAATCAGGAGTCCAGCGGTAGGAACCGTCCAGGCGACTGCTATGACCAGAACCAGCGCTCGGACTAGCCAGCTTCGTGATTTCGGCTCACCAGGCCTGCGGGTCGCTTCCTCCGACACCTCCGCCAGCGAAGGAGTAGCGCCCGCGGGTACTGTATCGGCCGTCATACCCCGATTCCCTGTTGGCGCAGGTTTCGTACGTTTACGACCATGATCGGAACCACTGCCAGGAAGAGAATCACGGCCAGAGCAGTGGCGAAGCCGAAGTTCCTGAACCGGAACATTTCGTTGAACATCCGATTGGCAATGACATCGGTGTCGAAGTTGCCGTTGGTGGTCACGTACACGATGTCGAACACTTTGAGCACGGCGATTGCGATCGTGGTGAACACCGTGATCATCGATCCTCGGATCGAGGGAAGCACTACTCGGACGAAGGTCTGGAATTCACCGGCACCGTCGATACGTGCCGCTTCCACCAACTCGGTCGGGACGCCTTTGATCGCGGCCGAAAGAATCACCATCGCAAACCCGGCTTGCAGCCAGATCATTACTACGACCAATGCCAATGTGTTGGTGGGGATCTCCTGGAGCCAGGGGATTGGGTCCCCGCCGAACAAGGTGACGACTGCATTGAGAATCCCGATCTGGGGCCGACCGGGGGGCCGCCATTCGTACACGAACCGCCATATCACTGCTGCTCCAGCTCCCGAGATGCAGAGGGGTAAGAAGATGAAGATCTTGGCTAACGCCTCCCGCTTGATCCGATCAACCAACCCGGCGAAGGTGAGGCCGATGAGCAAAGCACCTGCCGGGGCCAGTACCAGCCAGATGGCGTTGTTCCTCAGGGCGAGCAGCAGTTTGGGATCCGAGAATGCCTGCGCATAGTTGTAGAAGAGTCCTTCTCCCTCGGGCACCTCGGTGAAGCTCTGGATGATGGTTCCGACTGCTGGGAAGACCAGATAGAGGGAAACCACGGCAATGGCTGGAAGCACGAAAACAAACGGGCGGATTGCGGTAGTTGCTCTCGCGGGGAGATACTCGATCAGGGAGTTGACCACGATGAACAACGCCCAGATCCCCACAACTCCCACAGCGAGCGCGACCAGGGCTTGGGCCAATTTGCCGAGGAACGGTCCCAACCCGGACAGCGTGGTTTCGGATCGGAGGACGTCCAGTCCCAACCAGATGAGGACGACGACCACAGCTGCCAAGACCAGATCGCGCAATATCAGCCAGCCGGCGCCGCCCTTCACTCGTGCCTGAGGTTTTAGTGCCTCGGACAATGAAAACTCCTCAAGGAAAAGTCCCCGGCGTTGCCGCCGGGGACCCTACCTCTCAGGGGCTCAGCCCGCAGGCCAGCCATCCTCAATCGATTGGAATATCTCCTCGGTGCCTTCGCCATTGGCGGCGACCCAGTCGACCATCCCCGTCCAGAATGAACCCGCACCGACTTCTGCTGGCATGAGATCGCTGGCGTCGAAGCCGAAGCTGTCGGCATTGTTCAGGATCGGCACCAACTCCGTGTTGGGATACGAGGTGTACCACTCAACGGGGACCGTGGTGTTGGGGCTAATGAAGCCACCGAGCTCGATCCAAGCCTGAGCCCCTTGCGGGGTCGCCAGGTACTCGAGCAGCGCGCGCACCTCGGGCCGATCACCGTCCGTGAACATCACGAACATGTCACCGGCGCCCAGTACCGGGTTGCCAATCGCGGGGTCGATCCCGGGCAGATAGAAGAACGAGCTCGCTTCACCCGGGGGATTGGCCCACTGACTTCGGTCGGAGACATCCCGATTCCCGGGCCAGAACTCGGGAATCCAGGCGGCCTGCTTCTGGAACCAGCACTGCGGTCCGGCCGGATCGAACATCGGATTGGCAACATCGCGAATGTTCGTGGCGTTGATGGCCACATTTCCTCCATAGACATAATCCGGCGCGAACCAGATCGATGCCATTTCCTCGGCAGCAGCCAGCACTTCAGGCGAGTTGAAGGGCACCTCGTGCTTCCACCACTGGTTGTAGAACTCGACCCCGGCCGTGCGGAGCACAATGTCCTCGATCCAGTCGGTCGCTACCCAGCCATCGGCCGCCTCGCTCTCGATGCCGATGCACCACGGGTTGCCGTTGCCATCAGCGATGATTTGATCGCTCAGCGCGGTCATCTCGTCCCAGGTGGTTGGAATCGTGTATCCAGCCGCCTCGAAAGGCTCTACCGGGTACCACACGATCGACTTGACATCGGTCTTGTAGTACACCCCGTACACGCCACCATCGAATTGGGTCAGCTCAAAGAAGCCGCCCACTTGCTCTTCTGCCAATTTGTCTGTGTTGAACCACGGGCTGATGTCGACCAGCTGGCCCTCGGAGGCGTAGCTGATCATCTTCCCGGGCTGGGCGATCTGGGCCAGGTCGGGAGCGTCGTTGCCATCAACTCGTGTTTGCAGCGTCAGCTCGTAGTCGGTCAGGCCCTCGTATTGGACGTCGATTCCGGTCGCTTCACGGAACGGATCGAGGGAAGCGTTGAAGTTCTCCGCCTCTCCTTCCACCCATTGTGCAACGATCTCAACTGTGGTCCCGGCGAACTCGCCCGCCATTGCCTGATCCAGCTCTGCGTATCCGGTTGGTTCACCTGTGGCAGCGGTGGTTCCCGACCCGGCCGTGGTTCCCGACCCTGCCGTAGTTCCCGGCGCCGCCGTGGTTCCTGGAGCTGCGGTGGTTGTGCCGGCACCGCCATCGCCGCACGCGGCGACGATGACTGCCAGACACACGACCACCAACAACCAGGTTCGATTCCTCATATCTCTCCTCCGTTGGTTGGTGTGCTCATTGCTGTGCTCGGGATGAAACTGTTGATCGCCCGAATGGCTTGGGCCCGCTGAGCGAGCACGGCGGCCCCGCGGGGCCCAGTCGATCCGTCGATTGGGGCCAGCGTGATGGCATTGGGATCGATACGTTGGGCGGCCAGGCTCGAGTTCTTGGCCGCCTCCCGAAGCCGCCCCCGGACCGCGTCCAGGAATGGGTGGCCGGCGTTGCTTACCCCACCACCGAGGTAGATCAGCTCGGGGTCGAAGGTGGCAGCGATCCAGGTGATGGCCCCGGCAATGAAACGGCTGACCTGAGAGGCGGCATCGGCTGGTTCCAGATCGGGAGCGAGGCGGGCAATGGCAGGGCCGGCGGCGACCGCCTCCAGGCATCCGGTCTGACCGCAAGCACAGACCGGTCCCAGTTCGTCGACTACGACGTGGCCAATCTCGCCCGCCATGCCATGGCTGCCGCGATAGAGGTTGCCTTCGATGACGACGCCTGCCGAGATGCCGGTGCCGATATTGAGCAGCACGAGGCTGGCCGGCGCCGCGTTCCGTTTCTTGAGCCCCTCGTGAATTCCGACCGCGGCCACCTTGACGTCGTTCTCGACCGTGACCGGGATTCCCAGCCGCTCGGACAGGGCTGGACCAAGCGGATAGGGATCGTCACCGATTCCCAAGTTGACCGCCAGCCGCACATCCCCCGTGGCGGGATCGACTCTTCCCGGAACTCCGACGCCAGCCACCTCGACGACCTCCTCGAGGGCCAGGTCCGACCAGGCTTCGAGAACCGATTCGACTACCTGTTCACCTCCGCCAACGTTGGTCGGAACTTGCGAGCGGGCGTAGGCGGTGCCGGATTCGTCGAAAGCCATGGCGCGGACAGAGGTGCCGCCGATATCGACTCCGACGGTGACCGTCATCGCAGCACGACGCCCAGTCGATCGGCCAAGACCGCCGATGCCGCTCCTGCCAGCACTAGGTCCGCACCGAGTGGGGTAGCGGAGATTTCGACCAGTTCGGCCGTGCCCGGAAGCATCCGCCTCCGAATCGATGAGCGAACCTCTTCGATGAGAACGTCTCCGGCATTGCGAAGGTCCGAAGCGATTGTGACCTGGCCAATGTCGAGCATCGCCAGGACCGTCGCGAGCACTGTGCCCAAGTGATGGCCCGCCTCACGGATAGACCGCAAGACCGGTTCTTCACCGGCGATCCCCGCCAGCGTCAGGGCGTCCCACGCCGCCCGCTCCGGGTCCGCACCCATGCGCCGAAGGATGGCGGGAACACTGGCCACGGTTTCGAGGCAACCCTGATTACCGCAAGTGCAGAGGTCGCCATCGTCTTTGACTTGTACGTGGCCGATCTCGCCCGCCGCCGAGTGGTCACCGCGGTAGAGCGCTCCGTCGATGACAACCCCAGAACCGATTCCCCGTCCGATCTTGAGCAAGAGAAGGTTGCGCCGCTCGGCGCCGTGACGCCGATATTCGGCGAGGGCGGCCGCTTGGGCGTCGTTGGTGACGGAAACAGGAATCGAGAAACGGCGGCGAAGGTCGGCGGCGAGGTCGAGGTTGTGCCAGGCGAGGTTGGCAGACTCGATTACCCGCCCATCGGCGTCGACCACTCCGGGGGTTCCGACCCCGATGCCGAGCACCGGGGCGGCGGCCCGATGGAGGACTTCCTCGATCAGCTGCGCGGTCTGTTCGCGGGCGGCTTCGGCCCGCACGGGCTTGGCCTCGGAAGAGGCATCCACCCGCTCGTGGATGCGCCCGCCAAGGTCGACCAGGGCCGCGCGGAAAGGTCGGCGGCCGAGGTCGATGGCGACGATGTCGCGCCCCCGCTGGTTGAGGGCGAGAAGGGTGGGGGGCTTGCCTCCCGCCGAGGTCCCCTGACCGACTTCCCGGATGAGACCCTGATCGAGCAGCTCGGCCACCAGGCTCGAGACCGCTGCTCGGGTGAGTCCGGTCCGGCGAGCGATCTCGGCTCTGCTGGTCTGCCGCTCGTGCGAAACCAGCTCGAGCGTGGTCCGCAGGTTGTTGCGCCGGGAATCATGCTTGGTCGCCTTGGGAGGGACCCGATGGGCCCGACCGCCTGAGTTCGCCGTCGACATTTTTCCCTGCCGCTAGATGAAAGTTCAGTAAACATACAAAGCCTTCGCCAGCAATGTCAAGCGGTCCTGGCAAGTTTCTCTCCGGCGACAGAAGCGGGGCGAGTTTCCCGTTCGGCGAAAGCGATGAAAACCGCTCCCCAGAGCAGACAGAGGATCCCGCCGAGACCGGCGGATGAGGCATCGTCGGGCGTGGCCAGAGAAACAATCCCGTAGTACGCAACGGCGGCCCCGACCGACCAGGCCGTAACTCGAAAGCCCACAACCCGGATCGCCACTAAAAAAGCCAGGATCACAAGGCCGATGGCGAACGCCGCCATTGCCGACCAGTGACCCGAATGCTGGATCGTCTCCCTTTGCTCTTCGGGAACGCCGAGCTCATCGAAGATCTCGGATATCGCCTGCTCGAACTCCGCCGGAGTGGCGTCGTCGGCGATCTCGAGTTGCGCAAAAACGGGAGCGCCGAGTTCGGCCGCTTCGACGCCGGCCCGGATCTGAGCGACGGCGAAGATCAAGGCCGGGATGGCCAGCAGTACCGCCATGGTCAGAAGCGTTCTCGAGGGTCGCGGAGTCGGTTTGAAGACCTGACGCCGGGAAGGGTGCAAGATCGCCAAAAGGACCGGGGAGACGCCGAAGAGAAGGAAAAGAAAACCGGTGTCGGGGCCAATGCCGTTCACCAGGAGCTCGATGATGATCAAAACCAGGATCGGTACAGCCACCTGCTGCATCGGGGCGACTTTGGCCGCCGTTGACCGCACCTGGGCGAGGACACCGATCAAGCTGATCAGAAATATGACCCCGATCGACACTTCGTGCACACGATGGGATGTTCCGTTGCCGGTCAATAACCAGCCAATGACTGCGTACGGTAAGAGCGAAAGGGGACTGACCAACAGCAACCCGTACGCCGCGGCGAGGATCGCGAATGCGACCTTCCTGCCCCCGGACCATGTAGTCGTCGTAACGCTCGCTTGCGCGTTCAAGCCGCCTCTTGACTCGTGAGGAAGCTCGTAACGTAGTGTCCCCGGGCCAATGATTGAAGCTGCGACTCATCGTCCAGAACCGCTGAGCCAGCGATTCGTCGCGTCGGCGGGATGGGTCCTGAACGTCGCCGTGTGGGGCACCGTCTTCGCGCTTTGCCTAATTCTGGCCGTGGTCGGGTTTCAGATGCTCCTTCGACAGGCACGAGCGGGCCTGGTGTTCGGAGAGGGAGTATTCGGAATCCCTCAGGAGGTGGCGAGGACCCTTATCCGGGCCGGCATCTCACAGGTGGCGCTCGCCCGATGGTTCGCCATCGGTCAGCTAGCTGGCTGGTCGCTCTTTGCTCTTACCGGGCTGGTGATCTACGTGCTCAAGCCCAAGGATCGCGGTGCCTTCGTCACTTCCCTGATGCTGCTCAGCCTGGGATCGGCGTTGCTTCTTCCGATGGCGCTCATTCGGGCTCGCCGGCCCGAGCTGGTTCCGGCGGTGGCGTTCATTGGGCAGGCCGCCTCCCCCTGGCCCCAGTTCGGAAGGTCGATCGCCGGAATCTCATCGTTGGCGGCGCTGCTCTTGCTGCCAGACGGTCGATTCGTGCCCAAGTTCAGCCGCTGGCTCCTGCTCTTCATGGTTGCCTACGCGGTCCTCTGGGCTGCCGTCCCGGGCGTATTCGCCATCACGACCTTTCCGGCCGGCGTCCAGCTCCTCTGGGTATGGGGGTTGCCCCTGGCTGGAGTCGCGGCGCAGATCTATCGGTACGTCAAAGTCTCAACCAAGGAAGAACGCTGGCAGACGCGCCTGGTGCTGGGTTCGGTGTTTGTCGGTGCTGCCGTCTTCACGCTTCTGGTGGTCCTCGACCCTGATCTAGGGGAGGGAATTCTCGATCTCGGTGTGGTGACGCCGGAGCTAGTGGCGTTTTACGAAGTAATCCTGCTGCTTCTCCTCGGCGTGGCGGTCGTCTTTCTCCCGCTTTCGATTGGTTGGTCGGTGATGCGGCGCCAGCTTTTCGACGTGCGTTTTTTGATCAATCGCGCCCTCGTTTACACCCTGCTGACGGCGTTGTTGGTAGGGATGGGTTTGGCTGCCGTCTTCCTCTCCAGCCGGGCGCTGGGCCTGCTGCTCGGTGAGGTGGTGGCCTCGGATCTGGCATTGGTCGGCTCCACCGTCGTGATCACGTTGATGTTCGGTCCTGCCCGACGGTGGGCGCAGGGGGTGATCGATCGGGCCTTCGATCGAGGGCGCTATGACGCGGCCTTGATCATGGAAGGCATCAGTCGTCGTCTCGGAACCGAGACCTCGCTGGAGTCGGTCGCCACCGAGTTGGTTTCGACCATCGACGAGGCGATGAGCCCCCGCTCGATCAGGGTGTGGCTGCGGAGCAGCGAACCAACGGGCTGAATCAGCCCTATTTGGCGATGGGTTCGATCATGATGCACTCGCCGGGGCATTCCTCGGCCGACTCGAGCGCGTCCTGAATCAGGTGGTCCGGGATCCGGGCCACGCCACGGGATCCGTCGGGCCCGTGGCCGTCCCCCTCGGCTCCGTCGTAGACGACGGTTTTGCCGAAGTGCTTCGCCTCTTCTTTGACCACCCAGAGGCCATCGTCGCGGGCGACAAAGACGTCAGGGGTGATCTCTTCACAGATGCCGTCTCCGGTGCATAAATCCTGATCGATCCACACCTGCAATTTCGATGCTGTCGCCATGTCTCAACCAGCGTAACGCGTCGGAGTTCCTTTACCGGACCGGGGTTTTCGCTCCCGGACCGGGCTAGTTTGGTCCGAAATGGCCGTTGCGTTTTACGAGCCCGTCAACAAGGTTCGGTTTGTCACCGCGACAACGCTTTTCGACGGTCACGACGCCTCCATCAACGTATTCCGTCGGATGTTGCAAGCGTCGGGTGCCGAGGTGATCCACCTCGGCCACAACCGGACCGGAACCGACATCGTCGAGACGGCGGTGGAGGAGGACGCGCAGGCGATCGCCGTAACTTCGTATCAAGGCGGTCACATGGAGTTCTTCCGGTATATCCGCGACCTGTTGATCGAGGCGGACCGCCCCGAGATCCGGGTCTTTGGAGGTGGCGGGGGAACCATTCTTCCCGCCGAGGGCGCTGAGTTGATGGCCTATGGCATCACTCGCATCTATTCCCCCGACGATGGGCGGGAGTTGGGCCTGCAAGGAATGGTGAACGACATGCTTGCCCAGGCTGACTACCCCACCGGGGAGCTCGACGAGGCGATCGACGTCGCCAAGGCAGACCGTGGCACGCTCGGTCGGCTGATCTCGGCAGCGGAGAACTGGCCGGAGAAATATCAGGACCTCTTTGACGAGCTGGCCTCGCAGGCCGCCGGACTCAAGGTCCCCGTGGTCGGGGTTACGGGCACTGGTGGATCGGGCAAGTCCTCGCTGGTGGATGAGGTCTTGCGGCGCTTCCTCCTCGATTTTCCCGAGCGCCGGGTGGCGGTGATCTCGGTCGATCCCTCCAAGCGCCGAAGCGGCGGGGCCCTGCTTGGCGACCGGATTCGGATGAACTCGATCCCTCATCCCCGCGCCTTCATGCGCTCGATGGCTACTCGTCAACCCAATCTCGCTCTATCCCCAGCGGTCGGCGCGGCGGTGAACGCCGTCACCGTGGCCGGATACGACCTCGTCATTCTCGAAACGTCTGGGATCGGCCAATCCGACACCGAGGTCGTGGATGTGGCCGACCTGTCGTTGTACGTGATGACTCCCGAGTACGGCGCCGCCTCGCAGCTCGAGAAGATCGACATGCTCGATTTCGCCGATCTGGTCGCCATCAATAAATCGGACAAGCAGGGCGCCGACGATGCTCTCCGCGAGGTTCGCAAGCAGTACCGACGGAATCGGGTGCGGTTCGAGGGTCCAGACGACGATCTTCCCGTGTATCCGACCATCGCCTCGGATTTCAACGATCCGGGGACCAATCGTTTCTACCAGTCGTTTCTGGAGGCATTGACCGAGAAAACTGGATCGGCCCTCAACTCATCCCTGCAGCTGGTTGTCGACTCGGTCGACAAGCAGGCCGTGGTGCCGCCGGGGAGGGTTCGGTATCTCGCCGAGGTGACCGAAACCATTCGCGGCTACGACCGCTGGGCCGCCGATCAGGCCGCGGCCGCAGAGGAGTACTACCGATTGCTCGCCGGGGGCGATCAGGAACAAGTCGACGAGGCTCGATCCCGACTCGACGGTGACAACCTGGCCCGTCTCGAAGGCTGGGAGCAGCGGATGGGGGCATACAGCCAGGAGAACTACGTGTTTGTGGTCAGGGGAAGGGAGGTTTCGGTCCCGATCAGTTCCGAGTCCTTGGCGCACTCGCGCATCCCCAAGGTGGCGGTGCCACGGATGCGGGGGTGGGGAGACCGGTTGGCCTGGCTCCTGCAAGAGAACCTTCCGGGAAGCTTTCCTTATACCGCCGGGATCTATCCCTTCAAGCGGACGGCAGAAGATCCGACCCGGATGTTCGCTGGCGAGGGCCCTGCCGAGCAGACCAACCGGCGCTTTCACTACTTGGCCCAGGGGATGCCGGCCAAGCGGCTCTCGACCGCCTTCGACTCGGTGACGCTATATGGCGAGGATCCTCACGAGCGCCCCGACATCTACGGCAAGGTGGGCAATTCGGGAGTGTCGGTGGCAACCCTCGACGAGGCCAAAAAGCTCTATTCGGGATTCGACCTTTCTGATCCCACCACCTCGGTCTCGATGACCATCAACGGGCCTGCTCCGATCATTCTTGGCTTCTTTCTCAATGCGGCAATCGATCAGGCCTGCGAAAAGCACATCATGGCCGAAGGGCTCGAGGACCAGGTCAGGGAGCGGTTGGCGGAGCTGTACCCAGGCGAAACTCAGCCTCAGTACCAGGGCGACCTCCCGCCCGGTAATGACGGCCTCGGACTGATGCTGCTCGGGATCACCGGCGATCAGGTTCTACCCGAGGATGTCTACCAACGTATCAAAGCCGAGACTCTCACGCGCGTCCGGGGGACCGTCCAAGCCGACATTCTCAAAGAGGATCAGGCTCAGAACACATGCATCTTCTCTACGGAATTTGCCTTGCGAATGATGGGAGACATCCAGCAGTACTTCGTCGATCACTCCATCGACAACTTCTATTCGGTGTCAATTTCGGGCTATCACATGGCCGAAGCAGGCGCCAACCCGATCACTCAACTCGCGTTCACGCTGGCCAATGGCTTCACTTACGTCGAGTACTACCTCTCCCGGGGAATGAAGATCGACGACTTCGCCCCCAACCTTTCCTTCTTCTTCTCCAATGGGATCGATCCGGAGTACGCGGTGATCGGGCGGGTGGCGCGGCGGATCTGGGCGAAGGCGATCAAGGAGAAGTACGGCGGGAACGAACGAAGTCAGATGCTCAAGTACCACGCGCAGACGTCTGGTCGATCGCTCCATGCTCAGGAGATCGGATTCAACGACATCCGCACCACCCTCCAAGCCCTCTACGCCATATATGACAACGCCAATAGCCTTCACACCAACGCTTTCGACGAGGCGATCACCACGCCCACCGAGGACTCGGTGCGACGGGCGTTGGCGATCCAGTTGATCATCAACCGCGAGCTTGGTCTGGCCAAGAACGAGAACCCGCTGCAGGGCTCTTTCATCATCGATTATCTGACCGATTTGGTGGAGGAGGCGGTCCTCGAAGAGTTCGACCGCATCTCGTCGCGCGGGGGCGTCCTCGGAGCGATGGAGCGCCAATACCAGCGGGCCAAGATCCAGGAGGAGTCGCTCTACTACGAAAAACTCAAGGAGTCAGGTGGGTATCCGATCGTCGGCGTCAATACCTTTCTCTCGGCGGAAGGCTCTCCTTTTGTCGTGCCGGACGAGCTCGTCCGTTCCACCGACGCCGATAAGGACCGGTTGATCCAGAATGTTCGCGCCGTTCAAGCCCACTACGAGAAGGAAGCGCCGAAGGCGTTGGGTGAACTGCAGGAAGGCGCTCTGGCGGGAGCGAACCTCTTCGAGATCCTGATGGAGACCACCAAGGTTGCCACTCTGAGCCAGATCAGCTCTGCCCTCTACGAAGTGGGCGGCCAATACCGCCGAAACATGTAGAAGACAAAAGACTGAAGACAAAAGACCAAAGACCGGACCGGAGGTCTTCCGTGTTTCTCAAATCTGTTGTCTTTCATCTTTGTCTTCAAAGAGGAGGTGGTCGAGACCGCGGGTGAGACCGCGGCGTCCACCTACCGCTCGGGTCGCGAGCAGGGTTCCGGCGATATAGGGGGCGGCGGACGCTCCGGCGTCGTGGCGGATCGACAGCCGCTCGTCTTCGGCGGCGAAAATGGCCTCGGTCGAGACGCTAAAGCTCGGTAGCCGCACCGAGTGGACTCGCGTGCCATCGAAGTCGGCGCCCCGAGATTCCTTTTTGCCCAGCATCTGATCGAGAGGAACACCCGCGGCAGGCGGGCGAATGGCACTTAGGCGTTCGGCGAGCTCGCGCGCGGTTCCGCTCGGTGAGTCGGGTTTGGTCAGGCTGGCGTAGTCGACGACCTCCCAGGCCCCGACATGGCGGGCTGCTTCGCTAGCAAAGCGGAGGAGCAGGGCGGCCGTGATCGAAAAATTCCCCGCCGCAATCACCCCCACCCCTCGTTCCCGGGCCTTGGCGTCAATCTCGTTGTAGTCGTCGGCGGACATTCCACTCGAACCGACAACGACCCCGACCCCACGGGTGATGGCGGCGTGGACGTTGGACTTCACCGCCGCCGCCGACGTGTAGTCGATGAGGACGTCTGTGGGCGATGAGTCGAGCGCTGCTTCGACCGAGGGAAAGTGACCCGGATCCGATCGAGACACTCCGCTGACCAGTTCCAGGTCGGTCGTGGCGGTCACCGCCTCGGCCAACGGGCGGCCAACCCAACCAGTGATGCCAGAGATGCAAACCCGAATTTTGTTGTCGTCGATGTTGTGTTGGCTCCTCAGCCGTCGTCGGCAAAATAGGTATCGGTAGGCTGCCGGCCAAATGCGCCGGCGCCTCCTCAACTTCTTCGCCGTCCCCTTCTTCCGCCGAATCGCCTGGCACGTGCGACGGGTCACCCGACAATTCGAGGGAAAGGTCACCGGGAAGATGATTCTGGGCTTGGTCGCGATCATCGCTGTGGCCGCTGTGGTCGTGACCCTGACCGAAAACGAGATCACCGATGTCACCCCTCGGCGGTACTTCGCCTCCTTCTACTGGGCGGTTACCACCGTGATGGGCCAAGGCCAATCGGATTTTGTTTCCGGCCCCTGGGGCTGGATCACGTCATGGATGCTGAATCTGTTTGGGGTGGCCATCGTCGCCACCATCACCGGGGCTTTGGTGGGGTTCGTAATCGATCTGCTTCTCAAGGAGGGTCAAGGCATGGGATCGGCCGGATTCAATGACCATGTGGTGGTCTGTGGATGGAACTCGACCGCGCGTGAGCTCATCGACGAGCTTCGTTCGGATGACTACGCGGTCAGGGTGGTCGTAGTGGACGCGGCCGAACGCAATCCGGCCGGGGATGGGGTTTACTTCGTCCGCGGAGACGGCGCCAATGAGGACGACCTCAAACGAGCCGGGATCGACTGCGCTCGAGCAGCGATCATTTGTCCGCGGGACGGTTCCGACGATGCCGACATGCACTCGATCCTCACAGTGCTGGCGATTGAAGCCCTTGCTCCCGACGTGAGGACCGTCGTGGAGGTGAACAATCCCAAGCACGTTTCCCATTTCAAGCGGGCCGACGTCGATGAGGTGCTGGTGACCTCCAAGCTTGCTTCGCGTCTGCTCGCCCGCACCGCCCTCTACCCGGGTTTGGGTGACCTTGTCACGGATATGGTCTCGGGCGGTGAGGGCGCCGAGTTGTATCGGGTGAGGGTCCCCGATCGGTTGGTGGGGATGTCGATCGGGGAAGCCAGCGGCCACCTCAGAGAGGAATTCGACTCGACCCTTCTCGCTCTCGCCCACGAGGGAACCCTGACTACCAACCCCCATAGCGACGTCCTGTTGGCTGCCGGCGACGAGGTCGTGGTGATCGCCGAGCACATCGACAAACTGGCCACCCTCGCCCACGAAAGGCAAGCTGCCTCATAGCGCGAAAACGGTTTGGGAGGCGCCACTAGCCTCGGGATTTCCATGTCCTACGACTTCGCCAGCATCGAGCCCAAGTGGCAGAAGCGTTGGGCCGAGGAGCGGATTTTCAACGTCAAACCCGACCCCGATCGGCCCAAGTTCTTCAACGTGCAGATGTACCCGTATCCGTCGGGGGAAATGCACATGGGCCACCTCCGCAACTACACCTATGTCGATCTCATCACCCGCTACAAGACCATGCGGGGTCTCAATGTGCTCTCGCCCATGGGCTGGGATTCGTTCGGACTGCCGGCAGAGAACGCGGCAATCGAGTCAGGAGTTCACCCCCGGATCTTCACCGAAGAGAAGATCAAGACGATGAAGGCGCAGCTGAAGCGTCTGGGAGCGGTCTACGACTGGGATCGCGAGATCGCCTCGCATACTCCCGAGTTCTATCGCTGGGACCAGTGGCTGTTCCTCAAGCTCTTCGAACAAGGCCTCGCCTACAAAAAGCTGGCACCGGTCAACTGGTGTCCGAAAGACCAGACGGTGCTTGCCAACGAGCAGGTGGTGGATGGGGTGTGCGAGCGCTGCGGGACGATCGTGGAGAAACGCGATCTCGAGCAGTGGTTCTTTCGCATCACCGATTATGCCGAGCGCCTACTGAACGATTTAGCACTGCTCGACCACTGGCCCGATCGGGTCCGCGTCATGCAGCAAAACTGGATCGGCCGCTCCGAAGGTGCCCAATTCAGGATCAAGGTGGCGGATTCCGAGCACTCCTTCGAGGTGTTCACCACCCGGCCCGACACGGTTTTTGGAATGACATTTGCGGTCCTGGCTCCGGAGCATCCTCTGGTTGAAAAGCTGATCTCGGGGAGCAGATACGAGTCGGAGGCCCGTGATTACATCGCCGCGGCCCGGCGTTCGAGTGAGATCGAGCGATTGGCGGAGGGAGCGAAGACGGGTGTGTTCACCGGGGCATTTGCCATCAACCCGGTCACCGATCGCCGGGTTCCGATCTACCTCGCCGACTACGTCCTCATGTCCTACGGCACCGGGGCGATAATGGCGGTTCCGGGCCAGGACCAGCGCGATTGGGATTTCGCCGAGCGTTACGGAATCGAAATCGTGCGGACGGTGCAACCTCCGGCGGACTTCGAGGGAGATGCCTACACCGGCGACGGTCCCGCGATCAACTCCGACTTTCTCGACGGCCTCGATATGGCGGCGGCGAAGAAGCGGATCATCGCCTGGTTCGAAGAGCGAGGCATCGGTTATGGGAAGGTGCAATATCGCCTACGCGACTGGCTGATTTCGCGACAGCGCTACTGGGGATGTCCGATTCCGATCATCAAGTGTCCCATCGATGGGCTGGTGGCCGTTCCCGAGAAAGATCTCCCGGTCGTTCACCCTGACGTCGAGAACTACTCGCCGGAGGGGGAGTCGCCGCTGGCGGCCGTACCCGAATTCGTGAATGTCGAATGCCCTGTCTGCGGCGGACCGGCAGAACGGGAAACCGACACCATGGACACCTTCGTCGACTCCTCCTGGTACTACCTGCGCTATTGCGACGCCGACAACGCCGAGGCGATCTTCGATCCGGCCAAAGTCCGATACTGGATGCCGATCGACCAATACGTCGGGGGAGTCGAGCACGCGGTGCTCCATCTCCTCTATGCCCGGTTCATCACCAAAGTCCTACACGACATGGGGATGGTGGACGTCGAAGAGCCCTTCTCGGCGCTCTTTACCCAAGGAATGATTGTCAAAGACGGGGCCAAAATGTCGAAGTCCAAGGGCAACGTCGTTGCTCCGGATGAGTATTACGCCCGGTACGGCGCCGACGCGATTCGTCTGTTCGAGCTTTTCATTGGCCCTCCCACCGACGACGCGATTTGGAACGACAACGGGGTCGAAGGTACTCATCGTTTTCTCGATCGCGTCTGGCGCATTGGCCGCGGAGAAATCGGACAGATCAACGAGGAGCCACCGAGCCCGTCGGATCAGGAGTTATTGGCGACGAGCCACCGGACGGTCAAGAAGGTGACCGACGACATCGAGCGCTTTCGTTTCAACACCGCCGTGGCGGCACTGATGGGTCTCACCAACCGCCTCATCGATGGGCTTCGAGCCGATGGCGGAGTAGCCCGTTCGGTGTTCGACGAGGTCTATGGCCACCTCCTCAAGATGCTCTCGCCAATGGCACCGCATGTAACCCATGAGCTCTGGGAGTTGACGGGCAAAGGCTCGATGCTGGCCTTGGAGGCCTGGCCCGAATGGGATCCAGCGCTGGCGGCAGAGAGCACGGTGACGATGATCGTTCAGGTGAATGGCAAGGTGCGCGATCGACTCGAGGTCGCGGCCGACATCACGGCTGCGGAGGCCGAAGAGCTGGCTTTGGCATCTGCCAAGGTCAAGGCTCACCTTGGTGAACGTCGCCTGGAAAAGATCGTGTCCCGTCCCCCCGAGGTTGTAAATCTCGTCGTCGCGTAGGCGGAATTCCCAAAAAGGCTTTCCGCCGTCGCTGCTGGCCGTCCTGGGCGGCGTTGATCCCGCCGAGATGGCGCGACTGAGCGGTCTCGACGATATGGATCGGGTCCCGGTGCGGCGGGCGCCGCGATGGATGACGAAGGCTTGGCGAGGCGATGTCGGGGCGATGACCCTGCCCTGGGGCATATTTGTTCGTGGCGAACTCCTGGCCGGCGATCGCTCGGCTTTGGCGCGATTGATCCGGCACGAACTGGTCCACGTCCGTCAATGGGCGGAGTTGGGTCCGATGCGATTCTTGGTGCGCTATTTGTCGGAGTACCTTCGACATCGACGCGCCGGACTGGGCCACCAGCGGGCCTATCAGGAGATCTCGTTCGAACGCGAGGCCCGCCAGCTCGCCGGGGACTGAACCCCTCGGTCCGCTATTCGACGACGATTCCGCTCAGATCGTCCTCGGGCTCGGGAAACCGCAGGTTAAGGGATTGCAAGGTCTCGATGAGGATGGTGGCGACCACGACATTTCGATACCACTTGCGATTCGCCGGAATCACATACCAGGGAGCGGACTCGGTCGAAGTACTTGAGATTGCCTCTTCGTACGCCGCCTGATACTCGTCCCAGCGCTTGCGTTCATCGAGATCTCCCAAGGAGAATTTCCAGTGCTTTTGCGGATTGTCGAGCCGGGCTTGTAAACGCTCTTGCTGCTCGTCCTTGGAAATATGCAGAAAGAACTTGACGATCGTGGTGCCCTCTTCGATCAGGAGCCGTTCGAAGTCAACGATCTGCTGATAGCGCCGACGCCATCGCTCGTTCGGGACGAGATCGTGCACCCGCACCACCAAAACGTCCTCGTAATGGCTGCGGTTGAAAATGACGATTTCTCCATTGGCCGGAACGTGGGGATGGACGCGCCAGAGGTAGTCGCGAGCCAGTTCGGCCTCGGTCGGCTTCTTGAATGATGCGACCTTGACGCCGAGCGGATTGACCCCATCGAACACTGAAGAGATGGTGCCGTCTTTCCCGCCGGTGTCGGTGGCCTGCAAGACCACCAGCAACCGGTGACGATTGTCGGCGTAGAACAGCTCCTGTAATTCCTCGAGGCGTTGGTTGAGTTTGCCCAGCGCCGCCTTGCCAGCCTTCTTGTCGCCTGCGAAGAGGCTCTGGTCGGAGGGATCACGGTTCGCCAGACCAGCAGCCTCGCCCGCTCCGATTCGATACCGGTCCGCGTCCACGGCCGGCACCCTACCGCGCACGCACCCCTTCCCCACGCTCGCCCGGTCGGGTATGACCGCGAGGGAGGTGGAGTGAACCGACCCCTGGGCGTTGTGGTCTGGATGGTGCTGGTGATGGCAGTGGGAGCCGGATGGTGGTGGGGGGGACGTCCGTCCGCTCCGGTGCCAACGGCGGTGTCAGATTTCGGCGACTCAGCAACCCTGCCTGCCACGTTGACGGTCCACGTCGGCGGATGGGTGGCTCGACCGGGCCTGGTCGACCTGCCCGCCGACTCCCGGGTAGCCGATGCGATCGCTGCCGCCGGGGGAGTATTGCCCGGAGCGTTGACCGAGGCGATCAACCTTGCCGAACCACTGACCGACGGCGCTCAGGTAATCGTTCCCGGTCCGGCGACAGCTCCCGGGGGCGCCGAGTCCCACGGCAATCCGGCGGGCGAGGGCCGGATCCATCTCAATCGGGCGACGGCTTCTGAACTCGACGATTTGCCCGGGATCGGGCCGGTAATCGCCGAACGGATCGTCGCTCACCGAACCGAGCACGGACCCTTCCGAGCGGTTGAGGACTTGCTCGACGTTCCTGGAATCGGCGAAGCCAAGCTGGCAAGTCTGCGCGATCTGGTGGTGCCGTGACATGGCACCTTCCGCCGCCCATGGCGTGGCCGGCTCTCGGGGCTCTGTGTCTGGTGGCCGCCGGAGTCGGGTCCGCTCGGGGAGCAGGCTTCCTGTTCTCGGCGGCAGCGGTGGCCATCGGCTTGGGCCTGAGCCGGGGCGGACGGCGGCGAATGCCGCTGATCGCGGTGCCCCTGGTTGTCGGGATGGGGTGGATTTCGGGACAAGTCTCCGTAGGTCGCGAGCAGTCGCAGCTCACGGCCAACTTGTCTTCGGGGTTCGAGACGTTGACCGCGGTGGTGATCCGCGATTCCGAACCGAGTCCCTTCGGGGGCGGCTGGTTCGTCGGTCGGGCCATCGGAATGGCGGAAACAGGAGAGGCTGGCTGGCGGGGGCCGAACCTACTCGTTCGCATTCCGGACCATCGCGAGATCTTCTGGGCCGAGGTCGTGCGAATCAGGGGCCAGCTCCTGGATCGGCCAGGAAGGGCCGGAGGCCATTTCTATGCCGGAGTTGTCGAGGCGTCGGACGTCGAGATTCTTGAGAGTCGCCCGACCCCGCTGGTGGCCGCGGGCAATGGCATCAGACGCCGCATCCTGCGTCTAGTCGATGGTGATGTTCCCGCCGAAGCTCTGCTGGCTGGCTTCTTGGTCGGCCACAGTGCTGACCTGCCGGCTTCCGACCAGGTAGCCATGCGGAGGGCGGGGATCTCGCACTTCGTCGCGGTCTCGGGAGCGAATGTCGCCGGCTTTCTTGCACTCTGGTGGCTACTGCTGGGACCGATCGGAGTCGGGGCCCGCCGCCGCGGCTGGATGGGCCTGGTCGGTCTGGCGATTTTTCTCGTCACTACCCGCTGGGAGCCCTCGGTGGTGAGAGCGGGCCTGATGGCGGCGGTTGTCTTCGCCGGACGAGCGGCGGGACTAGCGATCGACGGATGGACCGCACTCGGCACTGGAGCGGGCCTCGCCTTGTTGGCGGCTCCTGCCTTGGTCTCAGACCTCGGTTTCCAGCTCTCGCTGATCGCGACGGTGGGGATCATGGTCGGCTACGACCTGCTGCCCTCCAGCCTCCCGCAGTTGGTCAGGAAACCTCTCGGTGTCACGATCGCCGCCCAAGCCGCGGTGACGCCTCTTCTCCTCGCCCAAGGCAACGGCGTTCCATTGCTTTCTCCCATCACCAACCTGGCCGCGGCCCCGTTGGTGGCAGTCGCGACTCTCTTGGGATCGATCGGGGTAGTGGTCGGGCTGGGACCTCTGCTTGGGGCGGCGCTGGCCGCTTGCCACCTCGTTCTCACGATCGCCAGGGCCGCCGCCTGGTATCCCCAGCTCGGCATCGGAGCGGTCGCTCTGATGGCGGCGTCGATTCTTCTGACCATCCATTGGCCCCGTGGGCGACCGGTGATGCTTGTTCTCGCCTCGGTAGTCCTGGTGGTGGCGATTGTGCCCCGAGGACTGAGCGGACCCGCCGTGGTTTTCATCGACGTCGGCCAGGGCGACGCGGCGTTGCTGGTCTCTGCCGGTGGGGAGGCGGTCCTTGTCGACGGCGGGCCCGATCCCCGCCGGCTCTGGCAGGCGCTCTATGAGTATCGGGTCCGTAGCCTGAGACTGGTCGTTGCCACCCATCCCCATGACGACCACATCGCCGGGTTGGTCGGACTCGCGCAGCGACTCCCGATCGGCGAGGTATGGGAAGCCGGTGACCACCACTCCAATCCCACCTGGAACCGGATCGCAGAGGAGATGGAGGCCGCATCTGTACCAGTGGTGACCCCAAGGGTCGGGACACGCCTCGGCCTGGCGGGGATGGTTCTCGAGGTGCTGGGACCCAAGCGGCGCTACGACAGCGCCAATGATCAGTCGATCGTCGTCCTCGTCAGGGCGCCGGGTGCCTCCCTCTTGATGACAGGCGACGTGGAGGTCGCCGCCCAGCTCGAGCTCGACCCAATCGATGTCGACGTTCTCAAGGTTCCCCACCACGGCGGCAATACCTCGCTTCCGGACTGGCTGGCTTCGACTCGCCCCGAAATCGCCCTGATCAGTGTGGGGCCAAACCTCTTTGGCCACCCGGCGCCAGAGGTCATCGAGTTGTTGGAGGGGATCGGAGCCCAAGTGATCACGACACGGGACGAGGGCGACGTTTTTCTTCCTCTCGATCGACCGGTCTCCTCGCCCGGTCGAGCTCGCGCCAGAGTTCGAGGATGGCGTCGATGCCGTCGCCCGGGTAGGTGGCGACCGCCAGCCGAACGCCCGCGGACTCTCCGGAGATTTCTGTCAGGAGCTTGCCGAGGTTTTCGCTGGCGATACGGGCTCCCTCGGGGCCCGTTTCCGGAAGCACGAGCCCGATCAAGTGATGGTCGCCCCGGCGAGCATGAGCAGCATGATCGGAGCTGCGAATCGCTCTCTCGAGTCGTTGCCCCAGATCTCGCAACAACGCTCTCTGCTTCCGCACCGGGTCCCCTACCCATTTTGGTGAAGACACGTCGGCGAGGACCACCGAGAAGACCTTCTGATAACGGTCAGCGCGGGCTTTCTCCGTGTCGGTCATCTCGATCATCGACCGCGCATTTCCCACCCCGGTCTCGTCGTCGATGTCGTCGTGCAACTCGAACTTGTCGAGGGCCGCCTTGATGTGCTTGGCAGCCCACCCTCCGCCCAGCCCGAAGCCGAGGTATCCGACCACCCTGGCGGCGATCTGGCCGGCGAGAGGAGTCAACCCCACCAGCTGCAGCGATGGGATCCGCAAGAGGACGTATGCCACCGCGGCCACCACTCCAAGGGCGAATCCACCCCGGACCCCTCCGAACAAGAAACCTGCGAACACCGGGATGAAGAGCAAGGTGGCGGTCACCTCGAGGAGGTCAACACCTCGCGATAACGCCACCAACCCGACCAGGAGGATGAGGATCAGACCCGACATCAGGAGAATCGAGCGGGCGCGGGCGAAGGTCATCGCTCAACCACGGGTGGAGTGTACGGACGGCCTTACCATCGACGGGTCGTGCCTCCTCTGCTTCGAATTCGCCTCGCCGTGGGACTATTGCTGGGGGTGTTCCTGATCCCCGTCGTCTTGAGTTCGTTGCGGGGTCTGACCCATGTCGTTAGTTGTCAGGGCGCCATCGCCCAGCCATTCGAGGTCAGCTTTGGAGAAGATGGGAAGCCTCTTCTCACCGGTTCCCGGCTGGTCGAGGCCGGAAGCGATCCGGTGTGCGCAAACCTCCGCACCGACCTCTCGATGAGGGACGCGGGACCGAATCGATTGGAGGTCACGGTCCCGATCGAGAACCGTGGCTCCGATCCCTGGAGAGGAACGGTCAGCCTGGTGGTCGGCGGGGTCTTCATCCCGGTGCAAATCGGATTGGTACCGCCTGGCGAAACCAGGTCGGAGACCCTGGTCCTCCGACTGCCGGAGGGCGTGACCCGATTCGATGGAGAGTTGTTGATCGGACCTTGAGAGCTCTTGCCAGCCTCTCCTTCGGAGGCGTCACCCACGTCATGGCGGTCATCAATCTGTCCCCGGAATCGCGGAACCTCCACACCGTGGCCACCAACCTCGACCAGGCGCGGGCGATGGCTCATCGATATCGGGATTGGGGGGCAACCGTCATCGACCTGGGTGGACAGTCATCTCACTACGACAACCCCACCCTCTCCCCGACTGAGGAGTTGGAGCGTCTGGTACCGGCGGTAACCGCTCTAGTTGGAGACGGTTTTGTGGTGTCGATCGACACCTGGAAGGCGGACGTCGCCAGGGAGTGTCTGGCGGCGGGGGCGGCGATCATCAACGACACCGGGGGTTTGAAGGATCAGGCGATGGTGGAAGCGGTAGCGCAATCGTCGGCCGCCGCGGTGGCGGTTTATGTCGAGGGCAATAATCCCCATGATGTCGGGGCCGTCGATACCGCAGCCGACAAGGCCCGGCGCACGGCCGAGCTCTTTCGGGAGCGCCTTCGCTTGCTAGAGGAAGCGGGCGTGAAGGACGTAATCATCGACCCCGGAATCGCCCTCAACTACCGGGGCGACTATGAGGCCTATACCCGTCTTCAGCTCGAGGTGATTCGCGACAGTGGATTCCTCCACGAGTTGAATCGACCGGTGTTGATTCCCATCCCTCGCAAGAAGGAGTTCCCTCGAGTGATGGCATTTGTCACCCTCGCTCTCGAATATCAGGCCGACATGATTCGCGTCCACGATGTGAAAGCCGCATGCGATCTGGCACGCCTGTTCGGGCGGCTTCCCCAACCATGAAGCATCTGCTGGCGGTGACCGGGCAGGCCAACTCCGGTCCCGGAGAACGGCAGGAAATGCTCGATCGAGCCCACGAATTCCTCAGTGGAACCGGTGTGGCGACGGCAGACCTCGTTCGCATCGATGTCCCCGCCCGGGGCGGAGGCGAGTCGGAGGGGCCGATGCGGGGTGATCTCGAGGCCATGATTCCCTTGCTCCAATCAGGTTCGCTCTTCGGCGACTTGCCGGGTCTGTTGTTGGTCGATGTCCAGAATCTCAACTCGGTCGAGACCAGGCTCGCGGCCGAGTTGCTTGAACAGGCCGGAGAGGTGGCGGTGGCGCTGGTCTGCTTCGGCACTCTTCCGGCGGCGGTGTTGAAGGTCGTAAAGGCTGTCGGGGAAGTGGTGACGGTCCGGAAGATGTGGGAGCGGCAAGCCGGGGAGTGGTTGCGGGCCGAGCTGGAGGAGCGCGGGATGAAGGTTGAGCCCGACGCGCAGGCGGCCCTACTGCAGCGGTTCGGCACCGACACCGCCGGCTTGGGTCAGGCCCTCGACCAGCTGGTCGAGCATCAAGGCAAGCTCACTGCGGAGGCTGTCCTTGATCGTTTCCGAAATCGACCAGACGAGCCCCTGGTCCACTACCTCGATTCCGTGAGCGCGGGGAAGGCGGGCGATGCACTGCGGCGTCTGGCCGACTTCCTCACCCATGGACATCCCCTGGTGTTGCTGGCCGCCCTGGAATCGGACCTCAAGCGACGTGCCCTGGCTTCCTCCTCAGAGACTGAGGAGTCGTTTCGCTCCGCGATCAGAGCCCGGTCCGACGACCGCAGAGCCGGACGCCTCTGGCGGGAGCGGGGCCGGATCAAGGACTCGTCATTTCAAAAAGCGCTGGAGGCCTTGGTGAGGGCCGACCGGGTGATGAAGACTCAGCCCGAAGAGGTGCACCGGGTGACTTTGGAACGACTGACGGTCGCCTTCAGCCGCTGGTACGGGGGCCGGGGCTAACGAGACTGGCTGTTGACTGCTTTGGCGAGACGCGATTTACGCCGGGCGGCCGTGCGGGGATGGACCCGACCTTTGCTTACGGCTTGGTCGATCTCCTTCTGGGCCGTGCGGAGGGCCTCGGTGGCATCTTCATTGCCGGCGACTGCAGACCGAACCGCCTTTACCCGCGTCCGCAGCTCCGATTTGGCTGACTTGTTGCGAGCCTCGCGAACCGCGTTCTGTCGATTTCGTTTGATTTGGGATTTGATGTTGGCCATTTGCTGGCTCAAGGGTAGTGGAGGACGCAGTTAGCCCGTTCTGCAGGCCGCTGACACCTCCCGGGGTTACCTCGAACCCTTGATTCGCAGATGGCTCATAACCTGGCTGATCAGATGGTCGAGCAGTCCCGGATCCGCAACTTTTGCATCATCGCCCACATCGACCATGGCAAGTCGACCCTGGCGGATCGGCTGCTCGAACAGACCGGGGCGATCTCGGCCCGGGAAATGCGAGAACAGGTGCTTGACTCCATGGACCTCGAACGCGAGCGGGGGATCACTATCAAGGCCCAGGCTGTCCGCTTGCACCATCGCGGCGGCGATGGGCGCGACTACGTCATCAACCTCATCGACACGCCGGGCCACGTCGACTTCTCGTATGAGGTCTCTCGATCTCTGGCCGCGTGCGAGGGGGCGCTCTTGCTGGCCGATGCCGCACAAGGAGTGCAGGCGCAGACATTGGCGAATGCCTACCTCGCGGTCAATGCCGGTCTGGAGGTGATTCCCGCCCTCAACAAGATCGATCTTCCCGCCGCCGATCCCGAGAGAGTCACTCAGGAACTGGTCGGAATCCTGGGCGGCTCGGCCTCGGAGGTGCTGGCACTTTCTGCCAAGACCGGGGAAGGGGTCGCTGATCTGCTCGACGAGGTCGTCCGGCTGGTACCGCCTCCCGCCGGCGATCCTGAGGCGCCCCTCCGGGCGCTCGTCTTCGATAGCTACTACGACCCCTATCGCGGTGTCGTTTGCTATGTGCGGGTCGTGGACGGCTCGCTTCTGGCCGGCGATCAAATTCGTTTCATGGCGACGAGCGAGTCGCATATCGCCGACGAGGTCGGTGTGCTGACGCCCAAAGCGCTCCCGGTGGAGGAGCTTGGTCCCGGGGAGGTTGGTTATCTGATCACCGGAGTCAAGGAAATCGGGCGGATCAAGGTCGGTGACACGGTCACCCATGCCCGCCGTCCGGCGGTCCAGGCATTGCCGGGATACGCCGAGCCAAAACCGATGGTCTTCTCCGGCCTCTTCCCTACTGACGGAGATGACTTCGAGCGGCTTCGGGAAGCACTGGAAAAGCTCACGCTCAACGACGCCTCGCTCCAGTACGAACCGGAGACGAGCCGGGCGTTGGGTTTCGGATTCCGTCTCGGATTCCTCGGGCTCCTCCACATGGAGATCGTCCGTGAACGGCTCGAGCGGGAGTATGGGCTCGATCTGGTCGCGACCGCCCCCTCTGTCGCCTTTCGCGTCCATTTGACCAGCGGCGACCTGCGCGAGATTCGCTCGCCCCAGGATCTGCCCGAGCCCGATTACCGGACCTCGATTGATGAACCCTATGTGAAGGCGATGATCATCACTCCGGCTGAGTACATCGGAGGGGTGATGGAACTGATCCAAAGTCGGCGCGGCCTCGAAGGCAGCATGCACTATCTCTCACCGGAACGTGTCGAGTTGACCTATCAGGTTCCGCTCAGCGAGGTCGTCTTCGACTTCTTCGACGTTCTCAAGTCCCGCACCAAGGGTTACGCCTCGCTCGACTACGAGCCCAGTGGATATCGACCCTCGGATCTGGTCAAAGTCGATGTGCTCCTCAACTCGGTCCCCGTCGACGCCTTTTCGTCGATCGTTCATCGTGACAAGGCCGCGGCCTACGGGAAGCTGATGACAGAGCGTCTACGGGAACTGATCCCGCGTCAGCTCTTCGACATCCCCATCCAGGCTGCGATCGGGGGACGGATCATCGCCCGGGAAACCGTGAAGGCCCGGCGCAAAGACGTGCTGGCCAAGTGTTACGGCGGAGACATCACCCGCAAACGCAAGCTCCTCGAACGCCAGAAGGAGGGGAAGAAGCGCATGAAGATGGTGGGCTCGGTCGAGGTTCCCCAGGAGGCATTTGTTGCCGCGCTCCGAGTCGACGCCGACTGATTGGCCGGATTCGCCGGAGCTCGCCGACCGCGCCGGAGGCTGGACGGCGGCCTACGTCCATATTCCGTTCTGCTCCCGACTCTGCCCATATTGCGATTTCGCCGTGGTCACCGGACGCGAGGGTGACCTTGATCGCTACCTGCAGGCCCTAGAGGCCGAGATCGATTCCGAGCCTGCCTGGAAACCGCTCGACTCGGTCTATTTCGGAGGCGGGACTCCATCGCTCATCGAGCCCTCGCAGCTGGCTCGGGTGCTCGAAGGGCTCGATAGGCAGTTCGGGCTGGCTGCCGACGTCGAAATATCGCTCGAAGCCAACCCCGAGGATTGGTCATGGGCACAGGCCGTGGCCTTGCGCGAAGCCGGTTTCACCCGCGTGTCATTCGGGGCGCAGAGCTTCGAGCAAAGGACGTTGATCTCCCTCGGTCGTCGGCACCGCCCGGGCCAGGTTGAGGAAGCGGTGGCGTCGGCCCGGGGGGCCGGCTTCACATCGGTAAACCTCGACCTGATCTACGGATCCCCCGCGGAGGATCTGGCGAGATGGACCACCAGCCTTGATCGGGCGCTCGAGCTGGGCCTCGACCACCTCAGCTGCTACGGCCTAACGGTCGAGCCGGGCACCGAGCTCCACCGTCGGGTAGCGGCGGGGGCTGCCGCCCCCGATCCCGACCTCCAGGCCGATCAGTGGGAGACGGCCAATGCCCTCGCCACCGATGCCGGTCTGGTGCGGTACGAGGTTTCCAACTGGGCTCGACCCGGACACACCGTCCGCTACAACCTGGCGGTTTGGGCGCAGGCCGATTTCTGTGGTTTCGGCCTTTCCGCCCACCGTTTTCGCGATGGGATCCGTTCCCACAACTACCGCCACTTCGACACCTATCTGGAGGCGGCGACTGCGGGCGCGCCGGTCGCGGGTTACGAGGAGGTCGCGGGCTGGGATCGTGAGCTCGAGCGCCTCTTTCTCGGCCTGCGGCGAACGGCCGGCGTCATCTCCGGGGCGGGGGGAGCGGCCCTGGCGGCTTCTCTCGAAGGAGAGCGACTCCTAGAGGCCGGGGTCATCGACTTCGATCAGAACCGCCTGCGGGTTCGGAGACCACTGCTAACCGACGCCGCCTCGAGGGCGGTGTTAGCACTCCCACCCCCCTGATTGCTAACCAGAGCCCGGGCCCTAGCTAGAATCTGACCAAATGCTGGAGGAGCGCCGCTCCGACGTGCTCCGGGCGCTTGTGGAAGCACATATCAAAACCGGCGAGCCGGTTAGCTCCCGCGCCATCCTGGCCGAAACGGCCATCGGGGTCTCCGCCGCCACGATCCGCAACGATCTCGCCGCCCTCGAACGCGACGGGTTCGTCGTGCAACCGCACACCTCGGCCGGACGCATCCCGACCCCACGGGCATATCGGTACTACGTCGATCACATTGGCCGTGGACGCCTGGCCAGCTCCGACCAGGCCCGGATTGCCGGATTCTTCTCGTCGGTGCAGCTGGAGCTCTCCAACCTTTTCAAGGCAACCTCTCAGCTTCTGGCCGAGGTGACCCATTACCCGGCGGTGGTGGTCTCGCCTGGTGCTTCGAGCGAGGTAGTCCGCGGCCTCCACTTGGTGACTCTGACCACCCAGAACCTCATGGCGGTGATCGTGACCGATCGCGGCCGCGTGATCCAGCATCAGCTTCGGCTCGACGAGCCCTTCGGCGTCGACGACGCCCTCAAGGTCGAACAGATCGCAGCTCGCAATTTGATCGGGTCCGAGCTTGGTCGCGGACCCGAGCCGACGGAGTTGTTCTCGGATCAGCCCGATCGAATCCGAGAAATCGGCCAGGCCCTGATGCAGGTGCTGCGCCAGAGCGCTGCCGCCCCCGGCGAGGTCTACGTCGGCGGCACCCGGCAGATGGCCGAGGCCTGGCCCAGTCTGGGAGCGGTCCATCGCGTTCTGGAGGTGCTGGAGCGAGAAGCCGAGTTGTTGAGCCTTCTCGTCAATGCCTCCGGGGTCTCGATCCGTATCGGCGGGGAGTTACCGGTGGCGGAGGGAATGGATCTGGCTGTGGTCTCGACGACATATGAGGCGGGAGGCGCCGAAGGATCGGTGGGGGTGATCGGGCCCATGCGAATGGATTACCGGACCGCCATCTCCGCGGTCGAAAAGGTCGGACGGGGCCTCGAAGATCGGATCGGGACCTGACACTCGTCTGGATTCGAGACCTCGAACCGTAACCTATGCGCCAGATGGCCCGTGACTACTACGCCGACCTCGGAGTTGACCGCTCCGCTTCCACCGAGGACATCAAGCGCGCCTTCCGGCGACTGGCCCGGGATTCCCATCCGGATGCCAATCCGGGTGATCCGGCCGCCGAGGCGCGCTTCCGGCGAGTAGCGGAGGCTTACGAGGTGTTGAGTGATCCGGGACGGCGCAATGCCTATGACCGCGGCGAGACGATCGATCTCAGCGATCTATTTGCCGGTATGGGTGGGCTCGACGATCTCATCAGATCCGTTTTCGGAGACGGTGGGTTCTTTGGATCGGCGCCGCGGACGATGAGGGGCCGTGACGTTCTGGTGGCGGTGGAGGTCGATCTATCGGTAGCTGCATTCGGGGGTGATACCGAGGTGCGCTTCGAAGCTCATGTCTCCTGCGACGTCTGCGGCGGCCAGGGCTCGGCGCCGGGGACCTCTGCCATCACCTGTCCTACCTGCGGGGGCTCGGGAAGCGTTCGGGTGGCCCGCCGAGGTCTGCTCGGGACGATGATGAGCGTCGCCGCCTGCTCGACCTGCAGCGGTCAGGGAACGGTGGTTACCGATCCCTGCAGAAACTGCCGGGGACTCGGCGCCGTCGCCGGCGCACGTAGCGTGCGGGTTGAGATTCCCGCCGGTGTCCCTTCCGGGACCAGACTCCGTCTCACGGGTCGGGGCGAGTCCGGCGGGCGTCGGGGAGGCCCGGGCGATCTCCACGTCGAAGTTCGGATTAGCTCTCATCCCGATTTCGAGCGGGAGGGTGATGACCTCTTGTACCTGCTCCGGGTGGGGATCGCCGAGGCCGCCCTAGGTGTCAAGGTCGATATACCGCTGCTCGAAGGTGGTTCCGAAAAATTGGAAGTACCTCCCGGGACCCAGCCGGGAACGGTGTTCCGACTCCCCGGACTGGGTACCGCTCACCTGGGGCGGCGGGGGCGCGGCGATCTCCGCGTTTATACCGAGGTCGAAGTCCCCACCGATCTCTCGGTCGAAGAGGAAGAATCGCTCCGAGCTTTTGCCCAGTTGCGAGGAGAATCGCCGCAAAAGGCGAGCCGTCGCCGTCGCCGATAGGTGCCCCACGTCCCCCACCTGTTCCTGGAACCTCCCTGGCCGGAACAAGAAATCGACCTTTCTCGGGCCCAGATCACTCATCTCTTCAAAGCCCTACGCCTCAGGCCGGGATCTGAGGTCAGCTACACCAACGGCCGGGGGGTGATCGGCTCGGGTGAATTAACCCCATCTCGGGTGGTGCGGGGCACCGAGAAGTCGGTGAGCCCGCCGATCGACCTCGAGGTGGTGGTGGCCCCACCGCACGAGCGGGATCGAGTTCGTTTCCTGGTCGAGAAGGCGGCGGAGCTCGAGGTGAGGAGGATCAGGTGGCTCCAGTCTCGTTTTGGGAATGCCCGGACCCACCAAGTTGGCCGGGCCAGGGATTGGGCGATCGCCGCTCTCGAGCAGAGCCGAAGCGGCTGGCTCACGGTCGTGGACTCCGATTGGGTCAAGGTTGCCAACCTCGAGGACGGACGGGCGAGCGTTGTAGCCGACAGGGAAGGGGACCGTCTCATCCCCTCACCCCCACTGAGAGTGGTAGTGGGACCTGAGGGAGGCTGGGCGGAGGACGAAGTGCCGAGCGAGTGGCCACGGCTCTCACTCGGACGCACGGTGCTTCGAACGGAAACCGCGGTGGTGGCGGCGATTCTGGCGGTGAGTAGTCAGTCGACGAATTTTGCGGGTGACTAGTTCAAACCGCCACTCTCCGTGGTAGCGTCCCCTGCCAGGAGGCTGAGTCATTGGAAAGGTTCGACAAATTATTGGGTGAGCGGCTCCGAGCGGCTCGTCGCCATCGTGGGTGGTCGCTGCAGGAAGTCGAGAAACGCTCGGATTCGGAGTTCCGCTCGTCGGTGCTCGGCGCTTACGAGCGGGGGGAACGGGCGATCTCGGTGCAGAGGCTCCACCGCCTGGCATCGCTGTATCGGGTCGATGTGGCTCATTTGATCCCTTCCTCTGAGGACAGCGAGACAGAAGACCACACCGTCAGCATCGATCTCGATGCGATCGGTGGCGTCGATCAGGATGTATCCGACGTCATCGACCGATTCCTGGTGGCCATCCAAATGCGGCGCCGGGGTGGCTCAGGGGACATGACGGTGCGGCAAGCCGACCTGGAGTTGCTGGCGGCATTGGTTCGCTCCGACCGCAACACACTTCGCCAGGTGCTCGCCCAGCTCGAATAGACAGTGGATCCTGCCTGCTTGTTCTGTCGTCTGGTGGCGGGGGAGATTCCTGCCGACAAGGTGATGGAAACGGAGCACTCGATTGCGTTCCGCGACATTCAGCCGGTTGCTCCGATTCACATTCTCATCGCCCCCAAGGCTCACATCGCGTCGATGGAAGAACTCAACACCGACGCTCAAGAAGGAAAAGAGGTGTGGGCAGACCTAGCCTCCTTGGCGCGGCAACTCGGTCGGGAATTTCCTCAGGGATGGCGATTGGTCACGAACATCGGTGACCAGGGCGGACAGTCGGTTCACCACCTCCATCTCCATTTCCTCGCCGGTCGTCAATTCAGCTGGCCACCCGGTTGATGGTTGCGCGCATCCATGCGCCATGGAATGCGAACGCTTGCGCGAAAACGAAACATGATCAGCCGTATAATTCACGCTTGCTATCGGTAGCCCTTCTGCCGTGACCCCCGACCTCGTCGAAGAACGTCTGCGCGTCCCTTCCAATCACCTGATGCTCGATTTGCTCGGGCAGGCGGACGCCAACTTCAAGGCGCTGGAAGCCGCCTTCCCCACGGTGGTGATGGTGGCGCGCGGTAACGAGGTCTCGCTGTCTGGTCCCGCTCCCGAGGTGGAAGAAGCCCGCACCGTTCTCGATGAGTTGCTAATTCTCGTCCAGGAGGGTGAGCGCCTCGACGTCCAGCGCCTGGAGCAGATCGTGGGGATGGTCCGGGCATCGGTGCCGAGTCCAGCCGGCATCCTCTCCGACGGCGTCGCCGTCGGACGCGGAAAGCTGGTTCGACCGAAGACCCATGGCCAGCATGGCTACATCAACGCGGTTCGGGAAAACACCGTTACCTTCGGCATCGGACCCGCCGGTACCGGCAAGACCTACTTGGCGATGGCCGTCGCGGTGGAAGCGCTGTCGGCGGGGGCGGTTCGTCGCATCATCCTCACCCGACCAGCGGTGGAGGCGGGCGAGCGGCTCGGGTTCCTGCCCGGTGACCTCTTTGCCAAGATCGATCCGTATCTACGCCCGCTCTACGACGCCCTTTGGGACATGCTCGGCCCCGAGGAGACAGCGCGGCTCACCGAGAAGGGGACCATTGAGATCGCGCCTCTGGCCTACATGCGGGGCCGAACCCTCAATGACGCCTGCGTGATCTTGGACGAGGCCCAAAATACCTCGCCCGAGCAGATGAAGATGTTCTTGACCCGCCTCGGATTCAACTCGAAGATGGTTGTCACCGGGGACGTGACCCAGACCGATCTCCCTGCTCAAAAGGCCTCGGGCCTCGAAACCGTCCGTCGGATCTTGAACGGAATTCCCGGGGTGGCTTTCGTCGAGCTGACCTCGAGGGATGTGGTTCGACACCGGATCGTGGCCGCCATCGTCGACGCTTACTCCCGTTTCGACGGTGAGGGTCGATGAACCGCACCAACTTCGTCCGCTTCTCGATCCTGATCGCCACCGCGGTGGGGACGTGGGGCCTCCTCTCGCTGGGGGACTCCGACCGATCGGGTCTGGCGCCTGGTCAGGTGGCAACCCGAAACTACGTCGCCGAGGTGAGGGCCGATGTGGTCGATGAAGAAGCAACGGAGAGAGCACGGGTGGAAGCCATGAGCGAAGTACCCGACCAGCTCTCGCGAGACGTGGGATCGGAAGAAGCGGGAGTGGCGGCGATCGAAGAAATCATGGCCGCTGCTGCCGCCGGGGTAATCGATCACGAGGCTCCGGTCCCGCGGCTCAACCAACCAGACCAGATCGCCACCACCACGGCAGCTGCTTCCACCACTGCGGGGGCGGCCGCGGTCACGTACGCAGTCTCAGGACAGGTGTTCCTCGACGCCGATTTCGACTCAGCGTTCTCGGCCGAATCGGTCGATCGGGGCCTGGGTGGGATCAGCGTCATCGTCTACGACGAGAATGGGACTCAGGTCGGGATGGCGGAGAGCCAGAGCAACGGCACCTGGCAGGCACAGGTTTCAGTCCTGCCGGTTTACGTGGCGGTCGACGGCAGCGATCCCGAGTTTCCTGAGGGCCTGACGCTGTCGGGCAGCAACGATCTGCAAAGCATCGAGTGCGAGGACGGCAACTGTCTCTCAGCACCGGTGGGGTATCGCCCCGCCGTCCGCACCGCCGATGTTCAGGTCGAAGAACTCCGGGAACTCGACGCCAATCTCAACCTGGAGACGGTCGAGACCCTGGTGGCCTATGCCACCGGCGACGTCGTCCGCACCGCCGTCGGAGAGCAAAGCTGGCTAGCCGCCATCAACGAAAGCGCTCAGCGGGAATTGAACGATGTCTTTCGAGAACGGGTTACCAGCGAGAACCTGGGTGAGATTCGCAATGACATCATCGCCAACCCCCCTCTGGTGCTAATCGGAGCGAGCGCCGATGCCCTTGCTCAGGCCGCTGCCGCCGACATCGTCTCCAGCGCGGTTAGGGCAAATTACGTCTTTAATCCGGATGCAACCGAGCGCGAGAAGCAGGAGGCGCGCGCCGGGGTCGAAGACATCACCGAAACCATCCTCGCCAATGAAACCATTGCCGCGGAGGGCGATCGACTCGATCAGTTCATGATCGACGCCATCCTCGCCACCAGGGCTGCCTCGTTGGCCGAAACCGGCCAGTCGGCGGGATTATTGGCGGTCTTGGCGGCGATGGTGGCTTCGATTGGGTTCTACTTGGCCAGGTTCCGTCAGGAGTTTTGGAACCGGCCCCGGATGGCAGCCCTGCTGGGGCTGCTGGTGGTCCTCGGTGCCGGGGGAGTGCGGCTGACGATTGAGGCCCAGGCCGGCCTCAACGAGGTGGCCGGTTGGTATCTCCTTCCCACCGTGATCTTCGGTCTGATGACGACGGTTCTCTTCGACTCGAGAGTTGCCGCGATCATGGCCCTGGCGATGTCGGTCATGGTGGCGGTCGGTACTCGCGATCCCGGCCTGGCCGCCTATGCGGCGATGTCCACCATGGTCCCGGTCGGCTTCGTGTCCTCTCTCTCCACCCAGGGTGCCTATCGACGGGCGGTAATCGCCTCGGCCACCACTGTGGCCCTTATCGCAGCCGCGGTTGCTTGGTTCTTCCACACCACCCCGGATCAGAGTGCCTGGGAGACGGTGGCAGGAGCCGGAGCATTGGCCGCCGGAATCTCGGTGCTGACGGCTCTCCTGGGGCTGGCGGCGCTCCAGCTCTTCGAAAACGCCTTCGACATCACCACCAACCTGCGCCTGCTCGAATTGACCGATCGCAATCACGCCGCGCTCGTCCGACTGCAGGAGAAGGCATTCGGAACCTTCAATCACTCGCTGATGGTGGGAACCCTGGCCGATGCCGCCGCAAGGGCAGTGGGGGCAAACGCTCTCCTGGCCCGCGCCGCCGCGTATTACCACGACCTCGGAAAGACCACCAACCCGGCCTACTTCATCGAGAACCAATTCGGCGCCTCCAATCCTCATGACGACCTCGAGCCGCGGCAGTCGGTGGCGATGATCCGCCAGCACGTCACTGATGGCGTGGATCTGGCCCGGAAGTTCAAGATTCCGACCGAGGTGGCGGAGGCGATCGTCACCCACCACGGCGACGGCATCATGCGCTTCTTCTACGAGAAGGCCCGCCGGGCGGAAGGAGACGAGTCAGTGGACCCCGCCGACTTCCGCCACATCGGGCACAAGCCGCGCTCCTCGGAGATGGCAATTGTCATGCTGGCGGATTCCCTCGAAGCGGCATGTCGCGCCGTCTTTCAAGAAGAAGAGCCGACGCCGGAAGCGATCGAGAAAGTCGTCAATCGAGTGGTGGACGAAAAAGTCAACGATGGCCAGCTGACCGAATGCTCCCTCACCCTCGCTCAACTGACACGGACGCGGCGGGCGTTCCTCGAAGCGCTAATCGGCCATTACCACCAGCGGATCCAGTATCCGAACTTCCCCGGCTCCTGAGGCTGCATGCGGATCGAGGTCGATGACCAACACGGACAATCTGACTTCGATGCGGACTCGCTGCGACGCTGGGCCGAACAGGCGCTCCTCGCCGAGGGCTATCCGATCAACTCGGAGCTTTCGATCACCGTCGTCACCGATGAGGAGATGTCGCGTTTGAATGCCGACGCTTTGGGCACCATGGCTCCCACCGATGTGCTGAGCTTTCCTCTCGACGAGATGCAGCCCGGCCTACCTCCTCCGTTCTTGATCGACGGTCCTCCGCGCCTCCTGGGAGACATCGTCATCGCTCCCGACTACATCCGCCGGCAGGCTCAGGAGATGGACGTTTCGTTTCAGGAAGAGTTGGCGCTGATGATCACCCATGGAGTCCTTCATCTGCTCGGGTACGACCATCAGACCGACCCGGAGGCCGAGGCCATGGAGCATCGCGAGCGGATCATTCTCAAAGCACAGGGGCTCAACCGGCGTTGACCGTTGCCATTGTTTTCTCCATCGCGCTGCTGGCCCTGGCAGCCATCCTCCGCGCCGGGCTCACGTCGGCGATTCGCACCAATCGTGCCGACGCCTTGCGGGCTGCCGCCGACGGGAGGAGGGGGGCGGCTGCCATCGCCCGCCTGCTCGAAGAGCGCGATTTGCTGCACCCTGCGATCAATGCCGTGCAGTCGTTCCTTCTGCTGGCGGCTTTGGCCCCAATGGTCTGGATCTTCACCGAGGGCGTCGAGGGCGTGGCTCTCAGCTGGCGTTTGGGTATCCCGGTGATCCTTTATTGGGTCATCGGTGATTTTCTCGCGCGGGGATTTGGGCGGGCGCGAGCGGGTTCGCTGGCTTACTCACTGGCGCCGATCCTGATCCCCATGGTTCGCTTCGGCACGGCCGCCAACGAGTTCATCGCCGACGATGAAACCGAGGCTGAGGAGATCCCCGCGGAGAACGGTACGGTCGAGGAGGAGGAAGAGCGGGAGCTGATCGATTCGGTGCTCGAGTTCACCGACACGATCGTCCGCGAGGTCATGGTCCCCAGGCAGGACATGATCACCATCGAAGCCGATGCCGACGTCGGAGGATTGGTCGCCCTGACGAACGAACACGGTCACTCGCGCTATCCGGTTACCGGACCCGACGGTGACGTGATCGGCATGGTGCTGACGAAAGATGTGCTGGGTGCGCACGCCGCCGGGCAGGAGGTTGGTCGACTAACGGGATTCGTGCGGGAGATCTCTTTCGTTCCGGAGAACAAGCGAGCTTCCGACCTCCTGCGAGAGATGCAGTCGCAGAAGACTCATCTGGCGATGGTGGTGGATGAATATGGCGACATCACCGGCGTCGTTTCGATCGAAGACCTCCTCGAGGAGCTGGTCGGAGAGATCGCCGACGAACATGATCCTGAGGAGGAACTCCTCGAACCGGTCGAGGACGGGGTATATCGGGCCGACGGCCGCCTCGAGGTGCAGGCGCTGGGGGATGCCTTCTCGGTCGATCTCCCCGACGAGGAATGGGACACGGTGGCGGGTTTGGTCCTGGGCCTGGCGGGGCGGGTGCCGGAAGAAGGTGAGCGCTTCGAGATCTGTGGCCTTCAGCTGGAAGTCGATCGTCTCCAGGGGCGGCGGGTCTCCTCGGTCTTGGCGCGACGGGCCTGATGGA
>DATFFB010000151.1:0-2556 GCA_035250485.1 Acidimicrobiia bacterium
CAGCTGGCGGGACACCGACCACTAGTGGTCACCGATTCTCGGCTCATGTTCGATATCGATCGGCCCGGCGACCTTGCCTTCCTACTGCAACGAGATCGATCACTGGCCGATCGGCTCTCTAGCCTGCCTGCCTCGTGACCACCGAACGTCTGTCCACCCCCAAGCGTGCTCTCACTATCGGCGCTCACCCCGACGACGCCGAATTCGGCTCCGGCGGAACTCTGGCCCGCTGGGCCCAAGATGGCTGTGAAGTATCGATGCTGGTCGTGACCGATGGCTCCAAGGGCTCCTGGGATCCCGATATCGCCCCCGATCAGCTCGCTCGCTCCCGCATCGAAGAACAGGAGAAGGCGGCCGCGGTCCTCGGCGCCAAAGGCGAGCTCGTCCATCTGGGCCATGTCGACGGCGAGCTCGAGTACTCGATGGAGCTCCGCCGTCAACTCTGCCTGTGGATTCGTCGGCTGCGGCCCGAGATCGTGCTCTCACACGACCCCTGGCGACGCTACATGCTCCACCCCGACCATCGGGCCACCGGCTGGGGCGCCATCGATGGCGTGGTGGCAGCCCGCGATCACCTTTTCTTCCCGGAGCTGGGACTGGAAAAGCACCGTCCCGAAGCGATTCTCCTCTGGGGAGCCGATGAGCCCGACTACTGGGAGGACATCTCGTCGACCTTCGATCAAAAGATCGAGGCCCTCCTTTGTCATTCGAGCCAAGCCGAGACGTCGATGCACAAAGCCGACACCGACGAGGATGGAAGGACGCAGTTCCTCAACCGGATGCGCGATTGGGCCCGAACCCAGGGAGAGGCCGCCGGACTCGAGCAGGCCGAGTCCTTCAAGCTTTTGCGCCCCTAGCTACCGAATCGCGTCGCCGGTCTCCTTGTCGAAGAAATGAAGCTTCTGCGTCTCGACAACCAGCTTCGCCTCTTCACCGGGTTTAGGGGTGAAGTCGGGGTCGACTCGGGCGGTGAACTTGGTTTCGTCACCCAGCGAGGCCGCATCGGTTCCCTGATCAGCTAGGAGCTCTCTGATGTCGGGAGTGATGACAGGCGGGGAAGGCTTGACGAAGTGGATAAAGGCCTCCGAGCCAAGTTGTTCGACCAGCCCGACCTTGACTGAGATGGTCTGTTGGGGATCGGCCGAGGGCACCGCCGCCACCAGCTCAAACATCTCAGGTCGGATCCCGACCACTATCTCCTTGCCCTTGTAGTCGGCCAGCCCGGTCTTCTCCGCCAGCGCAGTGCGATCCAACTTCACTCTGTCACCAGCCAGATTGGCGTAAACGTCGTCGCCCTCTCCTTCGAGTGTCGCATAAATGAAGTTCATGGAGGGAGAGCCGATGAAGCCAGCAACGAAGAGGTTGTCGGGAAAGTCATAGAGGTTGCGAGGAGTGTCCACTTGCTGAATGCGGCCCTTCCTCATCACCGCCACCCGTTCGCCCATGGTCATCGCTTCTACTTGATCGTGGGTGACGTAGACGGTGGTAGTTCCGAGCCGCTGCTGCAACATGCCAATCTCAGATCGCATTTGCACCCGAAGCTTGGCATCGAGGTTGGAGAGCGGCTCGTCCATCAAGAAAGCGGACGGTTCGCGGACGATCGCCCGACCCATCGCCACCCGCTGGCGCTGGCCGCCGGAGAGGGCCTTGGGCTTTCTCTGCAGGTACTCACCGAGCTCGAGCACCCGAGCCGCTTCATTGACTCTTCGGTTGATTTCATCCTTCGGCATCTTCCGAAGTTTCAAGCCGAAGGCCATGTTGTCGAAAACCGTCATGTGGGGATACAGGGCGTAGTTCTGAAAAACCATGGCGATGTCCCGATCCTTGGGGGTGACGTCGTTAACCACCCGGTCGCCGATCTTGAGCTCGCCTTCGGTGACCTCCTCCAATCCGGCGATCATCCGAAGCAAGGTCGACTTACCACAGCCCGAGGGCCCGACCAGGACGAGAAACTCGCCGTCGGAGATGTTCAGATTGACATCGGTGATCACCCGATTGCCGCCCGGATAGATCTTGCCGACCTTGTCAAAGGTAATGGAAGCCACCTTGCGTCCTCCTCTAATACGCTGCGTCTTCGAACCTACCATGAGGGCTTAGAACGCGCCCCCGATGTGCAGTCGAAAGGTATGGCATTCCGGTGAGCAAAGTCGCAGTGATAACCGGCGGTACCGGGGGGCTGGGCAGTGCTCTAGTGGGCCGGCTCATCCGCAATGACTACAGATTGGCCTTGACCTACCTTTTACCCGAGGAGGCCGAGCGTTTCGAAGGCCAATTCGAAGTTGATGAGGACCGCATCAGCCTGCGACGAGTCGACGCCACGAATCCCGAGGCGATCGGCGGGCTGATGAAAGAGGTCGCCGAACAACACGGCGCCATTCATGTCGCCTGTTCGCTCGTGGGCGGCTGGGCCGGGGGACGTGACGTCGAGGACACCGACGACTTGCGGTTCGAGCGGATGATTGACCTCAATCTGCGGTCGGCGTTTTATACGGCCCGCGCAGCGCTGCCGCATCTGAAGGCGGCTGGCTGGGGTCGGCTGCTGTTGGTAGGGAGCCG
>DATFFB010000152.1:0-14152 GCA_035250485.1 Acidimicrobiia bacterium
AAGATCGTCGTGCTTTTCCACTTTGCGAATTGTCGGCCTTGACGTGGGGTGAGAGTCAAGCCCTCATCGATGATTCTGGGATTAGTCGTTTGAGCATCCCTTCCTCCTGAAATTCGGTCACTGAGGAGCGCTTTCCGGCAAATTTGGCTGTTGAGGAGCGGTACTCGATCTTCAGCAACCAAATTTGGCTAGAAGCGTTAGCCAGCTGCCAAATTTCGGCCACAGCTAGACGGGCCGCCGCCTCTTGCTGGAGATGACGCCGGTGTCAAAACCGGCCAGATGCAGCCCCCCGGCGAAGCGGGCGTGCTCGATCTTCAGGCATCGGTCCTGCACCACCTTCAACCCGGCCTCGATCGCCATCGCCGCCGCTTCCTCGTTGCGAAGCCCCAATTGGAACCAAACCACTTTCGCCCCCACGGCAATCGCCTCCTTCACCACCTCCGGAAGCTCTGACTCCCTGCGAAAGCAGTCGACGATGTCGGGGGCCTCGGGAAGCTCCGAGAGCGAGGGATAGGACTTCTTGCCCAGCACCTCGTCGGCATTGGGATTGACCGGCCACACGGTGTACGGCGTACGGGTGAGATAGGTGGCGACGAAGTTGGAGGAGCGGAGCGGGTTGGGCGACACCCCCACCAACGCCACCGTGCGGGAATTGCGGAGGATCTCCAGCCGCTCACGGGGGGTGGCGTCGACGGTCACGTGACGAGGGCCTGGTCGAGGTCGGCGATGATGTCGGCCACATCTTCGATGCCGACGGAGATCCGGATCATGTCGTCGCCGACTCCCGATGCGAGACGCTCCTCCGGAGGGACCTGTTGATGGGTGGTCGAGGCGGGATGGATGACCAGGGTTTTGGCGTCGCCAACGTTGGCAAGATGGGATGCCAGCTCGACTTTCTCGATGAACTGTCGACCGGCCTCGAATCCGCCCTTGACTCCGAAGGTGAAGACAGCCCCCGGCCCGGCGGGGACGTACTTCTTCACCATCGGGTCGTCTGCGGCCGGAAAGCGCACCCAGGCAACCGCCGGGTGCTGGCCCAGGTGGTCGGCCACGGCTCGGGCATTGGCGACGTGACGTTCCATTCGCAGCGGCAAGGTCTCCAGACCCAACAACAACATGAAGGCGTTGAACGGAGAGAGCGCCGCCCCGACGTCACGAAGAAGCTCGGTGCGAGCCTTCATCAGATAGCCGTACTCGCGAAAGTTGTCCCAGAAGCGAAGCCCGTGGTAAGCCGGCGAGGGTTCGACCAGCAACGGGAAGTTGCCGTTATCCCAGGGAAAGCGGCCTGACTCGACGATGACCCCGGCGATCACAACGCCGTGGCCGCCGAGGAACTTGGTGGCCGAGTGCACCACGATGTCCGCTCCCCACTCAAGCGGCCGGCAGAGGAAAGGGGTGGCAAATGTGTTGTCGATCACGAGCGGCAACCCGTGCGCGTGTGCTACCTGGGCAACGCCCTCGATATCGAAGACCTCGGCCCGAGGGTTGCCGATGGTCTCCCCGTAGAGCAACTTCGTTTTCTCGGTGATGGCTTCGGAGAATGCCGCTGGTGAAGGATCAACGAAGTGAACGTCGATTCCCATCCGGCGGAGTGTGACATCGAACTGCGTGTACGTTCCGCCGTAGAGATTTCGCGCCGCCACGATCTCGTCTCCCTTCTGGCAGAGGGTGAGGATCGAGATCAGCTGCGCAGCCTGCCCCGAACTCGTCGCCAGTGCTCCCAGCCCGCCTTCGAGGGAGGCCATCCGCTCTTCGAAGGCGGCATTGGTGGGGTTGCCGATCCGGGTGTAGATGTTGCCAAAGGTCTGCAGGGCGAAAAGGTCGGCTGCCGTCTGGGCGTCCTCGAAAACGAAGGAGGTCGAGGCGTAGATAGGCATCGCCCGGGCCCCGGTCTCGGGATCGGGACGCTGGCCGGCGTGAATGGCCCTGGTGGCAAACCCGTAATCGCTCATGCCGCTCCCGCGATCTGGGCCAAGCCATCGAGGACCGCATCGACCTCCGAAGGGGTATTGATATGGAGGAACCCGATCCGCACGAGCCCACCCCCATCGAGGAAACCGAGACGCCGCATGGGTTCGACGGCGTAATAGTGACCGGCCCACGTGGCGATTCCGAGTTCACCCAGGCGCTTGGAGACCTCGGGTGCCGGAATCCCGGCGATATCGACCGCGAACGTGGAAACCCTCCCTGCCATGGTCGGAGGCCCAATCAATTTCACGTTATCCCCCAACCCGGCGAGAAAGCGCTCGCCAAGTAGCGACTCTTGCTCTCCGATCTCGCGGAAGGCGGATTCGAGTGCCCCGCGACGGTCGCCACCCCAACCGAGAGAAGCGAGATAATCCACTGCGGCGACGAATCCCGCCAGTAGCTCGAAGGGCGGTGTTCCGGTCTCCCAACGCCCTGGCCCTGAATCGGGGGCAGGTCGAACTTTGAAAGCGGGCAAACGCGAAAGGTGAGAACGTCTCCCCCAAAGGATGCCCAGATGGGGTCCAAAGAACTTGTAGGCCGAGCAAACGAGGAAGTCGCAACCAATCGCCTCCACGTCGAGATAGCGATGGGGTGCCAGGTGAACCGCATCGACGTAGCTAAGTGCTCCCACCCGGGCGGCGCTCGCTGCCACCCGCGATACATCGATCAGCGTTCCAAAAGCATTCGAGCAACCGGTGACTGCGACCAGTCGGGTGCGTTCATCGACGATGGAGTCGAGATGATCGAGGTCGAGGGACGCATCGTCACCTAGTTCGGCGAACGCGATCTCCACCCCGCGAGAGCGAGCTGCCAAGACCCAGGGAGTGACGTTGGCGTCATGATCGAGGGCGGAAAGGACGATTCGGTCCCCTTCTTGCCACTCTTCGGCCAGGGCACGGCTCAGAGCGAAGGTGAGGGAAGTCATATTGGCTCCGAAGACGATCTCCTCCGGAGCGCCGCCGGTGAGATCGGCTCCGGCTTGGCGAGCCCGATTCACCAGATCGGATGATCGATAGGAACTGGGGAAATCGCCGCCGACGTTGGACATCGACCAAGCCATGGCTCCCGACACGGCATCGATCACCCTGCGCGGTGTCTGCGTCCCGGCTGGTCCGTCGAGAAAAATCTGGGATCCAGAGAAGGCCGGGAACTCATTCCGCAGTTCGTCGACATCGAGCATGCTCTGTTTTATCACCGGTGACGGTGAGAGCAAGAAAACGGCTAGCTAGCTCTCCGGACCTGCTCGGACCATTTGCGCCGGATCTTCACCCGCTCCTTCGGCGTGTGACCGCCCCAGATGCCCTCGCTCTGGCGGGTTTCGATAGCGTAAGTGAGGCATTCATCGGCCACCGGGCACGTCGAGCAGATCTCCTTGGCGGCGCTGATCGCCGCCACGTCTTCAGGATTTGGGAAGAAGTCGATCTTGGAATCGATGCAGGCGGCGTCGTCTCGCCAGGAGACGATCTCGGTTTCGATGGTCATGGGGCTAGCAGTCATGTATTAGCTATCTCTTAGGGAACCTAAAACGCCTGTCAAGTCGATTTCGTTCCCGCCTTTCTTACCCCATAAAACCCGGTTCAAACCGGCCCAATTCGGCCCGGGCGACGGAGCGGCGATGGACCTCGTCCGGCCCATCTGCGATCTGCAGCCAGCGCCCCATCGACCACAGCTCAGCGAGGGGAAAATCGTCGGTAAAGCCAGCGGCGCCAAAGGTCTGCATGGCCCGGTCGGCGACAAAGGTGAGAACTTCGGGCGCCACCACCTTGATGGCGGCGATTTCGGTGCGAGCGCCTTTGACCCCAAATCGATCGATCAGCCAGGCTGTTTTCAATATCAATAGGCGTGCCTGTTCGATGCGAATACGGGCATCGGCGATCCAGGACTGAACCACTCCTTGCTCAGCGATTGTCTTACCAAAGGCGACCCGCCCTTTGGCCCGGCGACACATCAGCTCGAAGCATCGCTCGGCCGCTCCGATGGCCCGCATGCAGTGATGAATTCTCCCCGGTCCGAGGCGAGCCTGAGCAATTGCAAAGCCGCCTCCCTCCTCCCCGAGCAGGTTGCCGGCCGGGACCCGGACCCCGTCGTAGAGGACCACGGGATGAGCGCCCCGGTCGCGATAGCCGAAGACGGTCGGCTGGCGCTCTACGACCACGCCCGGCGCGTCAAACGGCACCAGAACCATGCTCTGTCGATGGTGAGGATCGGCATCCGGATTCGTCACCCCCATCACGATTGCCACCTTGCATCGCGGCGAGGCCGCCCCCGACGAGAACCATTTGCGGCCAGTGATCACGTAATCGGGGCCATTTCGCTCGATCCGGGTGCGGATGTTGGTGGCATCGGAGGAAGCGACATCCGGCTCAGTCATCGAGAAACACGACCGGATCTCGCCGGCCAGGAGCGGGGCGAGCCACCGCTCTTTCTGCTCGGGACTCCCGAACATGTGGAGGATCTCCATGTTCCCTGTGTCGGGGGCCGAACAGTTGAGCGCCTCCGGCGCCAGATGAGGGCTCCAACCGGTGATCTCGGCCAAGGGGGCGTACTCAGAAACGGAAAGTCCGCTCTCGGCGGGAAGAAACAGGTTCCAAAGACCGCGGGAGCGAGCCTCTTTTTTGAGATCGTCGATGATCGGGGGAAAGAAGTTGGGGTCTGCGCTCTCCTCCATCTGCAGGCGATAGGTGGCCTCGGCTGGAAAAACCTTCTCGTCCATGAAGTTCGTGAGTTCGGAGCGCAGCTCCTCGACCCGCGGAGAAAAGGCAAAATCCACCTTTCGACCCTAGCCAAATCGAGGACTGCGGCCCGATCCGCAACGCCAGAATGTCAAAGGAATGACCTCGGCTCCGACGGGAACGGTCACGTTCCTCTTTACCGATATCGAAGGTTCGACGCGCCTTTGGGATTCACACCCTCTAGAGATGGCTCAGGCAATCGAGATCCACGACCAGCTCGTGCGCCAATCGGTGGAAGCGCACGGAGGCCATGTCTTCTCGACCGCAGGCGACTCCTTCACCACGGCGTTTCACAGACCGGCCGATGGTTTGGCCGCCGCTATTCATGCTCAACTTGCGCTTGCCGCCCAGGAGTGGCCCGGAGGCATCAGTCTCAGGGTGAGGATGGCGCTTCATTCTGGGGTGGCGTCTGAGCGCAACGGCGACTACTTCGGCCCTGCCCTCAACAGGGCGGCCCGGTTATTGACCCTGTCCTCGGGTGGACAGGTGCTGCTGACCGAGGCAATCCATGGCCTAGTGAAGGATGAGCCCCCGCCGCAGGTCAGCTTCAGAAATCAAGGCATACACCGACTCCGTGATCTTTCCGTCACCGAGCGAGTCTTTGAGGCTGTCCATGCCCGGCTGGCACCGGCCGGAGAGCTCCGACGGTCGCTCGGTTCCGCCAACAACCTGCCTTTGCAGCCAACGAGCTTCGTGGGGCGGGACCAGGAGCTAGAAGAGGCGATCAAGCTCGTCTCTGGATCGCGTCTCCTCACCGTGACCGGAGTGGGCGGCTCCGGCAAGACCCGCCTTGCCCTCCAAGCAGCAACGTCGTTGCTTGATGTGTTTCGCGACGGAGTTTGGTTTGTCGAGTTGGCCCCTGTCGCCGAGCCCGACGGCGTCGCCCGAGCGATAGCAGCCACCCTCGGCGTGCGGGAGCAATCAGGTCAAACGCTGGAGGACGTACTGATTGATCATCTGCGTTCCCTCGAATTGCTCTTGATCCTCGACAATTGCGAACACCTCCTCGATCCCTCCGCGTGGATTGCCCAGCGACTGCTCGCCGCGGCCCCGGAGATACGGATCCTGGCCACGAGTCGCGAGATGCTGGGCGTCGCGGGCGAGGTTCCTTATCACCTGCGCTCAATGGGCTTTCCCGACACGGACGAGCCGGCCGAAGTCATTTCGCGTTTCGATGCCGTGCGGCTCTTCACCGCCAGGGCTGAGGCCGTCCGCTCCGGCTTCCGGGTCACGTCCGAAAACGCTCGGGCGGTGGCATCGCTTTGCCATCGCCTTGATGGAATGCCGCTCGCCATCGAATTGGCCGCAGCGCGCCTGCGGATACTTTCCCCAGAGCAGATTGCCAGCCGGCTCGACGATCGCTTCCGTCTGCTCACAGGAGGGAGCCGTACCGCACTCCCCCGTCAGCAGACATTGCAGGCTGCGATCGACTGGAGTTACGACCTGCTCGACGAGCAGGAAAAGGTGCTTTTCGATCGTCTCTCGGTCTTCCAGGGAGGCTTCTCCCTCGAGGCAGCCGAAGCCGTGTGCGCCAGCCCACCGCTCGAGGCTCATCGGGTTCTCGACCTGCTTTCCCACTTGGTGGACAAGTCACTGGTGGTCGCGGCCGATGGTCCTGACGGAGTCCGTTATCGGATGCTCGAGACGCTTCGGCAGTATGGGCGGGAACGTCTCGCCGGGGGCGACACGGAAGTCGTCCGGGAGGCGCACGCTTTGTATTTCCGAGATCTTGCCGAGGCTGCTCTACCCCACGTCCGTGGTCTCGATGAGATCGTTTGGCAGGAGCGGCTTGAAATCGACCACGACAACCTCCGTCAAGCCTTGCGTTGGTCGATCGACGCCGGGCGGGCCGACCTGGCCCAGGGATTAGCGGGAACCCTCTATCGCTTCTGGATGATCCGCCATCATTCCGAGGAGGGTCGCGTGTGGCTTGCCGAGACTGTCGAGATGGAGCCTGGGAACCAGGCCTCTTGGGGGCTAGCCCAGTTGGGCGCCGGCACGATGGCGTTGCTACATGGCGACCTGGCAGAGGGCCGCCGTCATCTCGAAATAGCTCTGGCGACCCTGCGAGAGGGAGATCGCCCCGACCTCACAAGTGCCGCCACCCACAACCTCGCCATGGCCGCCATCCGCATGGGCGACTACGAGACCGGTGCCGAACTTGTCACCGAGGAATTCGCTGACGCGGAAACCCGTCACGATCTGCAAAGCATGGCGTTCGCCTCTCAGGAGCTGGCATCTCTCGCCAACGCCATCGGAGACGTCGAAAAGGGAGGCCACCTGCTCGACGCGGGGTTGCAATTTGCGGAAAAGACGGGCTCGATGGAGATGCTGAGCAATGCCCTCACCACCGCATTCTTCGAGGCATTGTTCGTGGACGATCTGGACCGAGCCAGCGACTATTCCACGCGCCTTTCTGCCTTGGGCAGTATCCCGAGTGCTCCCGGCCGACAGGACATCGTGGCGGCGCTGGTGATGGGTAGGAAAGGCGATCCGGAAGGTGCCCTGGCCAAAATCAAGAAGACGTGGGGCGCCGAGTTCAGGAAACTGGCTGACTACCGCTCCATCGCGGTGGTCATGGTGGCAGTGTTTGTGGAGGTGGCGGGTTTCGAGTTAGCCGCTGGCTCTGCCGAGAAGGCGGCAGTGCTGCTTGGTGGGTCTGAACAGCTGCTCCGAGGCAGGAAGCGACTACCTCATGAGCAAAGGGTCTTCGAGCGTCAGCGGGTGGCGGTCACGGAGCGTCTCACCAAAGAGGAATTCGAGGCGGCCTTCGGACGCGGACTTGATATGACTTTCGACGAGCTCTTGGACTTCGCCGTGGGCTGACCATCGCCGGTAGCCTCGACGACATGCATGAAGATCTTCTCCAAGCTGTCGCCGACGATTTCCCGCAGATGAAGGAGACCCTCGCCGACCTGGTCCGGATCCCCTCGGTCAGCGCTTCCTCCTACCCGGCGGCCGAGGTCCGTCGCTCGGCCGAGGCGGTGGCCCGCCTCCTGGAGGAGGCCGGAGCCGACCAGGTCCAGCTGCTCGAGCTAGAGGGAGCTCATCCCGCTGTGTATGGAGAGGTTGCCGGCCCCGCCGGAACCCCCACCGTGCTGTTGTACGCCCATCACGACGTCCAGCCACCGGGACCAAGCGAGGAGTGGCAGACGGGCCCGTTCGAACCCTACGAGCGCGACGGCCGTCTCTACGGCCGGGGATCGTCCGACGACAAGTCGGGCGTCATCATGCATCTGGGGATGCTGCGCGCCTTCGGCGGGAAGCCGCCGGTGGGGGTCAAGTTCTTCTTCGAGGGTGAAGAAGAAGTGGGATCGAGTCACCTCGAGGCTTTCCTCGACAAGTACTCGGAACAGCTGCGCTCGGACGTGATCGTGATCGCCGACGCCGGCACTTGGCGCGTGGGAGTTCCGGCTATCACCACTTCCCTGCGCGGTATCACGGCCTGTGTCGTCGAGGTGAGGACGCTCAACTCGGCTGTGCACTCTGGACAGTTCGGAGGGGCGTTCCCCGACGCCATCACCACCCTCTGTCGATTGCTGGCCACCCTCCACGATGAGGGCGGCAATGTCGCCGTTTCGGGTCTGGTGTCCTACGAGAGCGACCCGCTCGACCTCACCGAGGACGAGGTGAGGCAGCAGGCAAAGAGCATCGACGGGCTGAAGTCGATCGGTGATGGCGGCTGGACCAGCCGCATGTGGTCAAAGCCCGCCATTTCCGTGCTGGCGATCGATGCTCCCCGGATCTCGGAGGCGATCAACCAACTGGTGCCGGTGGCGGCCGCAAAGGTTTCGATGCGGCTCGCCCCAGGCCAGGATGGCAAAGCGGCCGAGGAAGCATTGCGTCGCCACCTGGAGGCGAACGTTCCCTGGGGGGCGGAGCTCGCGGTGCGATCCGATGGCTTCGGCGATGCCTTCGCCCTGGCCACGGATGCTCCGGCGTTTGAAGCTTTTCGGCAGGCGATGGCAATGGTCTGGGACACTCCCCCAGTCGAGATGGGATCGGGCGGCTCGATTCCTTTTGTCGCCGCGTTCTCTGAGCAGATGCCCGGTGCACCGGTGATCCTCATCGGCGCCGGAGATCCAACGTCGGCTTTTCACGGCCCCAACGAAAGCCAGCACCTCGGTGATCTGGAGAAGTCGATTCTGGCCGAAGCGATAGCTCTGCGCCTCCTTGCCGGCTGAGGCACGGCCTGTTCAATCTGGTTCTCTATCGACCGGAGATCGCCCCCAACACCGGCGCCTGCATGCGCTTGGCGGCCAACGTCGGCTGCCGCCTTCATCTCATCGAGCCGCTCGGATTCGAACTTGACGACGCGAGGCTCCGCCGGGCGGGCATGGATTACAGAGATCGAGCCGTGGTTTCCACCCATCAGGATTTGGCGGCATGGATCAAAGTTGCGCGCCCGCGGCGCGTCTTTGCCTTCTCCAACCAGGGTGATACGAGGTACAGCGACATCGATTACGAGATTGGCGACAGCCTCCTTTTCGGTCCGGAGTCGATTGGCCTTCCCGAGGACGTGATGCGGGCTCCATTCGTCACCGACGTCGTTCAAATTCCCATGCAGCCCGGGGTACGCAGTCTCAATCTCGCCAATGCCGCCTCCATCGCCGTCTACGAAGCTTGGCGACAGCACTCCTTCGTCATCACCGACCCACCGCCCATGTGATCGTTATGCTCGGCGACCGGCCGAAAGGAGGGGGTTGACCGCTACTGCCGACAGCTCAAGGACCGAGCGACCGGTCGGACCCTTGTTGCGAGCCGCCCAGGGCTTTCAAAGAGCGATGGATCGCCTCTCGGAGTGGCTTGGCATCGTGGCCCAGTACCTAGTTCCCGTCCTCGTGATCATTGGCATCCTCAACGTGATCCTCCGCTATGTCGGAGAGCTTATCGGAGCCCGGCTCACCACCAACGAGGTGATTGAGGCGCAGTGGTACGTGTACGGGTTGATCTTCTTGTTTGCACTGCCCTACGTGCTCAAACACCAGATCAACGTCCGGGTCGACTTCTGGTACACGAAACAAAGCCTTCACCGCAAAGCTTGGATCGACCTCATCGGTCATTTCGTCGGATTGATTCCCTTTGCATTGCTCGGCATTTATATCTCCTATCCCGCCGCCCGTTCCTCCTGGCGCGCCAGCGAGACCTCGCCCGAAGGAGGGTTGCCGTATTACCCGATCAAGACCCTGATCGCCGTCATCATGGGCATTCTTTTCCTCCAGGCCCTGGCCGAAGTGGTCAAGCTCATCATCATCCTGCGAGGACACGAGGAACTGGTGGAGATCGAGGAACACGAAGAACCGCTGCGAATCGAATGACTGAATGACGGTCAAAACAACGTGAGCCTCGAATGGCTGGCGATCCTCATGTTCGTCATCTTCCTCGGTCTTCTCTTGGCCGGGTACACCGTCGCTTTCTCATTTGCGGGCACCGCCATTGTCTTCTCGATCTTGGGGATCCTGCTCGATGTCTTTCCGCTGGCAAACCTGAACCTCCTGTTCAACCGTTGGTTCTCCGATGGCCTGGCCAATTTTGTCCTGGTGTCGATTCCGTTCTTCGTGTTCATGGGAGCCATCTTCGAGAAATCGGGGCTGGCTGAGCGGCTGCTGACCACGATTGGCCTATTGATGGGTCCATTGCGAGGTGGTCTCGCCCTGGCGGTGGTAATCGTCGGAACCCTGCTGGCGGCGGCGACCGGAGTCGTGGCGGCGACCGTGATCGTGATGGGCATCCTCTCGCTGCCGGTGATGCTGCGCTACAAGTACGACCACCGCCTGGCGACGGGGATTATTACTGCTTCCGGAACACTGGCGCAGCTGATTCCCCCGAGCCTGGTGCTGATCGTGATCTCGAGCCAGATGCCCAACGTCTCGGTGGGGGAACTGTTCGCCGGGGCTCTCATCCCCGGAGTGATCCTGGCCGGCCTCTATGCCATTTACGTGCTGGTGATCGCCCAGCTCCGGCCGAGCGTTGCGCCCGCTCTGCCCTTGGAGGCTCGCAATATCCACGGCGCGGCCTTGTTCCGGGAAACGCTGGTGGCGGTAGTGCCGCCCATCCTCCTCATCCTCGCCGTCCTCGGGAGCATCTTCTTCGGGTTCGCCACCCCCACCGAAGCTGGATCCGTCGGAGCGATTGGTGCCTGCGTCCTCGCCGCTGCGAACCGAACGTTCAATTGGAAGATGATCAAAGACGCCGCCCGCGCCACTGCCAACATCACCGGCCTCGTTCTCCAAATCCTGCTCGCCTCCACGTTCTTCGCCCTGGTCTTCGACCGGCTGGGTGGTCAGAGGCTGATCACAGAGTGGTTGACCGACATCCCCGGCGGTGTTTGGGGCTTCATCGTCGTCGCCAACCTGGTGGTCTTCCTGCTCGGCATCAACCTCGAGTTTCTCGAGATCAGCTTCATCGTTTTGCCGCTGTTCGTTCCCGCCGCCCAACTCCTCGGCATCGACTTGATCTGGTTCTCGGTGATGATGGCCATCAACCTCAACATCGCGTTCATCTCGCCGCCGGTCGGGTTTTCGCTCTTCTATTTACAGAGCGTCGCCCCACCCGAGGTCCGCACCGCCGACATCCACCGCGGAGCGCTGCCCTTTATGGCTCTGCAAGCGGTGGCCCTGGTGATTGTGGCCTTCTTCCCCCAGACCGTGCTCTGGCTGGTGGAGCAGGCTGGCCTGACATAGAAGTAGGCCCGGGAGCTTGCCCCCGGGCCTACTTACGCAGCATCGGTTCTTAGGCCGGGGGCGGGGCGGCGAAGGTCAAGAACGATCGCTCGGCGACCCCGAACCAGCCGTGCATGGTCTCACGGAAGCTGTTCCAGCCCTCGAAGATCTCGGCGAACTCGGGCGTCTGGGCCCCGAGTTCGTCATAGAGCTCAAAGGCAGCTTCTTCGGCCGCCGTCATGACGTCGTCGGGGAAGGGTCGCAACTCGACGTTGCCGCTCTCCAGCATCTCCGTCAGGGCTGGCGGGTTAAGAAGGTCGTACTGATTCATCATGTTCATGTTGGCTTCTTTGGCCGCCGATCGGACGATGTCCTGGTAGAGCGAAGGAAGCTCGTTCCAGGTGTCGAGCCCGATCTGCACCTCGAGCGTCGGTGCCGGCTCCCAGAACCCCGGGAAGTAGTAGAACTGGGCCACCGAGGGGAAGTCCAGCTTCTGGTCGTCGTAGGGGCCGACCCACTCGGCGGCGTCGATCGCACCGGTTTGTAGGGCCTGGAAAATCTCGGCGCCAGGAAGAGTCTGCACCTGCACGCCCAGCTTCCCCATCACCTGCGCGTTCAGACCTGCGGTGCGAAAACGCAATCCCTGGAGATCGGCAACACTATTGATCTCTTTGTTGAAGAAGCCTCCCATCTGCACCCCGGTGTTTCCGGCAGGGAATTGGATCGTGTTGAAGGTGGCGGCGTAGTACTCCTGCATCTGCTCGAGGCCGCCGCCTGCGTATAACCAGGCGTTCTGTTGGCGATAGGTCAAGCCGAATGGAAGCGCAGTTCCGAAGGCGGTCACCGGCGACAATCCGGTGTAGTAGTACGAAGCCGTGTGACCCGATTGGACCCCGCCCGACTGCACCGATTGCAGAACTTCGAGTGCCGGGACCAGCTCCCCTCCTTCGCGGGGATCAACCACGAAGCGTCCCCCGGAAAGAGCGGACACTCTCTCAGCGAAATAGGTAGCCCCACCGAAAATGGTGTCGAGGGCGGCTGGCCAGCTGGTGGCCATCTGCCATTCGATCTGGGGAAGGCTGTCGTCCGCCGCCGCTTCAGCCGCCAGAGTGGTCGCTCCCGCATCTGTAGCCGGGTTGCAGGCCGCCAGGCCGATGGCCGCCGCGCCGAGAACACCCTTTCCGGCTGAGCCGAGGAACTCGCGTCTGTCCATGATCACCTCCAAGCTCGGGACCGATGAAACCGGTCGGTGCGACCTTAACCAATGTCAGGCAGACCCCGCATGGATAGAGGCAGCCCACTCCTAGCCTCCCCTGCTCAATGTCCTCGGTCACCACCGCCCTGCCAGCCGCGCGGGCCATCGAGGTGGTCAAAGTTTACGGGGAAGGCAGCACCGCGGTCCGAGCCCTCGACGGGATCTCGCTCGATGTCGAGCGGGGTCGCTTCACGGCCATCATGGGCGCATCGGGTTCGGGCAAGTCGACTCTGCTCCATTGCCTGGCCGGACTCGATGAGCTCACCACGGGTCGGGTGCTGATCGGAGACATCGATCTCGCCACCCTGGACGACAACGAGCTCACCCGCCTTCGCCGCGATCGAATTGGGTTTGTGTTCCAGGCTTTCAATTTGGTTCCGACTCTCACCGCCGCCGAAAACATTGTGCTTCCCCTCTCCATCGCCGGACGCCAGCCCGACCGCGACTGGCTCGACGTGGTCATCTCGACCTTGCACCTAGGAGACCGCCTCCATCATCGGCCGAGCCAACTCTCCGGCGGCCAGCAACAGCGCGTTGCCGCCGCCCGGGCATTGATTACCCGGCCCGATCTGATCTTTGCCGACGAGCCCTCGGGCAATCTCGATTCACGCTCGGGCGCGCAGCTCCTCGATTTCCTGCGGAAGGCGGTAGACGATTTTTCGCAGACCATCGTTTTGGTGACTCATGATCCAAGCGCAGCTGCGCAAGCCGATCGGATCGTGTTCCTCGCCGACGGGCGGGTGATCGACGAGATGGCGTCCCCGAGCACCGATCGGGTGATCGATCGCCTTCTTCACCTCGAGGCGTAACCATGTGGAACGCCGCCTGGAAGGGACTCATTGGCCATCGCCTACGGTTCGTCCTCACCGCCCTTTCGATCGCGCTGGGAGTGGGACTGGTAGCGGCGAGCTACATGTTCACCGACTCCCTCGACCAGGCCTTCGACGATCTCTTCTCCGCCACGCTGTCCGGCTTCGATCTCCAGGTTCGACCCGAGGTCGATGAGGACCTTGCCTTCACCCAAGGCGCTCCCCTTCCCGAGGGCCTGGTGGATGAGATCGCCAAGCTTCCCGGAATCGGCGCCGCCCGGGGGAGTATCTTCGGATTCGCTCAGGTAGCGGCTGGTGGGGAGAGCCTCAGCAACGGTACCTCGCCGACCTTCGTCGTGAGCTGGCCCGAGCTAGTCGACGCCTTCTCGTTGAGAAGCGGAGAAAAGCCCGGTCCCGGGGAAGGGGCTCTCGATCCCTCGACTGCCACGCGCGGAGGCCTGGCATTGGGAGACGAGATCGTGGTCACCGGAGTCGGGTCGCCCCAGAATTTGCGGCTCTCGGGAACCGCCGCGATCGAGGGCTTCGAATCATTCGGCGGAGCGGTGTCGGTTTACGTCACCTTGAAGACGGCTCAGGCACTGCTCGATCTCGAAGGTCAAGTGCTCACCATCGAGGTCGAGACGGACGAGCCCCTCGAGGCGATGATCGAGCGGGTCGAGACCGTGCTTCCCCAGGGGATCGAGGCAGTGTCTGCTCAAAGCGCGG
>DATFFB010000153.1:0-3413 GCA_035250485.1 Acidimicrobiia bacterium
CGTTCGAACTCGGGGATGCCGCCCCCGGTCGCCTCGAGAAATATCGACTGGGCATAGAGCAGCGAATCGCCGATCGGAAGAACCAGAACATCGCCTTGGAGCACGCGCGATCCGCGGCTTCGCCAGAGACTGAACTGAGCGGAGATATTCGGATCGGATTCGATCCGAAGGCCCACCTGCTCGATCCCGGTTACCTGGGATCCCGACGCCATCCGGTAGTCGATCAGCCTTCCGTAGTCAGTGGGGTCGCTGCCCACCAACAGGAAGCTCACCAGATTGGGTCGGTCGCGGGGAGCAAACGCTTGGATCCCCACAAACGACAGCTCGTTGTCGACGCGGAGCATCGTGTAATAGGGCAAGGCCTCGGTGACGAGTTGCGGCCTCCCGGTCACCGCCGAGATCCCGTCTCCCACCAACTCCTGGGCGCGCACCGGGGCTTCGTCCTCGTCGAACGCGCCCGACTGCGGGATCGCCCACGCATCGAGTTCGTTGAAGAAAGTCGGAACGTCGGTGACGTGATAGTCCCGATAGACCTCCGACTGGACAGTGAAGAGATCCATGGGATAGCGCATGTGGCTCCGCAACCCCTCGGGCATCGCGCCCATTTCGACGAACAACGCCGGGAAGGCAGACCGCCACGCGGCCAGGATGGGATCATCCTCGTCGACGACATAGAAGGTGACGCTTCCGTCGTAGGCGTCGACTACCGCCTTCACCGAATTGCGAATGTAGTTAACCCCCGCACGTATCCCGGTCCCCTGGGCCAGGCGACGGCGGTCGAGGTTGCTGAGCGGAGTCGAGTAGGGATAGTTGCCGGTGTAGGTGTACATGTCGATCACCCAGCTGATGCGGCCGTTGCTTACCACCGGATAGGGATCGGAATCCGACGCCAGGAATGGGGCGACTTTGGCAACGATGCTGTCGATATCGCGCTCGGGCAAAATCCGTGAATCGGCCCTGATCTGATCGGAAATGACGATGTTGAGGTCGCGGTGGCGAAGGGCAAAGGCCAGTCTCCGCCAGATGTTGGATAGCTGCACGCCGCCTTGGCCCGCATAGTCGGTTGAGGCGAAGGTGTTGGCCCCGGTCGGGTAGTCGATCTCCCCGGTCTGGTTGCGGACGATCACCGGATCGGTGGTGCTGAAGTCGAGCTCACCGAAATAGATCCGAGGCTGTTCGATCTCCAACGCCTCGGTGACACTTTCGGGGGGAAGCTCGCTCACCAGATAGCGAGGAGCACCGGCCTGACCCACCTGGGCGGCGTAACTCGCCACCAACCCGAAGCCGTGGGTGTAACTGAGGCGACGGACCTGCCAGTTGTTCTCGTCGATCGCTCCTGACTCGAGCTCGCGCACCGACAGCATCACCTGGGTCAGCTCACCATCGATCAGATAGCGATCGGAGTCGACGTTTTGCAAGCGGTAGTACTCACGGAATTCCTGTGGTGAATAGGAGTTGGTGAGCACGTCCGGGTCCCAGAGGCGGAGGTTGTCCAGCAGAGCCTGAGCATCGGTCAGCTCACCCGGCTGAATGCTGTCGTCGGCCGCGAACGGTTGCACCTCGACGTTGTCGACCCCGAAGGCCTGGCGGGTGAAGGCGATGTTGCGCTCGATGTATGGGCCCTGGCGCACGATCGGGTTGGGTACTACCCGCAAGTTCTCGATGACCGCCGGGTAGATGACCCCGGCTCCGACCGCCACCACGATCCAGGCAGCCCCGGCCACCACCGGCAGCGTCCACCCCTTGCGCCAGATGTTGACGATGAGGATGACGGCGGTGACGAGAGAAACCGCCAGGAGCAGGTGCAAGGCGGGGAGGCGGGCGAACACGTCGGTGTAGCCGGCTCCGAAGAAGGTGTCGCTTCGGTTCGAGTAGAGCAGCCGGTAGGCGTCGATCCGATAGAGCCCCGCCCGTAACAAGGCCAGACCGGCCAGGAGGAGGGAGACCTGCACCTTGGCCCCGCGGGAGAAGAAGGAGTCTCCGCCCCTCCGAATTCGCAACGCCCCGTTGACATAGTGCGCCCCCGCCACGGCCAGGGTCGTCACCAGGAACAGGTTGAAGCCCCAAACGAAGAGGTCGCGGATCAGCGGGAGACGGAAGACATAGAAGCCCAGGTCGTGGCCGAAGAGCGGATCGGCGATCCCGAAACCAACCTGATTGAGGAACAGAAAGATGCGATCGGTCCATCCCCCGGCACCGCCTCCGATGAGAAGCGCCAGCACGATCGACCCCACCAACCGGACCGCCGGCAAGCGTTGATCGAGCCATTGCCGGACCTGAGCCAGCATCTCGTCCTCCTCGGTACCGGGAGCACCGAGGTGACGCATCGCCGACCGATCGGCGAGGCTCAGGTTGCCGAATATGAAGAGAAAGGAGACGGCGACGAAGCCGACGATGAGCGCGATGTGAACCAGTTGCCGCGTCCACCAGATGCCCGCATAGCCGACCGACTCGAACCAGAGCAGGTCGGTCCAGAGACCGGAGAGGCCCGACGCCGCCAGGTAGACGAAAAAGGCCCCGACCAAGTAAGGGAGAAACCGTCGCCGGGCACCCGCTCGTCTCGCCGGTGGGGTTCTCATGAACATCGGCGAAACCTTAGGTAGACGCCGATGGGAAGCCACCGTCCGGTCGGTCGAGTTTGCCCGATGGAGATGCCGGGTATTTCCGCCTGAGCCATCGCGAAAGGAACGGCATGACCGACAAGAAAACTGACATCCTCTCAGACGAGCAAATCGACGAAGGCCCTGCTTCGAGCGACGACATGGCGTGGAAAGAACGGGTAACGGCTTACGAGGTGTGGACGGACTTGTTGGAGGGAGTTGTTGACCGATACTCGAATCTCGATCGAGCCGAGCTGGAAGAATTGGGCCAGGACCCCGAGGCCCTGATCGACAAGGTCAGTGAAGCGACCGGGATGACCCGCATGGCGGTGGAGGACGAAATCGGCGACCTCGCCGCGACCCTTCTCTAGCCGGCGGGAACCAGGGTGCAGGTGCACCCTGGATGAAGGGGCGGGAGGTGGACCGCATCTTCCTCCGCCGCTTCCCGGCAGCGAAGACACCCCCGACCTCCGACGATCATGACCGCTTGCATTCCTCCCGAGGCGAGCGAGGTGGAAAGTCCGGCGTGGTAGGCCGAAGAGGCGAGGTCGTTGACCCGGCGCTCGGCTTCATCGGTTCTCCAAGCCCGGAACACCCGGGACAGGGCGCTGGACCTTTCTCGGCCCCCGTCTTCCTCTGACCCCAGGACGGCGGTGATCTGCTCCACCAGGTCGCCGGCCATGCCGCTGGCCTCATCACGCGCCGGAGTGTGCGGGCGGGCGAAGGTGCGGCCGGCCAGTTCCTCGGCCGCCGAATGCCCCATCGAAAAGCTCTCGGCAAGGAGCACCACCAGCTCGGGTCGGAGATATTGGG
>DATFFB010000154.1:0-3498 GCA_035250485.1 Acidimicrobiia bacterium
ACGATCGTTATATGACTTGTCCGCTTGCGAATCCGGGTCGCCCGACCTCGTGCCCGCGGCCGGAACCGGCGCAGCGTGGGGCCCTCGTTGGCGAAGGCCTCGGCCACTTTCAGCTCATCGGGATCGAGGGCGAAATTGTGCTCGGCGTTGGCAATCGCCGAGTTGAGGACCTTGTTGACGTGGATCGCGGCACCACGCGTCGAGAGAGCAAGGAGGGCGCGGGCATCCTCGACTGGCAGGCCCCGCACCTGATCGAGCGTGCGCCGGACCTTCAACGCCGGATGGCGGATAAAGCGAGCTTCGGCCCTAACTTTCATATTGATCGGCCTTCACTTCTTCACCGCCTTCTCTCTCTTGCCCGAGTGGCCGCGAAAGGTTCGCGTGGGAGCGAACTCCCCCAGCTTGTGTCCCACCATCGATTCGGTGATGAACACCGGGACATGCTTACGCCCATCGTGGACGGCGATCGTGTGGCCGATCATGTCGGGCACGATCGTGGATCGGCGACTCCAGGTTCTGACCACCCTCTTGTCGCCCTTGCGATTGAGCTCGTCGACCTTGTCCATCAGATGGTCGTCGACGAATGGGCCCTTGGAAAGACTCCGTGCCATTTTCTACCTCCGCCCGCCGACTGAGCGCCGGCGCACGATCATCCGATTGCTTGACTTCTTCTTCTTGCGGGTCCGACCCTCGGTCTTGCCCCAGGGACTGGAGGGATGGCGCCCACCAGAGCTCTTCCCTTCACCGCCACCCATGGGGTGATCAACCGGGTTCATGGCGACTCCCCGGGTCTGGGGCCGCACGCCTTTCCAGCGCTTGCGCCCGGCCTTGCCCAACTTCACCAATTCAGCTTCGGTGTTGCCCACCTGGCCAACCGTGGCCCGGCAGTCGAGAGGGACCATTCGCATCTCCCCGGAGGGCAGTCGGAGCAGCGCCATGTCGTTCTCTTTCGACATGAGCTGGACGCCAGTACCCGCCGAACGGGCCATCTTGGCCCCCCCACCGGGGCGCATCTCGATGGCGTGCACCGTCGTCCCGGCCGGGATGTTGCGCAGCGGAAGGGCGTTGCCGGAACGGATGTCAGACCCTGGACCCGATTGCAGCCTGTCCCCGACCTTGACCCCCAGTGGCGCCAGGATGTAGGACTTGACCCCGTCGGCGTAATGGAGCAAAGCCAGCCGGGCGTTGCGGTTCGGGTCGTACTCGATCGCCGCCACCTGGGCGGGGATGCCATCTTTCTGACGGCGAAAGTCGACCTGGCGATACCTTTGCTTGTTGCCGCCCCCGCGGTGGCGGGCGGTGATCCGGCCCGCGACATTGCGGCCTCCGCTCGACTTCTTCGAGGAGAGAAGGGCCTTCTCCGGCTCTGCCTTGGTGATCTCGACGAAATCGGCCACGGTTTGAAAACGTCGTCCGGCCGAGGTTGGTTTTCTGCTTCTTATCGCCATCTCAAACTCCGAAAAGATCGATCGAGTCACCCTGAGCCAGGGTGACGAGGGCGCGCTTGGATCCGGCCCGGCGCCCCAGGGTGCGTCCGGTGCGCTTCCACTTGCCGGTCCGATTCTGTGTGTTCACGGATAAAACGCTGACTGCGAAAATCGACTCGACCGCGTCCTTGATCTCGCCTTTGTTCGAACGCCGGTCCACTTCGAACGTGTAGGTGTTGGCTTTCTCGATCAAGTCGTAGGACTTCTCTGAGACGACGGGAGCGACAATCACGTCACGAGGGTCTTTCACGATGCCTCGCCTTCCCGTACGAAGTCTGACTTGGAGATGTCATAGGCGCCGCCACCGTTGACGATGTCGAGGCTTTGGCGGGTGAAGACCACCTGCCGGGCCCAGAGCACGTCATAGGCTCCGAGCTGATCGGGACTTGTGATCCAGACCTGGGGCAGGTTGCGAAAGGCTCGCCGAGCGGTTTCGTCCCCCCGACCCAGCACCAGCAGGGTCTTGCCCCCAGCCTCGATGGCGTCGAGGAGCCCCAGCGCCTCCTTGGTCCGCGGATTCTGCCATTCGAAAGAATCGATAACCCTGATGGCCGATTCCGCGGCGCGGACCGAGAGCGCCGAATACAGGGCCAGTCGTTTCATCTTCTTGGGGGTGCGCTGGCTGTAATCGCGCGGAGTCGGGCCATGGGCCACCCCACCGCCGCGCCAGATGGGACTGCGGATAGAGCCATGCCGGGCCCGACCGGTTCCCTTCTGTCGCCACGGCTTGGCGCCACCGCCCCGCACCTCTGCCCGGGTCTTGGTTTTGTGGGTACCCGCCCGCGCTCCCGCCAGCTGAGCCGTGACCACCTGATGCATCAGTGCGTGGTTGGGTTCAACTCCGAAAATCTCCGAGTTGAGCTCAACCTCGCCTGAGGAATCGCCCGAACCCGAGAAGCTCGGCGCTTTCAGACCTGCCATCAGCCCTTCACCGCCTCCCGGATCAAAACCATCGATCCATTCGCCCCGGGCACGGCACCTCGCAGCATGAGGAGGTTGCGCTCGGTGTCCACGCCCACGATCAACAGGTTGAGGGTCGTGACCTGATCGCCACCCATCCGCCCCGCCATCCGCATCCCTTTGAAGACTCGGGAGGGAGTCGCGCACGCGCCGATCGAACCCGGCGCCCGATGCTTCTTGTGATTGCCGTGGGCCGCTCCCTGCCCGGAGAAGTTGTGACGGCGCATAACCCCCTGGAAACCTTTGCCCTTGGAGAGACCGGTGACGTCGGCAAGCTTGCCCTCTTCCAGGACGTCGCTGACCAAGATCTTTTGCCCTACCTCGTAGGCACTGGGATCCTCGACCCGCACTTCCACGAGATAACGCGCCGGCTCGACGCCGGCTTTGGCGTAGTGGCCCTGGATCGGCTTGTTGACCTGCTTGGCCTTGATATCGCCGAATGCGATCTGGATGGCGGAGTAGCCGTCGGCGTCCGGCTGCTTGACCTGAACGACGTGGCACGGCCCGGCCTTGATGACCGTGACCGGCACCGCCCGCGACTGAGCGTCGTAAATCTGGGTCATGCCGAGCTTCTCGCCGAGAATCGTGTTCATAGCTTGATCTCCACCTCAACCCCCGCCGGCAGATCAAGGCGCATTAGGGAGTCGACGGTCTTCGGAGTGGGGTCGAGGATGTCGATCACGCGCTTGTGAATTCGCATCTCGAAATGCTCCCGCGAGTCCTTGTCGACGTGCGGCCCCCGGATCACGCAATAGCGATGGATCTCGGTCGGCAAGGGAATCGGCCCCCGGATCTTGGCCTGGGTGCGGACCACCGTCTCGGCGATCTTGCGCGATGACTCGTCGACGACCTGGTGGTCGTAAGCCTTCAAGCGAATGCGGATCTTCTGTTCTGCCACGGTTACTTCAGAATCTTCGTGACGCGACCCGCGCCCACCGTCCGGCCGCCCTCGCGGATGGCGAAGCGGAGACCCTCGTCCATGGCGATGGGGTTGATGAGCTCGACGGTCATCTGGGTGTTGTCCCCCGGCATCACCATCTGGGTCCCCTCG
>DATFFB010000155.1:0-10921 GCA_035250485.1 Acidimicrobiia bacterium
GGAGACATCGCGCCCGCCGGTCTGATGCTTTGTCCAGTGTCTTTAGTCTTCGAGCCATGAGCATCGAAAAGACCGTTCGGCTCTCAGGGGGATCGTCAGATTCCATCGAGGACGCGATCCGCACCGTCCTCGCTCGCGCCGCGGTCACGATCCGCGACATCACCCGCTTCCAGGTGGTGCAAGTCTCCGGTCAGGTAGACCCGGCCGGGGTCCCCACCGATTTCGCCGTCACGCTCGACATAACCTTTCAGGTCCGGGAGTCCCTGAGTCGTGAGTGAACAGTGCCGTGAATGAGCTCGGTGAATGAATGGGCCCGGCCTCTCGGCCAGGGAATCTCCCAGATCACTCTCCCCCTCCCTTTCCTTGCCCCGCGCACAGTTAACGCCTACCTAATCGAGTCGAGCGACGGACTCGCACTCATCGATTGTGGCGTTGATACCGCCGAGAGCCGCAACGTGCTCTTTGCCGGCCTCACCCACCTGGGCTACGACCCGGCCTCGATCGACATCCTGATCGTCTCCCATCTCCATCCCGACCACGTGGGGATGGCCCCCGTGCTGGTCGAGGAGTTCGGGATGCGGGTGGTGATGCATGAGCGGGCGGCCAAGGTCGTCGATCGCTACAACGACACTCCCGGATTCCAGGAACGGATCCGAACCCTTGCTCGCCGCCACGGAGTCCCCTCCGGCGCCTATGACGACTTTGTCGACGTCGGACCGCGACCGGACTGGATGCCTTTCCTCGCCCTCCCCGACATCACTGTCGACGACGGAGACTCGATCGCGGTAGGCAGCGACCGTCCTCTTCAAGTCATCTTCACTCCGGGGCACGAGCCCACCCACATCTGTCTCCGTGATTCGCGCAGCGGAGTCCTCTTCGCCGGGGACCACATCCTTCCTCGTATCACTCCCTTTGTCGGCTATGACGAGGATTTTGCCGATGTGCTCGGGGAGTTCCTTGATTCGCTCCGCAAGATCGAAGCGCTTCGGATCCTCACCACCTACCCGGCCCATGGCGACATCGTCTCGCACGGATCGGCCCGCGCCGAGCAGATCCTTCTTCACCATCAGCGCCGCTTGGCGGGGATGCGCGAGGTCGTCGCTCCGCTCGGTTCCAGCGCCTGGCAGGTGATGGAACAAGTCTTCCGACCCAACCTCTCACCCATGGATCAACGGCTTGCCCTCCGGGAGACGATCGCCCATCTCGAGCATCTTCAACTCACCGGGCGCCTTCAGCATGTCGATGAGCCCGATGTCGTTCGCTATCGTCGCTAGCGCTCTCCCGTCTCCCAGAGATCTCGCATCAACGCCGATTGCTCGAGGAGCTCGCGCAGGCGGCCTCGGGCCACGACCCGGCCCCGATCCATGACCAGAATCTGATCGGCCCGTTCGAGGGCGGCCCGGCGGTGGGACACGACCAGGCAGGTGGCCTGCCGCTGCTCAAACAGGCGCCGCCACAGCTCGCTCTCGGTCCGCAGATCGAGCGCCGAGGAGAGGTCATCGAAAACCAGCAGCTCGGCTTCGGTGGCGAGCATCCGGGCCGCGGCCGAACGTTGCACCTGGCCACCAGAGAGCTTGACACCCCTGGCTCCCACCAGCGTCTCGAGCCCCTGTTCCATCCGCTCGAGATCGGGGTCGAGCACGGCCAGCTGGACCGCCTCCCGCAGCCGCTCTCGCGTGGCGCGCTGTCCCAGGGCGATGTTGTCTGCCAACGACTCAGAGAACAGCCGAGGCACCTGCGCGGTGTAGGCAGAACGAGGGGGCACGAAGAACGATGCCGGATCTTCAACCAGATTTCCATTCCAACGAATCTCGCCGGTGGCGGGGACGAGGCCGAGCAGGGCACGAACCAGGGTGCTCTTACCTGATCCGATTTTTCCGGTGATGACCGTGAAGCTTCCTCGTCCGATTTCGAAGTCGACGTCCTCCAACCCTTCTTCGTTGTCGGGAAAGCGGTGACTGAGACCTCTCACCGACAGGCGCTCGAACGTTTCCGATTCCATCGCCGGACCGGGCACTTCGGGGACTTCTCCTTGCAGGGAGACCGGTACACGGTTCAGAAGGTCGTCATCCCGGGCGTCCACCGCCAGGGCGCGGATCCGTTCGAAGGCCACCCCCGTCCGACGGTGCTGGGCGATGATGTCGCCGATGAATGCCATGTAGTCGGTAAGACGGGGAAGGTAAGTCAAGAACACCGTCAGCTCCCCGAGGCTCATCGACTCCTCCGTCAGCTGACCCGCTCCGAAGATCAGAACGAGAGCGATCCCGATGGTCGACATGTTGCGGTTGATACCGCGGAGGACTTCGGTGAGCACGGTGTCGCGCATGGCCGCCCGGTGCCGGATTCGATTGAGACCTTCGAAGCGGGCCATTACCCGCTCTTCGGCCCGGAAGAGCTTGATCGCCTGGACCGCGCCGAACGTCTCGCCCACGAAGCCCGTGACATCGTCGGTGGCCGCTCGCATCGCCCGACGGCGGCCGCGGATCTGGGGGCCGAGAGCCTGGGTCAGGAGCGCGGTCAGCAGCAAAGGAACCAATAGGAATCCCGTCAGTCGCACATCGATCGTGGCCATGATCACGATCGAACCGAGGCCAAAGATGACCAGGCCCCCCATGTCGACCCAATTCTCGAGATACTCGAGCAAGTCCTCGACATCGTCGCGGAAGGTGCTGACGGCCTCGCCCGGAGACAGGGGGAGGACCCGGCTTCGCGGAGCCTCGAGGAGCCAGCGGAGAAGATTGCGTTGGACAAGCAGAGTGACTTCGTTCCAATGCTTTACCCATTCGATATCCCCGAGCCAGATGACACCGTTGCGACCGATAGCCAGGGCGGCAAATATCGCCACCGGCGTCCACGCCGTTTGCGCGACATCGGCGCCGCCGGCAAGCCGGTCAAAAACGGCTCCGATCAACAGTCCAAAGAGCAAGGGCGAGGCGTGGACCAGGGCCCAGACCATGAAGCAAAACATGAACCGACCGGTCCGGTAGCGGATCAGCTCCCGGATGATCTCGAGGGTGCTGAGATTCCCTGTCACAGGTGACCACTTTCCTCGAGGAGCCCGGGATCGCCCAGACGCAGGAGGGCGGCATACCGACTCGCGGGGTCGGCGGCGAGTTCCGTACGGGACCCGTGCTCGACGATTCTCCCCTCGTCGACCACCATGATTTCGTCTGCGGTGCGGACCGTTTCCAATCGGTGAGCGATGATTACGACCGTGCGACCGGCGAAGAGGCGCTCGGTAGCAACCGCGAGAACCGACTCCGTCGCCGGGTCGAGGCGAGATGACGGCTCATCGAGAATCACCACTCCCGGATCCTGGAGAAACACCCGGGCAAAGGCCAGAAGCTGCTGTTCGCCGGCGGAGAGACCCTGGCCTCCGGATCCGAGCTCGGTGTCGAGCCCGATGAGGCGGGCCCAGTCCCCCAAACCCGTCCGATCGAGCACGGACAGAATCTCGGAGTCGCTTCGCGCTTGGAACAAGGTCAGGTTGTCGCGCACCGATGCCCGGAACAGTTGGACGTCCTGGGTAACCACCCCCAGGGCTCTCCGGAGAGAATCAGGCTCGACCGACTTGAGATCGATGTCTCCCACCCGCACCTCGCCCTGGGTGGGCTCGTAGAGGTGGGAGATCAGGCGCGTGATCGTCGTCTTGCCCCCTCCGGTGCGGCCGAGCAGCCCGAGCACCGTTCCCGCCTCGAGCCGGAAGCTGACCCGATCGAGAACCAGCCGGTCCTCATAGGCGAAGGACACCTCATCGAGCTCGACCGACAGCGGACCCTGTGGCAACCGGCGTTCGCCGACTGAGATGGAGGTCCGAAGCCTCCGTAACTGATCGATGCGGATGAGCCCGCCGGCCGCCTTCTGGAACCTTTGCAACTCCTGGGTGACTTGCTCGATCGGACGTCGCACCAGTTGGGCGTACTGCAGGATCAGATAGGCGGTCCCGATGGTGATCGAGTCCGCCAGAACCAGCCAGGTCCCGACTGCCAGCGCCAGGGCGTCCCCGGCCCAGAACACGGTGTTGGCGGTCACCCAAACTATGACCCGCTTGCGCCAAGCCGCGGTCGTGCGCCGGTAGTAATCGCGCATGACCGGAATGAAACGCGACATCGTGAAGCGGCCCGCCCCCAAAGCCCGGATGTCGTCTATGCCTGCCAGCCGCTCCTCGATGAAGCCGAAGAGGACCGCAGAGACCTCCCGCTCCTCTTCGGCCGCCTGCACCGGAAGATTGCGAAGGCTCCAGAGCAAGCCGAGGACGCCGATCACGTAGGCCGTGAGTGACACCCCCATCACCGGATCCTTGAACCACGAGATCACCAGCACCCCCAACAAGAGCACGCCGGCGCCGAGGAGACGGACAAGGAAACGAGAGATGAAATCGGAGACCGCGGTGACGTCGCCATCAACCCTTTCGATCATCTCCCCGGGAGTGGTGTCGTTGTGATAACCCATGTCCAGAGAAAGGAGATGGCGACCGAGATCCTCGCGCAGGCGATTGGTGGCGCTCCAGCCGATGTCGGTACCGAGATAGGAAGTGAAGGCGTCGAGCAGTTGGTTGACTATGCCTGCCAGCAGATAAGCAACCCCGATGCCCACCAGACCGTTGACCGCGGCCCGCGAACCCACCTGATCGATAAATCGAGCCAACAACTGCGGGACCAGGAGTTGCAGCCCGATCGAGGCGAGCAACACAACCAAGAGCAGCGTCGCTCGGGCCCGCAGCGGAGCCAGGTAGGTGGTAAGAGTGGTGCGATAAGAGGGAGTAGTCACTTCGGGCAGACGCGATCGGACAATGCAGTCACTTGAGGTTTGGTTTTCAGGTTTCGTCGAGGGGATAAAAGGGCGTAATGAAGAGTGCGGTCATTTCACGGAACCCCCGAACCTACCGTTGAGTCTCGATCGACGAGGCCGATTTAGAACGTCGATGAGGAAGCATCTAACGGCCATCCTGGTCTTCGGCCTGGTCCTGGCCGCGCCGGCCGCGGGCGCGACCGGTGTTCCTGGTGAGGCAATCAACCATCCCCTGCCTCCCGACCTTCTCCCGGGGTCGGTGGGACCCACGGTGGCTGACTTGCAAGGCCGGCTGCTCGACGCCGGCTTCTTTCCGGGACGAACCGACGGCGTCTACGGGAGGCAGACGGTGGGAGCCGTGCTCGCCTTTCAAAAGCTGTATGACCTCGAGCGGACCGGCATCTTCCGCCAAGACGACTGGCATCTACTGGGCCGGGAAATCACCGGCCCGGGCCCGGGTCCCGAACCCGACCGAATCGAAGTCGACCTGCGCCGCCAGGTTCTGTACTTGATCGAAGCCGAATCGGTGGCAGGAGTCTTTCCGATCTCCTCGGCCAATGGCGAGTCCTATCGAAACGCCCGCGGGCGATTGATCCGCGCCGTCACTCCCGAGGGCCGCTTCGAGTTCAGACGCAGCCGACAGGGCTGGTGGGAGTCGTATCTGGGCTTCCTCTACTCGCCCTTCTACTTCTACGGCGGCTATGCCCTACACGGGTCAAATTCGGTTCCTGCCTTTCCTGCTTCGCATGGTTGCGTGCGAGTCGAAATCGAAGACATGGACTTCCTCAAGACCCGAATCGAGCTGGGAATGCCGATCTACCTCTACGGCCACTCGGTCAGTCGCGACGAGTTGATCACGCCTTTGATCACGCCTTAGCGTCCGTCAACAGAGCCTCGAGGGAGATCTCCACCATGGAATTGAAGGTCTGCTCGCGCTCGAGCGAGGTCGTTGCTTCCCCGGAGCGAATGTGATCGGAGATGGTGAGGATGGCCAAGGACCGCGCCCCCTTCTCGGCCGCCACCCCGTAGAGCCCTGCCGCCTCCATCTCCACCGCCAGCACCCCCATGCCTTCGAGCACGTCCCAGACCTCGGTCTGAGGGTTGTAAAAAAGATCGGCCGAGAAGACATTTCCCACCGCCACCTCGACGCCAAGGGCGGCGGCCGCATCGACGGCTGCCCGGGCCAAACCGAAATCGGCGATGGCGGAGTAATCCCAGCCGTGAAAACGAGCCCGGTTCACTCCCGAATCCGTGCAGGCTCCGGTGGCGATCACCACATCGCGCAGCTTGATCGAGTTGGAGATGCCGCCGGCGGAGCCCACCCGCACCAATCGCTTGCATCCATATTCGACGATCAGCTCGGTGGCGTAGATCGAGGCCGAGGGGATACCCATCCCGCTTCCGATCACCGACACCGACATCTCCTTGTAAACCCCGGTGTACCCGAGCATGTTGCGGACCGCGGTCACCTGGCGGGCATCGGTCAGGAAGTTCTCAGCGATGTGCTTGGCCCGCAACGGATCGCCCGGCATCAATACGCACTCGGCGAAGTCGCCGGCCTCGGCGGAAATGTGGGGCGTGGGCATCGAGCTCCTCTATTCGGGGAGCAGCAATCTATTCGGGGAGAACATCCCCCCTCCCCGCCTGCGGCGGTACTCCCCCTTCAGGGGGAGAAAGCCCGAGCCCCTCTACGGAGTGGCTTGAGCCTGGCGGATGCGCTCGGCGAGGCCGAAACGGCTCTTGGGAGCCCGGAGGTCAACCACGGCCCCGATCGAATCGGAGAAGCCGGCGGGGTCGCCGGGCTGGAACTCGTAGCTGACGTATCCGTCGGAGAGCTGGAAGCGGAAGACGCTCATGCGCTCGCAGGAGACTTGCGCCTGGTCCCAGGAAACCAAGCGTCGACGGTCCGTCCAAATCCTCACCCGCCCGTCTTCGATCTGCACGGAGGCCCGTACGGGCGGCTCATCATTGCGATAGAGCTGACCAACGAAAACCGACATCACTCCCCTTCTTCCGTAGCTCAGACTAGGCCTCTGGACCTACGGCGGCAAGGGGCAACCGGGCGCCGTCATAATCCGTGGACATGTCCGAAAGAGGCCGCCGCTTGCTCGATCTGGCTCGAGTGGCGACCCTGGCAACCATCAATCCCGACGGGAGTCCCCACGTCGTCCCCATCGTCTACGCCATCGTCGGGGACCGCCTGGTAACGGCTGTCGACCAGAAGCCGAAGCGAGATCCGAACCTTGCTCGTCTGCGCAATATCGGGGCCGATCCGCGGGTCTCGGTCCTTGCCCACCATTACGCGGAAGGATGGCATCACCTCTGGTGGGTGCGAGTGGACGGCCATGCGAAAGTTGTCGCGGAGGATCCCGAGGCGATCACGGCGCTCAAGGCCCGCTACGCCCAGTACAGCCGCTACGAGATCACGGGCCCGATCATCAGCGTGGCGATCGAGGGCATCCGGGTCTGGATGGCCGATCCCCAATTTCAGGGGTAGCCGAGCGGCATTCCCCAGTGGATGTTGAGCGCCTCGGCCATGTTGAGGCTCAAATCGGAGAAGAACGTTCCCTGGGGCGCCATCGGCCCGATGAGTATCAATGCGAAGAGCGCAACCAGCGCCAATGCCATCAGCCGCACGAAAAGCCTCATGTCCTTTTGGTCTCCCGGTAGCCCGACTCGGTAGCGATCGCATCCATCCAGACATCAGTCTCCGTCATAGGAAGGCCTTCCACTACCCGGCGATCGACTGTAATTCCGATCAACCAGGGTCGGGGCTCGAGACTGCTCAGCAGCTGGTCGTAGTAACCGCGCCCATGACCGAGGCGCGCGCCCGCAGCCGAGAAGAGAACCCCGGGCACGAGGACTGCCTCTATGCCCGCGGAATCCATCAACTCCGCATCGGCGGATGGTTGCAGGTATCCAAATGGATGCATTTCCAGCGAGCCTTCCAGGCGATGAATCGTCAGCGCTCCCTGGGGCGGCGTGCGGGTCACGCCGAGGGAAAACGCAGGGTCGCCATGCATGCAGGCCAAGCTGATTTCGCCCGGCATGGCGAGAAAGGTGAGGATCACTTTGACAGAATCCTGGCGAAGAGCTTCGGCCACGACCTCGCAAACGGCTTCCGACTCGTCATCGGTGGCTGGCGAGATGCTCCTCGCCCAATCCCTCCATTCCCCCTTGGTCCGTGGCACCCAAACACCCTATCGTCGGCCCATGCGCCGGTTGCTGTCGCCCGTAAGGACAGTTCTGACGTTGGTCATCGGAGTCGGCGCGACCCTGTTGGCGGCGCCCATTGCCATCGTCCTTGGACGACTTCGACCAACGAGCCCGTTCATCGATCAACTGGCCCGGGTATGGAGCCGGGTCTGGCTCTGGGCGTCGGGTACCTCCCTCGTCATCGAAGGCCGAGAGCACGTCGACCGCACTCGCTCGCATGTGGTTGTGGCCAACCATCTCTCCGTACTCGACATCATGGTGTGCTTCCTCGCCGTGCCCCTTCCCATCCGGTTCCTGGCCAAGAAGGAGCTGTTCTCGATACCAATCCTGGCCCCGGCCATGCGTGCAATTGGCATCGTCGAGGTCGATCGCGAGGCCCGCTCAGCGATTCATGAGAGGGTCAATCGGCAAGCGCGGGAGCTGGTGGCCTCTGGGAGATCGCTCATCATCTATCCGGAGGGAACCCGGAGCCGTGACGGGACCCTACGCCCATTCAAAAAGGGTGCCTTCACCATGGCTATGGCCGGAGCCATACCGCTACTGCCGGTCACAATCGTGGGCACCTACCAGGCCTGGCCGGCAGGCAAGCTGTGGGTATTCGGGGGGGACGTGAAAGCGGTGATCCATCCGCCGATCGAGACGGCGGGGTTGGAGAAGGCGGAAACGACCAAGCTCGCCGCCCGCACTCGCGACATCATCGCTTCGGCGCTCTAGTCGTAGATACCGGCCAGGAACGTCCGCTCGCCGCGGACGATCACGAGGAAAGCACCGGCCGAAGTCACGATCTGATAGCGATCGGCAGCTTCTTCTCCCTTCCACCACCGACCCAGCAGCCGCCAAGGACCGGCCCAGTTGACGACCTGCTCCCAGCGCGCACCAAGCCGTACCCGATGCGGCATTCCCCCTTCCCACTCGATGTCGATCGGCATCGGTTCGGGAGGGACCAGGGCCGGAGCAGGACCGGGAGTGGCTCCCGGCCAGGGAGCGAGGAGATCGCGTTCGGCCGGGGTCGGTTCCTCGCCGAAGCGAAACCAGAGCACTTGTTCCCCTGGCATCCTTCCTCCCTGCCGCTCTCCCTGCAGCACCTCATCCGGACCGATGAGGGACTGGACCCGGTGAAGGGCCCGCTCCGCTTCCGGCCGGTTGGCGTCATAGGTTTCCCAGCCCATCTCCGATTGCTCCAGCAGAGCGAGTTGACGCCCGCGGCCGGAAAGGTCGGAGGGATCGAGCCGGAGCCGGACCAGCCCCCCTTCCACCCCTTCCCCTTCGACCCAGGCTCGCAATTGCCACCACACCCGCTCCACCAGGGAGTACTCGAGGAAGGGATCGGCCGAACGCCAAACCCTTCTCCGCACCTGACCGTGGGCCGATTCGGCTTCGATCTCCACTCGATGAGGGGCAATCCCTTCCCGGCGCAAATCGTTCATCAAACGGGCCGAGAGAGCCCGGGCCGAGAAAGCCACCTGATCAAGGGATTCGAGCGGGTCGTCGTAGTGAGCTTCGACTGCCAGGTGAGGAGGAATGGGGCGGGGGTTGACCGGTCGGTCCTCGCCGGTGGCGAGGCGATGGGCGCGGAGACCTTCGTCGCCAAAACGAGAGGCGATCGCTGCCCGGGGGAGTTCACCAAGCGCTCCGAGAGTGGTCAACCCCAACCAGCGAAATGTATCGATCATCTCCTCGCGATCGATGACCGAGATGTCAAGACGCGAGAGAAATTCCATGGTGTTCTCGACCACATTGGGCTCGTTCGCGGCGGTCCGTGCCGCCCAGTGGGCAGCAAAGGGACCGTCGGCCAATCCCACCCGGGCTCCCGGGCCCGCCGTCCCGATCACCTTGTCGAGAAGGATGTCCTCGCCTCCATAGAAACGAAGCGACCCTTCGACGGCGATCAGCACCAGACCGGGTTCAACCACTTCTATCCGCGGAACCAGGTCTTCGAGCAAGGCGACCACCGGTTCGAACCGACGGGTTTCCTCTCCCAGGTCACGGGCCTTGCTGGTTGCGATCGGACAGAGCGCCTCGGACGCCCTTCTCCCCATGCCAATCGTGACCCCGGCCTGGCGGGCTAATCGGTTGGCGGCAGCTATTCGCTCCGTCTCGCCTCCGGCTGCCCGGCCTTCTTCGTAGACGAAACCACAGACATCCTCTGGCATCCCCGCGAGTGGCCAATCCGGGAACCAGACACAGATAGTTCGCATCAGGCAGTGGCCCGGAGCTCCTGCCATGGCAACGACTTCCCGGACACCTCCAAGGAGAGCTGCCTCTCTGTCAAGGCACCGTGTCCGCTTTCGGGCCCTTCCCAGGAAACCGCCCTGCCCTTCAGACGCAGATGGGTGATACCGGTCGGGAGCTGACCCCTAAGCGGCCTTAATGCCAGCCCAGCTTTGCGAGCCCTGGTGAGAGCAGCCAAACGTCGTAGCTCGTTCTCCCCGACACCCGTCGGGACCTCGGCGTAGACCGCCGCCACTCCCTCCAGCACTGCCGCACATACCTTGGACCAGAGCCTCGGATTCGAGCAACGGACAACCACCAGGCGGCTGGGTTTCACCCCCACCTCCCAAGCGGCGAGCGGAGAGAGCCATCCTCCCCGAGCATCGATCGCCACCACCGTCCCCACCTGCGAGGGGGCGATGAGAAGCGAGAGACCCACTCTGGTCAGACCCAGCCCGGCCGGTCCTTCCAACCCCACGATCTTCCCCGGAGCTAGTTCTATTTGAGGCTGAGCCGGCGCCGTCAGCATCCGTTCGACATTATCGAACAGATGTTCGGTCGTCAACCGTCAGACCCATCAGGTCAGCGGAAACGGCGATTGCACCCACCAGGGTGTCATCGAGGGATGGATCGCCACCACCCATTTCACCCACCAAAACCCCCGTCGCCCGGGGGCGACGATCCGAGCCGGGAAGCCATGTCC
>DATFFB010000156.1:0-4919 GCA_035250485.1 Acidimicrobiia bacterium
TTCGGGGGTGAAAACGACGTACTTCCCCTTTTCGTACTCGTAGCCCTTGACGATGTCGTCCCAATCGACCTCTCGGCCGGTCTTGCTCGACACCCGCTTGTACTGAATTCGGGACTTGTCTTTTCCAGAGAGCAGGTGGAAGGCGATATCTCGATCCTCAGTTGCCGTGTAGAGGCCGACGGGAATGGTTATGAGGCCGAAGGTGATCGCTCCGCTCCATATAGAGCGCTTGGTGGTCGTCGCCTGGGATCGCTTGCGACTCTTCTTGGGTCGCCCTGCAGAGTCGCCGTTGGAAAGGGACTTGATCAGCTCCTCCCGCGTCATCTGCGACCGGCCGGGGACATCGGCTTTCTGGGCCTTTTCGTAAAGCTCCGATTTGGTCAGATCCTGCAGGGATTTATTGGGCATTCCAAACTCCGATCGATCTATTTGGGATTACCCGTAGCGCCTTGGATCAAACTTCAGGGTTGGCCCGGATCAGCCAAGATACGCTCTAACCCCGCTGAATTGGGTCGAGTAGCTCGCACGAGCGGTAGGGCGTGAATTGAATTTGCCATGACTATGTCGAACAAGCATCTGCACACCTGCACGCTTTGCGAGGCCAGTTGCGGCATTGTCGTCTCTGTCGACGACGGGCGCATTACCGATATCCGCGGCGACAAAGACGATCCCCACAGCCACGGGTTCCTGTGCCCGAAGGCCAGGGCTCTTTCGGATGTTCATGAGGACCCGGACCGCCTGCGCCACCCGTTGATACGGACGCCTGACGGCTGGCGGGAGGCGACCTGGGAGGAGGCATTCGACTTCACGGCTCGGCGTCTCCGAGAGATTCGCCGTATTCACGGCCGCCACGCTGTCGCCGTCTATCAGGGCAATCCGTTGGCCCACAATCTCGGGTTGCTCACATCCGGGCAGCTTCTGTTTCGCGGGCTTGGCACCCACCACCTCTATTCGGCTACCTCGCTCGACCAGCTTCCTCATATGGTGGCGGCGTATTACATGCTTGGCCACCAGTGGCTGGTGAGCACACCTGACCTCGACCGCACAGACCTATTCGTTTGCATGGGCGGCAACCCGGCGGTTTCGAACGGCAGTCTCATGACGGCCCCAAATGTCAAGGGCCGCATCAAAGCAATTCGGAATCGAGGCGGAAGGGTCGTGGTCATCGACCCGCGCCGCACCGAGACCGCGGCTCTGGCCGATGAGCAGCTCGCCATCCGCCCGGGCACCGATGCACTGTTCTTGCTGTCGATTGCGAACATCATCTTCTCTGAAGACCTGGTCAGCACCACCCGGCCGGTCGCCCAGCTCGACGACCTGCGGACCGCAGCCGCAGGTTTCCCGCCTGAGGCAACGGCCGCCGCTACCGGGATCGATGCCGATACGGTCCGGCGACTGGCCCGCGAGCTGGCGACCACGCCCCGGGCAGTGCTCTACGGACGGGTGGGCCTTTCCACACAGGAGTTCGGTGGGCTTTGCGCTTGGCTGCTCGTAGCCCTCAACGCCATCACCGGCCACCTTGACGAACCGGGTGGCGCCATGTTCACCACCCCGGCCGTCGACATCGTGCCCATGCTCGCCATGCTCGGCCAGTCAGGCAGCCACGACCGCCGTCGAAGCCGGGTTCGCGGCCTCCCAGAGTTCGGAGGCGAGTTTCCGGCGGTCACCCTCGCCGAGGAGATCGACACTCCGGGGCCCGGGCAGATCAAGGCCCTAATCACCTCGGCTGGCAACCCAGTGCTATCGACTCCGAACGGCCGGCGACTTGAGGCCGCCCTCCCCAAGCTCGAGTTCATGGTCGCTATCGACTTCTACCTGAACGAGACCACCCGCTTTGCCGACGTGATCATGCCGCCCACTGCCCACCTAGAGCGGTCCCACTACGACTTGTTGTTCTTGATGTTCGCCGTCCACAACAGCGCCAAGTACTGCCCCCCGGTGTTCGAGCGCCGACCCGATCAGCGGCACGACTGGGAAATCTGCATCGAGCTCGCCACGAGGATCATCGGCCCGCGGCTCTTGGGACGCCTCCTGCGATGGCCGCTTCTGCGCTTCGGACCGGAAGGCTCGCTCGCGATCGGCCTGCGGCTCGGGCCCCACGGACTTGGCCGCGGCGGTATGTCCCTGAGCCGGTTGCGCAAGACACCCCACGGCGTCGACCTCGGCCCCCTGCAGCCGCGGCTTCCTCGCCGAGTGCGGTTTCGCGGCGGAGCCGTGCGCCTCGCACCCCGTCCGTTCCTTGACGACCTCGACCGATTGCGCTCCCGCCTGGCCGAGATGGGCGATGGTGCCGATCGGCTGGTCCTCATTGGCCGGCGGCACCTGCGCTCGAACAACTCGTGGATGGGCAACACCGCATCGTTGTTGGAATCGAAAGGGCATCCGGAATGCATCCTCCTTATCCACCCCAAGGACGCGGCGGCTCGCCAGCTCGCCGACGGTGAGCTCGTCACCCTGTCATCGGGTGCCGGTGAGGTAGATGTGCCAGTCCATGTCACCGACGAGATGATGCCCGGAGTGGTCAGCCTGCCCCATGGTTGGGGTCACCACCGCGACGGTGCACGCCTCCGCGTGGCGGCTCGCCGCCCTGGGGCCAGCATCAACGATGTCACCGACGAACAGCTTGTCGACGCGCTCACCGGCACCGCGGCTTTCTCCGGGGTGCCGGTGACTGTGACGGCACTCCACAGTGTTAACGAGACATCTGAGAGAGAACCGCCGCTCGGCGTTCACCCAGGGAGTGGTGGGCCCACGTGGACTTGAACCACGGACCTCGTCCTTATCAGGGACGCGCTCTAACCGAGCTGAGCTATGGGCCCTCGTGAAGCAAGGGATTGTAGTTGGTGGCCCCAAATCACATTTTGGGAACCGAACGCAAACCTTCTTACGGCAGGGGACGCTCGGCTTATCATTTGTCCCTCGGGGACGTAGCTCAGCCTGGCAGAGCGCCTGCTTTGCAAGCAGGAAGTCGTGGGTTCAAGTCCCATCGTCTCCACGAGCGGAATCCGAATGCAATTTCATGCGTTTTCCGCAGTACAGAGCATTAGGTTTCGATTAGGAGCGTGGTAGTGATGGCGAATGCAGTGATCGTCGATGCGGTGCGGACACCGGTCGCCAGGCGCAACGGCAAATTCAAGGACATCCACCCCGTCGATCTGGCCTCGATACCTCTCAAAGCGCTGATCGAGCGCAACAACCTCGACCCGGCCCTAGTGGAGGACGTGATCATGGGCTGCGTTTCCCAGACGGGGGAGCAAAGCCTCAACATCGGGCGCAACGCCGCCCTTGCCGCCGGCTTCCCCGAAGAGGTGGTGGGGACGACGGTCGACCGCCAGTGCGGTTCGTCCCAGCAGACCGCTCACTTCGCCGCCCAGGGGGTCATGGCCGGGGCTTACGACGTCGTCATCGCGGCCGGGATCGAGTCGATGACCCGGATCCCAATGGGGGTGACCGCCCAGCAGGGGCCGGGAATGCCGTTCGGTCCACTGATGCTCGAGCGCTACAGCCACGGCCTGATTCCACAAGGGCTCTCGGCGGAGATGATCAACGAAAAGTGGAGCCTCGATCGGGCGACTCTCGACCAGATCGGCTTGGAGTCTCACCAGCGAGCGGCGCGGGCCACCGAGGAAGGACGTTTCGAGAGCCAGATCGTGCCGGTGACAGTGAAGGGCGAGGCCGGGGAGGAAGTGGTGACCCGCGATGAGGGGATCCGCTGGGATACCAGTCTTGAGAAACTCGCCTCCTTACAGCCGGCGTTCAAGGTCGACGGAGCGGTCACGGCCGGCAACTCCTCCCAGATCTCTGATGGGGCGGCGGCGGTGCTGGTGATGAGCGAAGAGAAGGCCTCAGCGCTCGGCCTCAAACCGAAAGCCCGGTTCGTGTCCTTCGCCCTCGCCGGCGTCGACCCGGTGATCATGCTGACCGGTCCGATACCCGCCACCTCGAAAGTGCTCGCCCGGGCAGGTCTCGGTATCGACGAGATTGGTTTGCTCGAGGTGAACGAGGCCTTTGCCTCGGTGGTGGCGGCGTGGCGAATCGAACATGGCGGCACCGATCCTGACGCTCTCTGGGCTCGTACCAACGTCAACGGCGGCGCTATAGCCCTCGGCCATCCTCTCGGCGCATCCGGGGCCCGCCTGATGACCACCCTGGTCCACGAGATGGAGCGGACTGGAACCCGCTACGGGCTCCAGACCATGTGCGAAGGCGGTGGCATGGCCAACGCCACCATCCTCGAACTGGTCTAACGACTCGAGTCCGAATGGGAATCCTTCGTCTGCTCCTGGCCATTGGCCTTGGAGTCCTGATTTGGTATGTGGCGATGTACTTCATTCGCACCCTCAGCACTCCGCCGCCGGAGGTGGATCCCGACGATGTGATCGAAGCCGACCAGGACTATCGCTGCTCGGTGTGCGGCGCCGAGCTCACCTTGAAGTATGTGAATGCCACCGAATTCTCGGCCCCGCGCCATTGCCGCGAGGACATGGTTCCGGTCTCGCGCAGCTAGCGTCTTTCGGCATGCCTGAGTCGAAGAGACGCAAGACCAAGCGCGGCCCGAGCCCCGTCGCCGCCGCCACTGCGGCCGCCTCCAAGGCCAAGTCGAAAGAGCCCAGCCCCACCTGGTATGTGGTGTTGATGTCGGGCCTGATGGGCCTCGGAGTGTTGGCGGTGCTGGCCCGTTTCATCTTCAACTGGAACCAGTTTTGGCTGATTGGCGGGCTCGTCGCCATCGCCATCGGGTTCCTCATGACCACCAATTTCCGTTAGTACAAAACGGTGCCAAACCGGGTCCTCATTCTCGACAACTACGACTCGTTCACCTACAACCTGGTCCAATACCTGGGAGAGCTGGGCGCCGATCCGGTGGTGATCCGCAACGATCTCCTCAAGCCCGGAGAAGCACAGGACGAGATCGACTT
>DATFFB010000157.1:0-2731 GCA_035250485.1 Acidimicrobiia bacterium
TGGCCAGCGGTCCGAGGAAGTTGAAAACCGTCCTGATGCCTAGCTCCCGCCGGACTGGACCCGCGTGGCGAAAGGAGGGGTGGTAGAGGGGGGCGTAAAAGAAGGCGAAGCTGTTCTCCTCGAGAAGCGTCAGATTGGCCTCGAGCGGCAAATCGATAGCCACCCCGAGGCCCTCGAGGACGTCCGCCGATCCACAGCGCGAGGACACCGAGCGGTTGCCGTGCTTGGCGATCCGGGCTCCCGCCCCCGCCGCCACGAGCGCAGCAGCGGTGGAGATATTGAAGGTTCCGGCCCGGTCGCCTCCGGTCCCGACCAGATCGACCAATCGGTCTCGGTCGAGGCTCCCCTCGATTGGTATGGCCGCTGCCCGTATGGCCTCGGTCATGCCAGTCATCTCGTCCGTCGTCTCTCCCTTCATCCGCCAGGCGACGATCAACGCCGCGATCTGGGCGGAGGTCGCCTCGCCGTTCATTACGGCCTCCATCGCCAGGCGGGCCTCGTCGCGGCTGAGGTCTAGGCGGGAGCTGAGACGGGAGAGAGTTGCGGGCCAATCCAAAGCAGTTGGCGAGTGTATTCGCGGGCGTTGATTCCTCCCCCGGTACAATCTCCTCCGGCGATGTTGTTCTTCACTTACGGCGGGATGATGAACCCCGAGCAGCTAGGGAAATTCGCCCCCAAGGCCAATTTCCAGTTCATCGCCCATCTGCCGGAAACCAAGCTGATCTTTCCCAACCCCGACGGCCGTCCCTCCATCGAACCGGCGCCGGGAAACACCGTCTGGGGAGCCGTTTTCGAAGTCTCCTCAGCCGAGTTGAAGGCGATCAGCGCCCACGAAGAGTCTCGCGGCCGGAGCCTGCAAAAGGACGTTAAGGCCGTCGATCGGTCCGGGCACAAGTATCCGGTGGCGGTCTTCTCCGCTCCGGCCAATTCCGAGCACCACCCTCCCTCGAAGGAGTACATGGAAAAAGTGGTCAGCGGCGCTCGTCATTGGCAACTCCCCACCGGCTGGGTAGCCGGGCTCGAGGACCTCGCCGAACCGGACCTCTAAGCGGCCGGCTCCTCGTCTCCGCCGAACATTCTCCAGAAAACCCAGGCGATCGCCCCGCCGGCTAACGGTGCGACCAGGTAGATCCAGATATTTCCCAGATCGGCGGCGATCAAGGCCGGGCCGAAAGAACGAGCAGGGTTCACCGAGGCTCCCGAGAAGGGGATCCCGGCCAGGTGGATCGCCGCCAAGGCGAGTGGAATCACAAAGCCGGCCGCAGATAAGGCGGTGCGAGTGGAGGCGAGAATCACCAGGACGAAGATCAGTGTGAGAACGAATTCCATCAGGAGACCCACGCCGGTCCCGACCGGATTGGTCACGGTTGCGGCCACCCCATCGGTGTCGGTTGCGGCCAGCACTACGGCCGAGGCGACAATCGCTCCCACGAACTGGCCGATCCAGTAGCCGATCAGGTCGGTGCTCGTGGTTCTTTTGTCGAGCCACATCGCCAGGGTCACGGCCGGATTGAAATGCCCTCCGGAGACGTGTCCCACGGCGTAGATGGCAGCGAGAAGACCGAGTCCGAACCCAAGCGGGACAGCGACCATGACTGGGCTGCCGGTGGCGCTGGCAGCTAACACTGACATCGAGCCAACGAACACCAGAATGAAGGTGCCCACTAGTTCGGCCAGATACTTGTTGATCGTCACGCGAAGCTCCTTTCTCGCCATCAAGCCTACGGCTCGGGCCCTCTCGGGCCCGGGATCCTCGGGATCAGGTTGTTAGGCGTCCTCTCGCCGAAGGCGATTCTCCTGGGAACTGCCGGCGGACTCCTCGGCTCAGGACTCGCTTTTGCCTTCGTGGCGACGGTGGCGCGCTTTGCATCGTCAGAGACCCTGGCGGGGATCGCCCTCACGGCCTCGGTGTTGACCGGGTTTGGCCTCGGTGGATTTGTGGCGGGAAGGATGTCACCCGTCAACGGGCGCTTTCATGGTTCGATCACCGCGCTAGTGGTGGCGGGAATCGTGATCGCCGTCGCCAGCCTCGGTGGCAGCCCGACTCCCCTCGGATCGGTGCTCTTGCTGGCGCTGATCGCCATCGCCATCGGCGGAATCGGGGGGGCAATCGGCGGTCGCCGCTCCAACGAACCAATTGGCAAGGGCGAGTAAAATGTGTGAGAGTCCGCCGGACGGTCGCGGGGTAAACCCCGAGGAAAGTCCGGACTCCATAGGGCACGGTGCTGGGTAACGCCCAGGCGGGGTAACCCGACGGAAAGTGCCACAGAGAACAAACCGCCGATGGCCCGCGAGACGGGCACAGGCAAGGGTGAAACGGTGGGGTAAGAGCCCACCAGCGAGCCGGGTGACCGGCCGGCTAGGCAAACCCCACCCGGAGCAAGGCCAAACAGGGACGACGGCGGCCCGTCGATCAAGTCCCGGGTAGGCCGCAAGAGGCGGCGAGCAATCGCCGCCCGAGATGGATGACCGTCCCCGGCAACGGGACAGAATCCGGCTTACAGGCGGACTCGAACGTGGATCCCGGCTCCGCTCGGAGCCGGGATCCTTCATTCGGGCGTAAAAGGCCCAGCAGGAAGTGGACAGATTTACGCAAGAATGAGCCGATGGCGAAGAACGTGCTCGGCACCGATCTCGAGGATTGCTCCCACGATCCGGTCACCGGCTTCTACCGCAACGGGTGTTGTGACACCGGCTCTGACGATGTCGGCGTCCATACCGTTTGTGCCGA
>DATFFB010000158.1:0-30088 GCA_035250485.1 Acidimicrobiia bacterium
CCTCACCTCCCCGGGCGATAGAAAGTCCACACCCGCGGCCGCTGCGGTCAAAGCCTCCGCGAGCGAGTTGACCTGGGTGGTCACGGTGGACCCGACATCGTGCAGTCGCGGGATATAACTCGCGTAATTGCCATAGCTGACCGAGACGAGGGGAGGCGCCAACGTCTCGACGGCTTCGATGAGTTCGGGCTTTTGCTCCACAACCCAGGCGAGCAAGCCCACTCCCCAAGCTCCATGGTGCGCCGCCAACATTTCCGTTTCCTGAAGGATGTATTCGGGAGTTGCCCGGGTTCCGGCCGCCACCATTCCCAGCGCCCCAAGGCGGCACACCTCGGCAGCGAAACGCCCGTCGGAGGCACCGCCCATGGGCGCGGAGATCAAGGGAAGTTCGAGATCGAATCGATCGGTGAGCCAGGTCCTAAGCATGGTCCTGCCGTCGATTCCAGGTGACGCCCTGCGGATGATCGTGAACCTCGATGTCGAGTTGAGCGAGAGCATCCCGGATTCGGTCCGACTCGGCGTAGTCGTTGCGGGCGCGTGCCGCTGCGCGCAGTTCGACCAGGAGATCGATCAACGCGCCGTCACCTTCCGGTTCTTCGATCGTCCCTAGAGCTTCCGGGATCAGATCGGCAAAGGCTGGCCGCAATGCCGGCGTGCTGAGCCCGCGTCCATCCTCGATGGGTTGATCATTGAGATATGCCCGACCCTTCCCCATTACCTGCATCGAGCCAGCGACGGGATCGATCAGCACGGAGGTGTGCTCCTCAACTCCAATCACGGAGATGTCGGTGGGGAGCATTTGGACGAGGGCGCGGAACCGGCGCTCTCCAATGAAGCAATGACTGGTGTCATGAAATCCCCCTTCACGGTTGTTCCAATGTGGCACCACCACTGTCTTCAACCCCATGGATGAGAGTAAATCAAGCCCGTCAAGCCAATGCAGGTCTTCACCTACTTTGTAGATCTCGTAGACAGGGATGGCTCTTTTTCCAAGCGTGAGGGCCGCCGCGCTGGCCATTACTACGGCCCCTCCGCGTTCGGTGACCTCCGAGAATGCATCGCGCATTCCGAGGCCTGCCCAGACCCGGAGCGCATAGCTCGGCGATCCGGGACCAGCAAAGACAACCTGGGATCGCGAGATGGCGCCGAGAAACTCTTGGCGCTCACTGGGGGAAGTATGAGGGCGCCGGAGGCTGGCGACCTCGACCTTGGCGTCAAAGGCATTCCGAAAGTGGGCGACCATTCGTTCGGTGAGGGCGTCCGCGTTCTCTTGAAATCCATAAGGGGTGTCGAGGAGGGTGACCGAGTCGGCGCCGGTATGGTCGAGAACCCGGCGATGGGTCGACCGCATTGAATCGCCCAATTCCCCAGAGCCAATGATCACGACCAGCCCGCTCATCGAAGGAATCCCTCCGCCAGCGCTCTCGCTATCACCTCGACCACACCGGCCGGCTGTTCGGCGTGCAGGTCATGATGACCCTGCTTCCATACCTCTCGCCCCTTCGCCAGCCGTTTCACGAAGGCGCTCACCTGATCCTTCTTGCCCGGGGTGTCGTCATCGGCCGCTATCACCAGCACGGGTTGCCGGCAGCGCTCGGCGACAGCCTGGGGATCCTGCTTGAACATGGCGCGGAGTATCGAGAGGTGATGGTCTAGGGAAAGACGCCGTCGGATCGAGCCATCTTCTGGCTCTTCGAGATTCGCCAATTGGGCCGCGATGGCTTCCGGTGGCCACCCGGCATAGAGCTCGGCCGCGGCCTCAGCGAGTGACGCGGCGTTGAGGTGGTCGAGCGGCGGAGGCGTCAGCGCCGCCACAGAGGCCTCCCAGGTGCCGAATCGCTGGGCGAGGTCGATGAACCCGCCATCCACGCAAACAATGGAAGAAATCAGTTCGGGCCTCCTGGTTGCCAGTTCCATCACCAAGTTCCCACCAAAGGACTGACCCACCGCGATCACTGGCGGATGCATGATCTCGCTGATGATTCCCGCCAGGTCCGAGCTCATGGTGGCGAAGTCGTATCCGGCATCGGGCTTGTCGGACACGCCGTGGCCGCGCAGGTCGACTTGCACGGTTCCGTGACCGGATGCATTCAGATGCATCACGACCGCGTCCCATAGTCGGGCGTTCGAGGCCAGGCCGTGCACGAGGAGGAACTGGGGGAATCGGGAGCCGGACGCCTTCCAGACGGCGAGCCTGGTCCCGTCCGGGGAATGGAGCCATTCGTGAGGTGTGCCGGTCAACCGAAGGAGCCTATGCCTTAATGCCTAGCTGACCGAAACCCAGGTCTGCCAGACCGCCAGGAAGTGGGCGACGCTGGCCGCAATCACGAAGACGTGGAACGTCTCATGAAAGCCGAAAACGCGCGGGAACAATCGAGGCCAGCTCCTAACAAACATCGCCAGACCTCCGAGATAAATCACTCCGCCGGCGACGGTGAGGCGCCTTACGGAACTCCCGCTTTCCCGTAGAAAATGACCAACCGCAATCAGCGCCAGAGCTCCAAGGCCAAGTTGGCCGACCAGGATCCATCGACCCCTGAGAGCCGGCAGGAACTCACGGCCGATGCCGACAGCCGTCAGAGACCAGACCACCAGGAGCGGGCGCCAGGAACCCTGCGTCCCTCCGACCAGAAGAGCCGTGAAGCTTCCCGCCACCAACAGGTAGATGAAGGCATGGTCGAGCTTTTGCATCCGCGCTTTCCATGCGGTGCCCCACGCCACGCCGTGATAGAGAGTGCTGGTCGAGTACATCCCCACCAATGTGAGGGCGTAGACGACCAGAGCGGGATGGGATTGTCGTTTCAGCAGTACGGCGGACGCGACGATCGAGACGATGGCACCGGTTCCGTGGAGCAAAGCTCTGACCGGGTTCTCGATCGACCCCAGCCGGAGTCGCTCGTCGACAGGACGGGTTTCTATCAGAACTTCTCGGGGACGAAGGACTGGTCGGCGAGGGGCGGACGGACATAGCCCGGATCCGGTTGCCGGGGGGGCAGCTCAATGTCTTCCGGGGTCAGATCCTCATAGGGGATCTGGCTGAGAAGGTGATGAATGACGTTGAGCCGCGCCTTCTTTTTGTTGTCGGAATTGACCACATGCCACGGCGCCTGCTTGATATCGGTATGGCGGAACATCTCATCCTTGGCCTTCGAGTATTCGACCCAGCGCGAGCGCGACTCGAGATCCATCGGCGAAAGCTTCCAGCGCCGGGTGGGATCGTTGATGCGGGCCTGGAAGCGGGCTTCCTGAACCGCGTCGGAGACCGAAAACCAGTACTTGATGAGTTTGATTCCAGAACGAACCAGCATCCTCTCGAACTCAGGGGTCGAGCGGAGAAACTCCTGGTATTCGTCCTCGGTGCAGAACCCCATCACGCGTTCGACTCCAGCGCGGTTGTACCAGCTCCGATCGAAAAGGACCATCTCGCCGGCAGCCGGCAAGTAAGCGACGTACCGCTGGAAGTACCACTGGGTTCGCTCCCGATCGGAGGGGGCGGACAGCGCCTCCACCCGGCAGACACGGGGACTGAGGCTCTCCGTGATGCGCTTGATGGTTCCACCCTTGCCGGCGGCGTCTCGGCCCTCGAATATCACGACGACCTTGAGGCCCTGATGGCGGATCCACTCCTGCATCTTCACCAGTTCGATTTGCAGCTCGGCTAGCTCCTTCTCGTACTTCTTCTTCGAGAGTTTCTCGCTCTCGCCGTGCTCGCTGTGGGACCTGACCCCCTTCTTCTTCTTGGACATAGCCACTGTCTAATCGCGCTGCCCCTCCCATGCCTCAGTAGCGCGGGGGTTGGCCTGGGCCGCGCCGGCGGATCGGACCTACGCTCACGGTCCGTGCCCCTCGTAGCTGGTGTCGATTGCTCAACTCAGGCCACCAAGGTACTGATCGTCGACAGCGATTCCGGAGCCGTAGTCGCCGCCGGTCGTGCTGGTCACGACGTGACGGGGTCCGCTGGCGCCCGCGAGACCGATCCTCGCCAATGGTGGAGCGCGCTCGCCGAAGCGCTCGGGAGGTGCGGGCGCTCCGCCGACGTGCAGGCAATCGCGGTGGGCGGCCAGCAGCACGGCCTGGTGGTCCTGGATGAGGCGGGGTCGCCCTTGCGACCGGCCCAGCTCTGGAACGACACCCGCCCCGCTGCCAATGCCCGTTCCCTGGTCAGTGCCCTCGGAGGTGCCGCGGTCTGGGCGCACGAGATCGGCTTGGTCCCAGTGGCGTCGTACACCGTCGGCAAGTGGGCGTGGCTGCGCCAACATGAGAATCAAGTCGCCGAGTCCACCGCGGCGGTCCTTCTACCGCACGATTTCATCAACACCCGCCTGACCGGTCTTCGTACCACGGACCGCGGAGACGCATCGGGCACGGGGTGGTGGTCGACTTCCAGCGAGGGTTACTCCGAACGGGTTCTCTCGCTTCCCGAGGTCAGACTCGACCCACGACTCTTGCCCAGAGTCTTGAAGGCAGGGGAGTCAGCCGGCGAAGTCAGTCCCAAGGCCGGTCGCCATACCGGTCTCCGCCCTGGAATCGTGGTGGGGGCGGGCACCGGTGACAACATGGCCGCAGCCCTCGGACTCGGGCTCGAGCCGGGAACTCCGGTGATCAGCCTCGGAACCTCCGGCACGGCCTACGCGTTGTCGACCGTCAGGGCGGCCGACCCCTCGGGCACCGTCGCGGGCTTTGCCGATGCGACCGGAAACTTCCTGCCGCTAGCGGCCACGCTCAACTGCACCTTGGCCGTCGATCGGGTCGCCTCTTGGTTGGGACTCGATCGAGAAAGTGCCGCCGAGCGCACCGAGGTCTTCGTTTTCCCGTATCTGGATGGAGAGAGGACTCCCAACCTGCCTCACTCGGCGGGCGTCTTTGGGGGCCTCCGCCATGCCACCGATCCCTCGGAGATCCTTCTCGCCGCCTATCAGGGAGCCGCGCTGGGCCTGATCGAGGCCCTGGAACTCGTCTCCCGGCACTCGTCGGGGATCGGTCCCGACCGGCCTCTGATCCTCATCGGCGGAGGGGCGAAGGGCACCACATGGAGGCGCGTCATTGGTGAGCTTTCCGGTCGGGAGCTTCAGATCCCGCAAGCCGAAGAACTGGTGGCGCTGGGAGCAGCAGCGCAGGCCACCGCGCTCCTCACGGGGGAATCTGCTGACGGGGTGGCGCGCCGATGGGGCACCCGGACTGGCATTGGCATCGAGGCGACGCAACGAGACGATGCCACCCTTGACCGACTGCGATCGGCCCGTCAGTCGATCTTCGGAGGGGCTTAGTGGCGCCGTCGCTCGCGGCGAACTACCGCCTGGGGGCGGGCCGCCACCTCGAGCCGCTCGGCAATCTCCGCCAGGTCAGGACGCTCACCAGGGAGATGGCTGTCGACTGCTTCCCGAATTGCCGCAATGTGGTCGGGGGTTGATCCACAACATGCCCCGATGATGCGAGCGCCGGACCGAAGGGCGAGATCGACGTAATCGCCCATTTGGTCGGGTCCGATCGGGTAGGTAAGCCCACCTTCGGTTTGATAGAGGGGGATGCCACAGTTGGCTTTGGTGACGGTGATGGCGCCGGGGGCGACCGACCCGATCTCCCAGGCAGTTGCCACCGCGTCGCCCGGTCCCACTCCGCAGTTGGCCCCCACGGCGGCGACGTGATCGTGTTCCTTCCACCACTCACCGAGCGCGCGTGGGCTGATCCCCATCATGGTGTGTCCGGCGGTGTCAAAGCTGAGGGTGGTCGTGTACGGGAGACCCGTGGTATGCGCCGCGGCGACGGCCGCCTCGAGCTCTTCGAAAGACGAGATCGTCTCGATCCAAAGCACATCTGCCCCGGCGTCAGCGAGTGCCCACGCCTGTTCCGTGAACACCTCGACTCCTTCATCGTGTGGCAGGGGTCCGAGCGGAGCGAAAAGGTCTCCGGTGGGACCGATGCTGCCGGCGATGGCGACCGGCCGGTCGGCAAGATCGGTGGCTCGCCGAGCGACGGCGACCGCCGCGGCGTTCAGCTCAGCAACCCGATCCTCGAGGCGATGCAGGGCCAGTCGACGACGGTTGCCGCCGAACGTGTTGGTGAGGATGATGTCGGCGCCGGCCTCGATGAAGCCGCGATGGACCTTCTCGACCAGGTCAGGTTGCTCGACATTGAGCAACTCCGGGCAGCCCCCTCCTTCGAGGCCGAGGGAGAAGAGGGTCGTTCCCATGGCGCCGTCCGCGACCAGCGGGCGGCCTCTGCCGAGGAGGTCTCGGAAAACGTTGCCGGCCATCTCATTGTCCTTTCCTGGATTGTGAGGCGGCCCTCCAACGAGAAAACCGCCGCAGCTCTGGCCGGGCGGTTTTTCCATCCCGACGCTTTAGCCGCATTTGTTGAGCGCCCGCAAGCTGATCGAATCAAATCGGCGCTATGTGGTCACTATACAAGAAAGGGGCGGAAAAACCCGCCCCTTTCTCATGCTCTGTGGGCTGGTAGCACCCCTGGGGGGCTGCTCCGAACCCTGGGGTTCGCAAATTGGCTAGGGCAGCCAGGCCTGCCAGACGTCCTGGTGGGTATCGATCCATTCCTTGGCGACGACGGAGATGTCCTCGCCGTCGATCTCGGCGGCGGGCAACATCGAGAGCTGATCCTCGGTGGTGATGGTGAAGTTATTGAGGAACTCCCACACCGGAGGAGCCTTCTCCTCCAACTGGGCCGAGGCGACCTTGAGCAAGACGTCCTCGGGATAGTCGCAGTCGATCGCGGCCGGGTCGGCGTAGCACTCCTCGGAGTACTCGGGCAGGGGCACGTTGACCAAGTTGTACTTGGCAACCGCCGCGGTCGGGGTCCACCAATACATCACGATCGGCTCCTCCGCGGCCACGCGCGCATCGAGCTCGGCCACCGTTGCAGCCTCCGAGCCCGAGAACACCACCTGGAAGGGCAAGTCGAGATTCGAGATGATCGCTTCGTCATACTGCGAGTAGGAAGGATCGGTGCCAAGAAAACGGCCCTGATCACCCGTCTCCGCCGTAGCGAAGAGGGCGGCGTTAGCCGGATCCTGGAAGCCTTCCCAGGTTGCCAGGTCCGGGTGCTCGTCGATCACGTACTGGGGGACGAACCATCCAATCTTGCCGACCGCACCGAGCTCGCCGATTTCGACGACCGAACCCTCGTCGAGGAAGGCCTGCTCGTCGTCGGTGATCCCAGAGGGCCAGAGCTCGAGCACGGCGTCCACCGTGCCGTCGGCCATGCCTGTGAACATGGCCGCGTTCTCGTCGATGGCCACGGCCTCGACCGGATAGCCGAGGTTGGCTTCGATGAGTTGCTTGGCGATCTCGACGTTGAGCAGGGAAGCGGTCCAGGGATTGACTGCCAGGTTGATAGTCGGGTTGTTCGGGTCGATTCCAACCGTCCCACCGGTGGCCGCGCCGGTGGTGGCAGTGCCATCACCGGCCGTTGTCGCGGTTGCACCGTCGCCGCCGCCGCCGCAGGCCGCGGCAAGAACGCTCAGCGCCACAAGAACTAGTAACAAGGGTTTCTTCATTCGATCTCCTCTTAAACGCCGCCCAGCCTTGGGAGCGGTCGAGTTGGTACATTACCGATGTGTCGGAAAACGGGTCCCAGCACCGCGTGTGCCTTGAGGTCGATCAGGTATGGAAGGTATTCGGGAATCGACCGGAACGGGCCCTGGCGATGGCCGAGGACGGGGCCAACCGGGCCGAAATCCTCTCTGCGACGGGCTGCACGGTCGGCGTGCGCGATGTCTCCTTCGACGTCAACGTAGGCGAAACCTTCGTTGTCATGGGTTTGTCGGGGTCCGGAAAATCGACCCTGATCCGCTGCGCTGCCCGCCTCAACGAGGTCACCAAAGGCCGGGTTCTCCTGGATGGCGAGGATCTCACGGCTATGACCGAGGAGCAGCTGCGCAACGTGCGCCGGCACAAGATGTCGATGGTCTTCCAGCACTTCGGCCTCTTCCCACACCGCCGGGTGATCGACAACGCCGCTTACGGTCTCGAGGTGCAAGGGGTCGAGAAGAACGAGCGGATCGAGCGAGCCATGAAGGTGCTCGAAGTCGTCGGATTGAAAGGCTGGGAGAACCACTATCCCCAACAGCTGTCGGGCGGCATGCAACAACGGGTCGGTCTGGCTCGGGCCCTCACGGTCGAGCCCGAGATCCTCTTCTTCGACGAACCGTTCTCAGCTCTTGATCCGCTGATCCGTCGCGACATGCAGGACGAGCTGATTCGATTGCAGGAGTCGATGCAGCGGACAATCGTGTTCATCACCCATGACTTTGCGGAAGCAATCAAGCTGGGCGACCGGATCGCGATCATGAAAGACGGAGCGTTTGACCAAGTGGGGTCGGCGGCGGAGCTCATCACCGACCCGCAAACCGACTACGTCCGCGAGTTCACCAAGGACATTCCCAAGACCAAAGTGCTGACTGCCGCTGCCGTCACTCGACCGGGCGACGCCAACGGTGCCGGCCACCGGGTGCATCTCGAGGACACCATCGAGACAGTTCTTCCTCACCTGCTCAACCACACCTCCCCGGTGGCGGTGGACGATGCCGACGGGATGGAAGTGGGCGTGGTCGATCGAGCGGCGGTCGCCAACGTCCTCGAGGACGAGACGTGACCGACACTGTTTCCGCTCCCTCGCTTCCATTAGGAGTCAAAGCCGGGGTCGAGCGGAGGCTGGTGACGTGGGGGGGCTTGGCGGTGGGGATTGTCGCCTTACAGGTGGCCTTCGCCAATGCCAAAACCTTCCCCGCTGTCCTCGACACCACCTTCTCGGGTCCGATCGACGCCTTCGAAGCCTGGGCCCGGGCCAATCGCGGCTCCCATCCTCTCTTCACCGCCTTCTTGCAGCCGATCACCGCCGCGGTCAATTGGGGGTTGACCTTCGTCGAGGACGCCCTTCTCTGGCTGCCCTGGTTCGTCATCCCCATCGCGGTTTTTCTGCTCATCGCCCGCAACGGTCACTGGCAGATGGCGTCGGTCGCCGGGCTCGTGATGGTCTACCCGGGCTTGGTGGGCCTTTGGGAACCAACCATGGAAACGCTGGCGTTGATGTCGATGGCGGTTCTGATTTCCGTGGTCATAGGAGTGCCCCTGGGCGTGCTCGCGGCCTTCAAGCCCGGGTTTGAGAAGGGGCTGCGGCCGCTACTCGACGCTATGCAGACGATTCCGGCTCCGGTCTATTTCCTTCCCATGATCCTCTTCTTCGGCATCGGCAAGGTGCCGGCGACCATCGCCACGGTGATCTACGCCCTTCCGCCCGTGGTCCGCTTGACGACGCTCGGCATTTTGCGGGTCCCCTCGCAGACGGTCGAGGCATCGAAGATGTTCGGCTCGAGCGCCCGCCAGACCCTCTTCAAGGTTCAGACCCCCATCGCCATGCCCACGATCATGACCGGCGTCAACCAGACGATCATGATGGCTCTCGGAATCGTGGTTCTGGCCACTTTGCTTGCCGCCGGGGGGTTGGGTCAGGTGGTTATGGACACCCTTCGCGTCCGAAGCCCCGGGCGGGGCCTGGCCGCGGGCCTCGCCATTGTGGCGGTGGCGATGGTGCTCGACCGGATCGGCCGATCTCTGGCAGAAACCGACCGAACCAAACAGGTTGACAAGCGATGGGTGCTGGGGGGCCTCCTGGGCTTGACGGCATTGGTTTTCCTCGGGCGGTCGATCGGCGCCGTCGCCTTCCCCGAGGTGTTCGGAGTCCGCATCCTCGATCCGCTCGACAACCTGGTGATCTGGGCGCGGGACAACCTTTCGTTCATAACCAGGCCGCTCAACGACTTCATCGTCGCCGACTTGCTGATTCCAGCCCGCGACTTCCTGCTCGAGGTGGTCGCCTGGCCGGTCCTGATCTTTGCCGCCGCCTGGCTGGCCTGGCGGGTGCGCGGGCTGGGTCTGGCCTTGTTCGTTGCCGCCGCACTCCTTCTCGTGGGATTCATGGGGATGTGGCAGCTCTCGATCATCACTTTGATTCAGGTGGTGGCGGCGGTGGTGGCCTCGGTTGCGATCGCGGTTCCCCTCGGTGTTTGGGCGGGCCGACGACCCCGAGTTGAGAAGGTTCTCAGCCCCATCCTCGACTTTCTCCAGACCGTGCCTTCCTTCGTCTACATCATTCCCGTGGTCATGCTCTTCACGGTGGGCCAGGTGCCCGGCATCATCGCCTCGGTCCTCTACGCGATCGTGCCCGGGATCCGGATCACCGCCCTCGGAATCCGACAGGTTCCGAGCGAAGCCATCGAGGCCTCCCAGACCTTCGGCGCCACCCGCCGCCAGACCATGCTCGGGGTTCGTATCCCGCTCGCGGCCCCCACCATCATGGCGGGCGTCAACCAGGTGATCATGATGGTCCTGGCGATGGTGATCATCGCCGGCCTCGTGGGTGGTGGTGGTCTTGGGTTCGAGACGATCAACGCCGTTACCCGCAACGAGACCGGACTCGGCTTCGAGGTGGGCTTCGCCATCGTGGTGATGGCCATCATCCTCGATCGCCTAACGCAGGCCTGGGCTCAGCGTCTCCAGCCCCCTTCCGGTCACTAGTAGCGTCAACCTCCTCATGCAGCTGCCGGCACAAGGTCTCTTTATCGCGGGTCAGCGGACTGACGCCACCAGTGGCGAGACGTTCGAAACCATCAATCCGGCGACCGGCGAAGTGATTTGCCAGGTCCAACACGCCAGTGCCGACGATGTCGACCGGGCCGTGGCTTCCGCTCGGGAAGGGTTTGAGGTATGGCGGGAGCTGAGCGGTGCCGAACGAGGTCGGATCCTCAATCGAGCGGTGGCCCTGCTCCGCAAATACAACGAGGACCTCGCCCGGCTCGAGGTGGCGGACACAGGCAAGCCCTGGCAGGAAGCCGTCGCGGTCGATGTGCTTTCCGGGGCCGACGCCATCGAGTACTACGCCGGATTGGCGGCCTCGATCCACGGCGAGACGTTTCAACTCGCTAACTCTTGGGTGTACACCCGCCGGGAGCCGCTCGGGGTCTGCGCGGGGATCGGGGCTTGGAATTACCCCATCCAGATCGCCTGTTGGAAGTCCGGCCCGGCCCTTGCTTGTGGTAACTCGATGGTCTTTAAGCCCGCCGAGCTCACCCCCCTGACTGCGTTGCGACTTGCCGAGATCTACAGCGAAGCGGGTCTCCCCGACGGAGTGTTCAACGTGGTGCAGGGTGACCACCGGACGGGGGAGGCACTGGTCTCTCACCCCGGGGTGGCGAAGGTTTCGCTCACCGGGGAGGTCGGAACCGGAAAGCTGGTGATGGCCAACGCCGCCTCGACTCTGAAGAACGTCACTCTCGAGCTAGGGGGAAAGTCCCCCCTCATCGTTTTCGAGGACGCCGATCTCGACAACGCGGTCTCGGCCGCGCTGATGGCCAACTTCTATACCCAGGGGGAGATCTGCTCCAATGGCACCCGGGTTTTCGTCCACGAAGACGTGCACTCTGAATTCGTCGACAAGCTCGTCACCCGTACCTCGAAGATGCGGATCGGCGACCCCATGGATCCCGATACCCACGTCGGCGCCCTCATTTCCCAAGAGCACATGGACAAGGTGCTGGGCTACATCGAAGCCGGGAAGAAGGCCGGGGCCAAGGTGCTGATCGGCGGTGGGCGCCCGGATGATCCAGAGCTACAGAAGGGTTACTTCGTCGAGCCGACGGTGTTCGATGGCTGTACCGACGAGATGAAGATTGTTCGCGAGGAGATCTTCGGGCCGGTGATGGCGATCCTGACGTTCTTCGACGAGGACGAAGTGATAGCCCGGGCCAACGACACCGACTACGGACTCGCCGCCGGTGTGTTCACCCGCGATGTCACCAGAGCCCATCGCGTCGTCGCCAAACTCGAGGCCGGCACCACTTGGATCAACAATTACAACGTCACTCCGATCGAGATGCCCTTCGGCGGATACAAACAATCGGGAATCGGACGCGAGAACAGCCTCACCACCATCGGCCACTACACGCAGCTGAAGAGTGTCTACGTGGAGATGGGTGACGTGGCGGCACCGTACTGATGGTGGAAAGCTCCCTCGAAGGTCGCACCGCCATGGTCACCGGTGGCGCCTCCGGGATGGGGCTGGCGATCGCCACGGCACTGGCCTCCGCCGGGGCGCGGGTGGCGATTGGCTCGCTCCTCGCCGGTGGGAAGCGGGCGGACGGTGAGCTGTCCTACCTCCCGGGACAGGAGCAAATGGATCATGCTCTCTCCCAGCTGGGTCCCGAAGCCCTGGGGATGAATCTCGACGTCACCAAAGACGAGTCTGTCGATGAGTTTCACGGCGCCGCGGTCGAGCGCCTGGGCCCGGTCGACATCCTGGTGAACGCCGCCGGCATCACCGCCGAGCAGACCATCGTCGGGCATGACGACGGCCTCTGGAACAAGGTCATCGAGGTCAACCTCACCGGTACCTACCGGGCGATCAAACGGGTACTGCCGGCGATGATCGAACGCAAGTGGGGGAGAATCATCAACATCGCTTCCACTGCCGCCTCGGTGGGCGCGGCGACCTCGGGCGCCTACTGCGCCTCCAAGGCCGGGGTGGTCGGGCTCACCAGAGCCGTTGCTCTGGAGGGGGCGCCGCACGGAGTCACCTGCAATGCGATCAGCCCCACCTGGGTCGACACCTCCTTTGGCCGAGCCTGGATGACCGACATCGCCGAGCACGAACAACGCACCGGCGACGACTATGTGGCCGAGGTCGAGAAAACCAACCCCCAGGGCCGGTTGATCTCCCCGACCGAGATCGGAGCCCTCGCTCTCTTCCTCTGCAGCGACGGGGCCAAGGGAATCACGATGGAGGACCTCCGGGTCTCCGCTGGCAGTCTTTGGTGATTCTCTGGGCTGTTTTCGGGTCTTTTTTCGGATCAACTACCCAGGGTTCGCTTTAGGTCTGCCAGGCGGCGGTCCCAGGAGGTGCCGACCTCGGTCACCCAGGAGGAGACGTCGGCCAGTCCTTCGGTGCGCAGCGAGTAACGAATCTCGCGGCCGGAGGCGTTGCGGTCGACCAGCCCCGCCTCGTCGAGGGCGGCGAGGTGCTTGGTGATCGCCTGGCGGCTGATCGGGAACTGCCGGGAGAGCTGAGTGGCGGTGGCTGGGCCGTCCGCCAGATGCTGAATCAAGGCGCGACGGGTCGGGTCGGACAGGGCATCGAAGACATCCATCAGCCCAGCACCGGGGGGATTATGACGATTTCGTAATTGAGGAGTTCTTCGCTGACGTGCAATTGCGAGCCTTCGCCGTTGGGATCGATTCGCAACACCACCTGAGTGGGCTCACCGTCGGCCGTCCTCCAGGACCAGGCGATCGAGCGTCCCTTGTCGATCTCCTCGACCGCACCAAACACTGGAGGACTTCCCTCCATAGCCAATGAGACCCGACCGTTGAGCCGGGGCTCGATCGTCATCGTTCCTCCCATCCACATCGAAGCCAGCTCGCCACTGACGAGGTGTTGCCAAAGCTCGGGCGGGGCAAGGTCCAGGGAAAGTGAGCGCTCGACTTTTGGCAAAGGGTCCATGTGCAACTCCCAGGTTGCGGATAGTGTAGGCTGATATGCAACGTTGAGGTTGCACTAGGAGGATAGCCATGTTGATCCCCACCGTCATCGAGCAGACCCCACGCGGGGAGCGTGCCTACGACATCTACTCCCAGCTCCTCGGCCAGCGGATCGTCTTCTTCGGCCGGCAGTTGGACGCCGAGGTAGCCAATCTCATTGTCGCCCAGATGCTCTATCTGGAGGCCGAGGACCCTGACAAGGACGTCCATCTCTACATCAACTCACCCGGGGGCGAAGGGTCGGCGATGATGGCCATCTACGACACCATTCAGAGCCTTCGTCCGGAAGTGGCGACGACGTGCATCGGCCTCGCCGCCTCGGCGGCCGCCGTGATCCTCGCCGCCGGTGCCCCGGGTAAGCGGATGGTCCTGCCGCACGCCCGGGTGCTGATCCACCAGCCGCACGTGGTCGGGGGGATCGAGGGGCAGGCGAGCGACATCGAGATCCATGCTCGCGAGATCGTCCGTCATCGCCAGACGATGGTGAAGATTCTTTCCCAGCATTCCGGACAGCCGATCGAGAGAGTCGAGAAGGACACCGATCGTGACCATTGGATGAGCGCCGAGGAAGCGGTGGCCTACGGCCTGGCCGACGGCATCCTGTCCCCGAGCCGGATCCCGGCCGGTCTCGGCCTCACCCGGTCCGAACCTTCCGGGGGCTGATTCGGATCGGAACCTTGTAGACGGTGTCGAACCACTCCCAGGTCCAGCGAGATTTATCCATCCGGCGCTGATAACGCTTGACATAGCCGGGATGCTGGCTGGCTGGGCCCAGGCTGGGCTCGATGACCGCCTCGCCCTCGATGCTGAGGATGTTGCCGCCGGTGCCGTTGTCGCTGACGTGAGCCGCCACCAGGGAGTTTCCGGACAGGTTCTTCGTCCGCGCGCCTTCTTGCGACCAGACCAGCAGGTCAGACCCGTCAACCACGAACCAGACCGGCAGTGTCTGGGGCTGCCCATTGGGACGGACCGTCGTCAGCCAGAGGATGATCTCTTGATCAAGCCTCCCCCGGTGGCTGGCCCTGAGTACGTCCATCGTTACTTCTTCTTGTTCGCTTTGGGGGGGAGAGTTCGGACGTAGGCGAGGGATTGCTCAACCCAATAGTCGGCCAACTCGGGGCTGGCGTGCCAATCCAGCGGCAAAACGATGTAACCCTTCATGGGTCGGCCTTCCATCGGCTCGAACGGTCCGGACCCCTCGATCGCCGAGAGCTCCTCTGCCTTCGGCCCGAAGAGCTTGACGGCGATACGTTCGCCAAACAGGCACAAGAACATGTTTCCGTTCACGAAGCCGGCCATCTGGCCAAACATCGGACGTTGGGTGACGTCGGGGTTGTCGGGCAAGAGCCTCTGGAACAATTCCTTGCCCGCAGTACTTGGCTTCGGCATTTTCACGTGGTCCCCTGACGTCGCCTGATCTCGCTGATGATGGCGGGCAGCACTTCGTGTAGATCTCCGATCACGGCGTAGTCGGCTTTGGTAACCATCGGAGCCTCGGGATCGGTGTTGATCGCCAGTACTTTCTTGGCCGCCATCATCCCCACCCAATGCTGAATGGCGCCCGAGATCCCGCAGGCGACATAGAGGTGGGGCGCCACCCTGGTGCCAGTCTGCCCCACCTGATCTCGATGCGAGCGCCATCCGTTGTTCGTCACCACCCGCGAGCAGCCCACCGCTCCCCCGAGCAGGCCGGCGAGGTCCTCGAGGGGGGCGAAGCCTTCCGCTGAGCCGACCCCTCGCCCGCCGCTCACGATCACCGGTGCCGTCGTGAGGCTGATCCCTTCGTCGACGGTTACCCGTTCGCGGACCCGAGTTCTGCCCAACGCCTCGGCCAACTCGGGTTCGAAAATTTGCGGGGTCATCGCTTCGGATTCTTCCCAGGTGGGCTGGGAATGCGGCGCCACCGTAAGAAGCTTGAGGAAGGCGGAGAGGGTGGCCTCTTCGATCAGACTCCCTCCCCAGCGGACCCTGGTGAGGCGCCAGTCCTCGCCCTCGGCGGAAACGGTGAGAACGTTGGTGGCGAGAGGCAGGTCGAGCAGCGCTGCCAGATGGGCCATCACCTCGTTGTTGCGCTCGGTGCCGGCGGCGATCACCGCCGAGGGCATCTCCTGTCCAACGAGTTGGGCGAGACTCTCGGCGATTGCTTCCGGGGCGTAGTCAGAAAGGATGGGGTGCTCGATCTGCCAGGCTTTCCCGACTCCGCCAATCTTGGTCGGGCCGACCGAAACCACCTCGACTGGGCCGAGCGACGCCGCCAGCGTTACCGCCTGGCGGTCGAGCTCATCCGATTCGCCGGCAAAAATCAGGATGCCGGTCACAAGAGGCCGAGCTCCTCGAAGAGGTCGACCACCGCCGGTGCGGCATCGGCTCCCCGCCCGAGCACCCTGGTGGCGGTTTGTTGCTCAATCGGAGTAGCCAACGAGACCATGCTCAACCCCCCGGCCTTGTGCTGATAATCGATTGTCGTGACGTCTGCTTTCTTGGCCCGGAGGCGGCCCGGCAATGTGGGATAGCGGGGCAGGTTGATTCCTTCTTTGACCGCCACGATTGCCGGCAGCGGCAACCGATAGATCTCGAAACCTCCGTCGGTCTCTCTCCGCCCCTCAATGGTTTGATTCTCAACTTTGAGCCCCTTGATCCCGCTGATGATGGGACGGCCGAGGGCATGGGCAATCCGAACCCCGACCTGATATCCACCGGCATCGGCCGACTCGTTGCCGACCAAGATCAAGTCGAACGGCTCCCTTCCACCCTCGAGTTCACTGATCCGATCGCTCAAGGCGGCGGCGGTCGCCTGCGGGTCGATGTCGATTTCGTCGGAGGAGATCAAGTTCGCTTCATCGGCTCCGACCGAGATCGCGTAGCGAAGCTGTTCTTCGGCCTCGGCATTTCCCAGGGTGAGGACAGTGACTGTTCCCCCGTGTAGTTCTTTGAGACGGACGGCTTCCTCGACCGCGCATTCTTCGTGCGGGCTGACAGTGAAAGACAGATGGCGAGCGTCGATCGATCGCGCATCGGGGGTGAGGCTGATGCGCGCCCCGGGAGCGGGGACCCGTTTCACGCAAACCAGGATCTTCACCGGAGCAACGGTATCGGCTTCCGCTAAGGGGCGCGTCTGGCTACGAAGACGCCGCGCTCGTCCATGAGGATGTCCCAGGACTCTTCGGCGACCACCCCCTCGAACTCGCTTGCCGAGTCGCCGAGCACGGTTTTGTCGATCACCAGCCACTCGATGGCGGAGGGGTCAGGAGGCTGCTCGGTTCCCGTTCCCCAGTGCAGCGCCCGCCAGGGGTTTGGCCAGGTATAGATCACCCTCCGGTGAGTGAGGTGGGGAGCCAGGTTGTAGGTGGCCGTGACGCTGGCAGTAGGCCCGGGCATGGCCACCGCTGCCTCCAGCAATGGGCGACGGTCGTTGCCGTAGATCGGCCAGATTCCGCGGTCGTATTCGACCCCGAACGGAAGAGTCCCCCAGGCAGTGGCCGTGGCCAATGACATGGCGGCCACGGCTCCCAGGGCGATTCTCTGAGCCTCCGCCCGCCGGAGTCGGGCAACGCCCTCGACCATCGCCAGCGAGACGGCCGCCAGAGGCATTGCTGCGTAGTGAACACGAAGATTCTGGGTCCAATCGACAACCGTCAGGAGGTTGGCCAGCACCTGGGGAAGGGCGATCAGCAACGTGAGGGGAGATAACAGTGACACGAACGCAAAAGGAGCCAGAAGATCACGGACATAGCCGAGGAAGTCGTGCTGGGCGAGTGTCCCACCGATTGCTGTCGGATCGGTCAGGGCGGTTCGAGCGACATCAACCGGGCTGGTGCCGAGATCGCCATAGAAATTCTCGTAGAACACCACGCCATCCGAGAAGGCGGGGATGAGAAGTCGGGTGACCAGAAGGAAATAGGCGAGCGAACTGAAGATGGTTATCCAGCCGGGCTTTCGAATGCCGCGGATTACGAGCAGAATCCCCACCATCAGGATCGCCAGGGCGACGTCCTCCTTCCAAGTGATCGCCAAGGCCATCCAGATCCCGAATGCCCGCCACCGCTGATCGCGGGCCGCGACATAGCCCGCCATGAACGGCGCCATCGCCACCACTTCCGGATGGAAGGTTTCTCGTACCTGCCAGCTGTTGGTGAAGTGGAGGAGAAACGCCACCGCCAGCAGGAGCGCCCACCAGGCATTGCCGAGCAGCTTGCGGCCGTATGTGAAGAGCACCCAGCCGCCGAAGCAGATGGAAAGGACCATCACGAGGTTGAGAAAGTTCGGGCCCGCCCCTAGCCAGTAGAAGGGGACCAGTAGGAAGAAGGCGAACGATCCGTGGTGACCGAATACTTCGAGACCTCGCACGGTGATGAAGCCTTCCCCCCGTGACAGGAGCCAGATGGCCTGGTCGAATATCCCGAGGTCGTAGTCAAAGGTCCAGAAGTTGTTGTGTAGGGCGAGGAGGTCTCTCGCCATCACGAGGAAGAAGAGGCCCAAGGCGACCCAGATGAAGAGATCAGGCCAGTCGACCTTGGGCTCGGAGTAGGCCGGCTCGTCGCGGGGGTCGGTCGGTGGCGATTCTGGCATTTGTGTCGCAACTGCAGGCTCGACCTTGACGTGCTTCATCAGTTTTCAATTCTCGGCCTTGAGTAACCGATTCCGGACCGATTTCGCCACGGATTCCGTATGGTTGAAGAATGGAGCTGACGAGCAACTCGATATCGCCAGGAAATCCGATTCCGGCCGAATTCGCCTTCGCCGAGCCCGACCCGGAATCGCATATCCGTTTCGCCGCCAACCGCAATCCCCACCTCCGCTGGAGCGGGGCGCCGGATGCGACGAGGTCGTTCGCGGTCGTCGCCGTCGACCCCGACGTCCCGAGTGTGGGCATCGATGTCAACCAGGAAGGACGCACCGTCTCCCCCCAACTGCCTCGTGTGAACTTCTACCACTGGTTGCTCGTCGACTTGCCGCCGTCGCTGAGCGAGATCGAGGCCGGAGCCCACTCGAACGGGGTGACCGCGAGGGGCAAATCCGGCCCGGATGCACCCGGTGGCGGAAGGCACGGGCTCAACTCCTACACCGGTTGGTTCGCCGGGGATGCGGAGATGGAAGGCGACTACTTCGGCTACGACGGCCCCTGTCCTCCCTGGAACGACGAGCGGCTCCACCACTACACGTTCACGGTCTACGCCTTGGACACGGAACGGGCTCCGGTCGAAGGCTCATTCAACGCCGATCAGTTGATGAAGGCTATGGAGGGACACGTCCTCGACCGGGGGAGCCTAACGGGCACCTACACCCTCAACCCGACGGTGCGCGCCGATAGTTAGGGGCACCCATATTTCGATCGGGTGGCGAGGCTATGGATCCGCCTAGATCTTCATCCGTTTGTCGTCGGGGTCGAAGAGGGGAGTCGAGCCGGCAACGGCCACCTTGACCGGATACAGCTCGTCCATATACATGACCGCCAATTCGGTATCGACGACGGCGAATTCGGGCGGCAAATACGACAGCAAGAGATACTTGCCCACCGAGGGTCCGGCCCCGGCCGAGGTGACATAGGAGGGCCGCCCCTTCTCGTCTGTGATTCTCTCTCCCGCGAGGGTCGTGATCGGTTCGCGCCCCGTCATGTAGCGCTTGAGGCCGTCTCGCTTCGACATGTGATCTTCCACCGTCAGCGTGCACAACGTGGCCGCCAGCGGGGCTTCGCGAGCCTTGAGGTACGCCTCCTTGCCGATGAAGTCGGCCGCCTTCACCTTCGATCGGGCGAGGCCCGCCTCGACGGGGTTGAATTCGCTTTCCAGCTCCGCCCCCATCAATCGGTACCCCTTCTCGAGACGCCCGGTGGTCCCGTAGACGCCCGCCCCGACCGGGACCACCCCCAGATCCTGGCCGGCTTCCCAGAGCCGATCCCACATCGGCAGGCCCTGCTCGGCCGGCACGTAGATCTCCCACCCGAGATCGCCCACATATGAGATGCGAAAGAGTCGGGCGTTGATCGAACCGAAGTCGACCGCCTCGGTCGAGCCGTAGGGGAAAGCCTCGTTGGAGAGGTCGTGATCGGTCAACGACTGCACCAAATCGCGGGCCCGCGGTCCCCACACGCCGATTGTCACGAGCGCCGAAGTGAGATCGGTCATCTGGACGGAGCCATCGGAAGGAAGATGCCGCCGGAACCAGTGCTTGTCGCGGGGACCGTCGAAGGCGCCGGTGATTACGCGGAAGTGCTCCTCTGCGAGGCGGAGGATGGTCAAGTCGGCTTTGAATCCGCCCGACTCGGTCAAGAGCGGCGTATAGAGCGAGCGGCCGACTTTGACGTCGGCGTTGTTCAAAGCCATGTGCTGGAGATAGGCAAGAGTCCCAGGACCCGTGAAGTCGAAGATCACGAACGGGGAGAGGTCGACCATCCCCACCCGCTCCCGCATCGCCAGATGCTCGCCAACTTGGATCGGAGACCACCACCTGCGATCCCATTCATGGGGCCGATCCTCCACCGAGAACTCGTCGACCAGGCCGGAATTGGACTCATACCAGTGGGGTCGCTCCCACCCACCGGCTTCGAAGTAGATGGCCCCCAGAGCCTGGGTGCGGACGTGGAATGGAGCGACTCGCTTGTTGCGCTCGGTCGCCCATTGCTCCCGAGGGTGGACGATCCCGTAGGTTTTGTTGAAGTGCTCCGAGCACCGGGCACGAACGTGGTGCTCGGTTCGGGCATAGGGGTAGAAGCGGGCAATATCGGAGGCGTGAGGATCGAGTTCGGGGTAGCCATGAGTCATCCACTCGGCCACGGCACGACCGGTGCCCGGACCTTCCTTGATCCAAATCGCCGCCGCCGACCACAGGTTCTCGACCTCGACGGTCTCCCCGATCAAGGGCATCGCGTCGGGAGTGAGGGATAGAAGGCCGTTGATGGCGTATTTGATCTCGGCGGTAGAAAGAATCTCCGGCATCAACTCGAGGGCGTCTTCCATCTGCTGGTCGAAGTCGGCGTCGGTGAAGGGAAGTTCGGTCGGCGATAGACGTGCCGCGGCCAGCGAGGGGATTTCGTCGGGATGATGAAAGATCGGACGGTGAGCATATGAGCCCACCTCCATCGAGCCCCCGGTCTGCCGTTCATACATGTAGACATCCATGTCGCGCACGATCGGAAACGCCAGTTCCTTGCCGGAGTCCTGGAGAATCGGAATCGGACCCACGTCGATCATCTGATGGACCGCCGGTGTGAGGGGAATGCTGGCCCCGGCCATGCGCGCAATACGCGGGCTCCAGACGCCGCAGGCAACGACCACGTAATCAGACTCGATCCGGCCCCGATCGGTGAGGACGGCCTTAATCCTGTCTCGCTCGGTTTCGAGTCCCAGGACTTCGACATTGGCGATTGTTTGGAGGGCTCCGAGTGCCTGCGCGCTTTCGCGAAAGATGGTCCCGGCTCGTAACGAGTCGACGGCTGACACGGTAGGGAAGTAGGCACCGCCGAGCAGGATCTCGTCGTTGATAAAAGGGACGAGTTCTTTGATCTCGCCAGGGCTGACCAGATGAGCCTCTATGTCCCAGTTCTTGGCTGATCCCATCCGCCGACGCAGTTCCTCCATCCGTTCGGGAGTGCGTGCCACTTCGAGTCCGCCGCAGGTGACATTTACTCCCATCGCCTCGTATTGCCGTTGGCTGTCGAGGGTCAACATCGCCATCTCTTTGTTGTGGTCCACGGGGAAGATGAAGTTGGAGGCATGGCCCGTCGACCCGCCCGGGTTGGGTAGCGGTCCCTTGTCGATCTGGACCATGTCACGCCAACCCAGTTCGGCGAGATGTCCGACTACGGAGTTACCGACAATTCCGGCCCCGATTACAACGACCCGGGCACTGGTGGGCAGATCACTCATTTCACAACCTCTCGCTCACAGGGCGAGAATGTAACCCCGACATGGAACGCCGTCATCTGCCCTCCGTCGATCAATTCGTTGCCGACCTAGGGGAATGGCCTCTTCCGCGCAAAGCCGTGGTCGACGTGGCTCGGACAGCGCTCGACCGCGCTCGGCAGGGTGGCGAACAAGATTTCGCCGCCGCCGCCCGGATCCGATTGGAAGGGATGGTTCTCGACCGGCTCGGACCGGTGATCAACGCCACCGGCGTCCTCCTCCACACCAACCTGGGTCGAGCCCCGCTCGCCCCGGAGGCGGCGGAAGCGGCCCAGGCGGCAGCCATCGGGTACAGCAATCTCGAGCTTGACCTGCGATCCGGAGAGCGGGGACGTCGTTCGGGCTATCTCCTCGATCTCCTGGCCTCACTGACGGGTGCCGAATCGGCCGTGGTGGTCAACAACAATGCCGGCGCGCTGGTGCTGGTGCTGGCTGCCCTGGCTCCGGGCCGGGAGGTCATTATTTCGCGGGGCGAGTTGATCGAGATCGGGGGCAGCTATCGGCTGCCTGAAGTCATCGCCGCCGGGGGAGCGGTCCTGCGAGAGGTGGGCACTACCAACCGGACGAGGATCTCGGACTATCTGTCAGCCATCGCCGAGTCGACGGGCTGTCTTCTCAAGGTCCACCCCTCCAACTACCGGATCACAGGCTTCGCCGAGGAGGTCAGCGTGCGCGAGCTTGGGGCCGTAAGCCGCAACCACGATCTGCCGCTGGTCTTCGACTCGGGGTCGGGATTGCTGGATGAGACCACTCCGTGGCTGGGTGGTCCGCCCCCGGTCTGGCTGGGCATCGAGCCGGGAGTCAGGCAGTCAATCCGGGCCGGGGCCGACCTGGTGCTGTTTTCGGGTGACAAACTCCTCGGCGGTCCCCAGGCGGGCGTGATCGTGGGACGTTCCAAATTGGTCGATCGAGTCCGCCGCCATCCATTGGCTCGGGCCTTGCGAATCGATGGCCCCACGGCCGCCGCCCTCACGGCCACCATCGAGCTCTATGCCGACGGGCGGGGAATCGAGATTCCAATCTGGAAGATGGCCTCCACCGGATATCGGGACCTGAAGCTGAGGCTGGAGCGCCTCCGGGTTGAGGCGGGAGTGCATGCCTCGATCGAAGAATCCTCATCGGTGCTGGGAGCAGGCTCGGCTCCGGGATCGGCTATCCCCTCACCGGTTTTGATCATCGAAGGCGAAGCGGCCCGGATCTTTCGATCGCTTCTCCTGGGCTCTCCGGCGGTGCTCACCCGTCGCGACGCTGGCCGCCTCATCCTCGACCTGAGGGCCGTTCCCGAAAAGGATGATCCCGTCCTCGCACAGGCGCTGCGGGTGGCGTGCCAGTAGTCGCCACCGCCGGACATGTCGATCACGGCAAGTCGGCTCTCATCCGGGCGCTCACCGGTCGAGATCCCGATCGTCTCGAGGAGGAGAAGCGGCGAGGGCTCACCATCGACCTCGGATTCGCCTGGCTGGATCTTCCCAGCGGACGCCGGATCTCCTTCGTCGATGTTCCCGGCCATCGGCGCTTCATCGGCAACATGCTCACCGGAGTTGGCTCCCTCAACGCGGTCATGTTCGTCGTGGCAGCCAACGAAGGTTGGATGCCCCAGTCCGAGGAGCATTTGGCCATCCTCGATCTCCTCGGCGTTGGTCAGGGCGTAGTGGCGCTCACCAAGACAGACCTAGTCGATTCCGAAACCACTCGCGACTTGGTCGAACAGGTTCGCGTCAAGCTTCAAGGCACCACCCTCGAGGCCCTGCCCATCGTTCCAGTTTCTGCGCTGACCTCCACCGGCCTGGGTGAGTTGACGGAGGCGCTCGAGGGAATACCCGTCGCCTCGCCCTCCATGAGGCGGCCCCGCCTCTGGGTCGACCGCGCTTTCACGGTGGCCGGTGCTGGCACCGTTGTCACCGGAACATTGGTGGGCGGGAGTCTCACCGTTGGGGATTCGATCGGCATTTGGCCGAGCGGCGAGACGGCTCGGATACGGGGACTGGAAACCAACGATCGCACGGTTGATTCTGTGCCTCCCGACAGCCGGGTAGCGGCCAACCTCCAGGGCGCGGCTGGGGTCGGGCGAGGATCCCTGCTGGCCGCCCCGGGTACGTTGACTCCCGCTCGAAGGTGGTTGGTCGACCTCCGGCCCACCCGCTATGAATCGGAGCTGATCGAGCGCGGCTCTTTTCTTCTCTATCTCGGCACCCTCGCCATCTCCGCCAGCTTGCGGTTGCTCGCCGCTGGACTGGGGATTGTCGAGTTTCAGCAGCCAGTGCCGGTCGAGGCTGGTGACCGGTTCATCTTGCGAGAGACGGGCCGGCAGCGGGTAACCGCCGGGGGAGAGGTGATGATGCCTTCTCCCCCGAAGGGGGCCGGGCTCGTCGAGCTAGGAAAGAGACTTCGCCATGCCCTGCCGCACGGTCCGGACGCGGTTGCCGGGGAAATGCTCTCTCATCTCGGCCACGTCGATTCCACCTCACTCACCAACTGGTCGGGCGGCAGCACCATCGGGCTGAGAGCGGACGGACTGGCCATTTCGAACGAGGAGATCGACCGATTGGCGGCGAAGGGGGTGGAAATGGTGGAGTCCCATCACCGAGACCATCCCCTCGAAGCCGGGCTCGGACTCGGCGCGTTGGCCAACTCCCTCTTGATCGGGGACGACGGGGCCAGATTGCTGGTCGAGCGAAGCCCTCTGCTTCAACTGCAGGGCTCGGTCGTCTCCCGGGTGGGCATCGAACAGGCACAGGTCGTGGCGGATCCCCGCTGGCCGGCGATCAGAGCGAGACTCCGAACCCTCACGCCACCCTCGATCGCAGAAGCAGGCCTTCCGCCGGATCTACTGCGAGCACTGAGTCGCAGCGGAGAGGTGATTCGAGTATCAGACGATTTTGTCTACTTGCCGGAGACGATGGCCGAAGTCATCGCCGTCATTCGGTCATTCGAGACGCCGTTCACGGTCAGCGAGTTTCGGGCCCGAGCCGGAGTCAGTCGCAAGTACGCCGTTCCGCTGCTCGAGTATGCCGACCGGGAGGGCATCACTCTCCGACAGGGTGACCTCCGGACATCGCGCCGCTAGCAAGTAGCCTCAAAGCCGGAGGTGTCCGAGCGCCTGGTGGGCTCCTCGGTCTTCAAAACCGATGAGGGGCCTCAGGGTCCCTGGCGGGTTCGATTCCCGTCCGCCTCCGCTGGAACGAAACCTAATGCTGTAGGCCGCGGAAACCACGGTCTCCTGCATTCAGAATCGAAAGGGGAACGATGGGATCATTGCTCGTACACCTCACCCACGGCCCGGAGGCGCCCACGATCTCGGCTCTCGCTTGCCTGGTTGCGCTAGCGGCGGTCGACGAGGGCCATGAGGTGACGATGTTCTTCGCTGGCGACGCCGTGCACCTGATGAAGGACTCAGTCATTGAGTCGACGGCCGGGATCGGAACCGGTGCTCTGGCCGACCACATCCCCAACCTGGTTGCCAAGGGAGTCCCGATTTATGTCTCGAAGATGTCGGCGGCCGCGCGGGAGGTAACCGAGGCAGACATTGCCACGAAAAACGCGACGTTTGCGGCTCCGGCCAAGCTGATCGAGCTGACTTTCGCCGCGGACCGGGTGATTACCTACTGACGAAAGAGATTCCGGGCTCGCCTGCCGCGAGCCCCCCGACGATCGCGGCGGTCAGGCACCCGGCCGCCAGCAGGTCAGTAACCAGTTCTTCGGTGCGCTCCGGAGCGACAGCGATGAGTAGGCCGCCCGAGGTCTGAGCGTCGGCCAGGACCTTGAACAGGTTCTCAGCGGGGGGTTCCCCGGAGACAAAGGGCCGGACCGACTCGAGGTTTCGCCGGCTCCCGCCGGGATAGTGACCGGCAGTGACCAGGTCGACGACGCCGGGAAGGACTGGCACCGCTTCCGGATCGATGACCGCCGCCACTTTGGAGGCCTGGAGCACTTCTCGGAGGTGGCCGAGGAGGCCGAAGCCGGTGATGTCGGTGGCTGCGTGGGCCTGGTGCTCGATCATCGGCTGCACTGCCTGATCGTTGAGGGTGGTCATCAGGCCGACCGCTTTCCTCGCCAGCTCCGGCGGGCACGAGTCGGCCTTCAACGCGGTGGTGACGATCCCGGTTCCCAGCGATTTGGTCAATACCAGCTGGTCTCCCGGTCGCCCTCCGGCGTTGGTAATGGGCTCGGAAACGGTGCCGCTGACAGAGAATCCGTATTTTGGTTCGGCGTCGTCGATCGAATGACCGCCGATGATGGTGGCTCCGGCCGCGGCCATCATGTCCGCCCCTCCACGCACGACGTCGGCCAAAAGCTCGAAGGAAAGACCGTCCCGAGGCCAGGCCACCAACTGCAAAGCGGTAAGAGGCCGACCCCCCATCGCATAGATATCGGAGAGAGCGTTGGCGGCCGCGATCTGGCCCCACTCATAGGGATCGTCCACGATCGGGGTGAAAAAATCGACCGACTGCAGGAGAAAGTCGCCTGAGGGAAGCCGCCATACCCCGGCATCATCGGACGTAGCGAGACCCACCACGAGGTCCGGCGCATCCAGAGCGGGGTGCGATCGTAGGGGCTCGATGATCGAGGAGAGCTCCTCGGCGGAGAGCTTGCACCCGCATCCAGCCCCGTGCGAAAAAGTGGTCAACCGGGCCTGCGCCACGATGATGACGCTAATGGGGTCCGGCTAGTGTTCCACGCTGTAGCACTGTCCCATATCGTGGAACACGGAGATGGCTGAAGCAGAACTCGATCTCAATTCCCTGGCCGATGACGACCTCGTCCACCAGATGCACGACGACCTCTACGACGGTCTCGCTCCCGAGATCGTTGAGGGCACCAATATCCTCCTTGGTCGCGGCTGGGACGCCCAGCGGGTCCTCAACGAGGCCCTGGTCGAGGGGATGCGGATTGTCGGCATCGACTTCAGGGACGGAATCCTTTTCGTCCCCGAGGTTCTACTGGCGGCGAACGCGATGAAGGCCGGGATGGAAGTTCTCCGCCCCCTGCTGGCCGAAACCGGCGCCCAGACGATCGGCAAGGTGGTGATCGGGACCGTCAAAGGCGATATCCACGACATCGGCAAAAATCTGGTGGCGATGATGCTCGAAGGCGCCGGCTTCGAGGTGATCAACCTCGGCATCAATACCGATGCCGAGCGCTTCATTGCCGCCCTGGAGGAGCACAAGCCCGACATTTTGGGGATGTCGGCGCTGCTCACGACCACCATGCCTTATATGAAGGTGGTGATCGACAGCCTGAAAGAGAAGGGGATCCGCGACGATTACATCGTGCTGGTCGGAGGGGCTCCTCTCAACGAGGAGTTTGGCAAAGCGGTGGGTGCCGACGCCTACTGCCGTGACGCGGCAGTAGCGGCTGAGACCGCCGAGGCTCTGGTCTTGGCTCGCCGGATGACTGCCGGTGAGGATCCATGAAACGGGTTTTGATCATCGCTTGCGGCGCTCTCGCTCGCGAGCTCGGGGATGTGCTGAAAAGAGCTCGGTTCGACTGGGTAGACATCGAATGCCTCCCCGCCGTGTTGCATAACACACCGCAACTGATCACCGAGGCTGTTCGTGAGCGAATAGATCGCGCCAGCGGGCGTTACGAACAGATCTTTGTCGGCTATGCCGACTGCGGGACCGGTGGCACCCTCGACCGCTTGCTCGATGAACGCGGGATCGAGCGTCTACCCGGTGCTCATTGCTACGAGTTCTTTGCTGGCGCGGATCGCTTCGCCCACCTTCACGAAGAGGACCCCGGCACCTTCTATCTCACCGACTTCCTCGCCAAGCATTTCGATCGGCTGGTCTGGCAGGGGCTCGGCCTCGACCGTTGGCCGGAGCTTCGTGACGACTATTTCGGCAACTACCGGCGTCTTATCTATCTCTCACAAGTGGTCTCAGATGAGCTGGTGAGTCGGGCCCGAGCGGCGGCCCAACGGCTCGGGCTCGCTTTCGAGCACCACCACGTCGGCTATGGAGACTTCGAGCCGGCGATCGCGATTGCAGCCGGTGCGCGACTATGAGCGCCGAGCTGACCGTCATCCGTTGGCGCGACATACCCGCGCAGGTGGTGGTCAAGCGAGGTCGGGAGAGCGCCCGCCGCGAGCTCTCACCCCGCTTCCAGGTCGCCATCGATCGAGCGGCCATGTACGCCGGCCTCTTCGGCACCGATGAGTACCTCAACGAGTGGGCGCGCGATTCCCGATCCTGCGGCGACGATCTCGAAGCGGAAGCGGAGGCGGAAGCCAAGAGGTTGGAAGCCGAGTTCTCACCCGAGGTTCTGAATGACATCGCTGGCAAGGGAGGAACGAAGTGACCGAGACCGTCCTTTCCTCCCCTACTCGAGAGGTCGTGATCGGCTTCGACCGCCCCTTCGTCATGATTGGCGAGAGAATCAACCCCACGGGCCGCAAGCTCCTCGCCGAAGAGATGCGAAACGGCGATTTCTCGCGCATCGAAGCGGACGCTCTCGCCCAGGTTGAGGCGGGGGCACCAATGCTCGACGTCAATGCCGGAATTCCGCTGGCCGATGAGCCGGCCTTGCTCGCCAAAGCCATCCAGCTCGTGCAGTCATTGACCGACGTCCCGCTCTCAATCGACTCTTCGATCGTCGAAGCATTAAGAGCCGGTTTGGAGGTGTATCAGGGCAAGCCACTGGTCAACTCGGTTACGGGTGAGGAAGAACGACTCGAGCAGGTCCTGCCCTTGGTGGCCAAGTACGGGGCGGCGGTGGTGGCGATCAGCAACGACGAAACCGGGATCTCGGAGGATCCCGACGTTCGCTTCGAGGTAGCCAAGAAGATCGTCAACCGCGCGGCCGATTACGGGATCGGGAAGGAAGACATCGTTGTCGATCCGCTGGTCATGCCGATCGGCGCCATGGGTACTGCGGGGCAGCAGGTTTTTCGATTAATCGGCCGGCTGCGCAACGAGCTTGGCGTCAATACGACGTGTGGAGCCTCCAACATCAGCTTCGGCTTGCCCTACCGAGCCGGGATCAACGCCGCCTTCTTGACGATGGCCATCGGCGCCGGGATGACATCGGCGATCACCAATCCCCTGGAAGCCCCCATCCGGGAAGCGGTGATGGCCGCGGACGTGCTGGCCGGGCACGATCCTCATTGCGCCCGCTGGATCCGGTCCCATCGGCAGCCCGTTGAGGAGGAGGCTTCTCGTCGGCGAAGTAACCGGCGGCGCGGGTCGTAACGACTGACCGAGAAGTGACCGTTTCGCACCAAGTTGTGTTCACCCCGTCGGGCCGTCGGGGGACCTTTGCCGCCGGGATCACAGTCCTGGACGCGGCTCGCGCCCTGGGGGTCGATCTCGATTCGGTTTGCGGCGGGCGAGGCATTTGTGGCCGCTGTCAAGTAAGGGTGGGAAGCAGGCCAGGAATCGAAGGGAGGGCGGATCGGCTTTCTGCTCCTGCCGAAACCGAGGCGGAGTACCACGGTCGCCGGCCCTTGCTGGCGGGCTATCGACTCGGATGCGCAGCCACGATCACAGACGACGTCGTCATCGATGTCCCGGAGGAGAGCCAGGTGCACCGACAGGTGGTTCGCAAGCGAGCCGAGGTGGACTCGCTCCCGGTCGATCCGGTTGTTCGGCTTCACTATGTCGAAGTATCTGAACCCGACCTGGCGAGCCCCACCGGCGACGCCGAGCGGCTATTGGCAGCGCTCGAAGCCGAGTGGGGTCTGGTCGGTCTCGAATTCGAGCCAGAGGTCCTGCCGCACCTGCAGGAGGCATTGCGACGAGGCGAGTGGAAAGTCACCGCTGGGGTGCGAGGAGCCTCCAGGATCATGGGGATATGGCCCGGCTTTCGTGATCTGGCTCTCGGGGTCGCATTCGACGTGGGATCGACCACGATCGCCGGCCACCTCTGCGATCTTTTCACCGGGGCGGTGCTGGCCTCGGCCGGGAGGATGAATCCGCAGATCCGCTTTGGAGAAGACCTCATGAGTCGGGTGTCCTACATCATGATGAATGAGGGGGGAGAGGAGCGCCTGACGACGGTGGTACGCGAGGCGATCGACCAGTTGATCGGCGACCTCGTCGATGAGGCGGGATTTACGCGCTCAGACATCCTCGAGATCGCATTGGTGGGAAATCCGATCATGCATCATCTGGCCCTCGGCTTTGATCCGCGCCAGCTTGGCACCGCACCGTTCGCTCTCGTTACCACTGCCGCCCTCCAGACCCCTGCTCGCGCACTCGGCCTCGATGTTCATGAAGGGGCCGTGGTCTACACCCTGCCTTGCATCGCCGGACACGTGGGAGCCGATGCAGCGGGAGTGACATTGTCAGAGGGACCTCATCGCCAAGCCGACACGATGTTGGTGGTGGATGTCGGCACCAATGCCGAAATCCTTCTCGGCAACGATCATCGGTTGCTGGCAGCCTCCAGTCCCACGGGACCGGCTTTCGAGGGCGCCCAGATCTCATCGGGTCAGAGGGCCGCGCCGGGCGCCATCGAACGGGTGCGAATCGACCGCGAGACTTTGGAGCCGCGTATTCGAGTCATCGGCCAAGATGACTGGTCGGATGAACCGGGCTTCGACCCCTCGCGGGTGACCGGCATTTGCGGGTCAGGGATCATCGAGGCCGTCGCCGAGTTGTTCATGAGCGGCGTCATCTCTAGCGATGGGGTAGTGCTCGACGAGAG
>DATFFB010000159.1:0-7927 GCA_035250485.1 Acidimicrobiia bacterium
CTGGTGGTCGACAACTGGATCGAATACATAGATCTCGACGACAACGGTGACTCGCCCACGATTCTGCGATTCACGGAGCAAACCGGGATCGAAGTCGACTACATGGAAGGGATCAACTCCAACGAGGACTGGTTCGGCAGGTACCAGCCCCAGCTTGCCTCCGGCGATCCGATCGGCATCGATATCGCGGTTCTCACCGACTACATGGCCGCTCGCATGATTCGTCTCGACTTTCTCGAGACTATTGACCACGCCAACGTTCCCAATATGGAGAACTTGGCCCCGGCGTTGCAGAGCCCGGACTTCGACCCCAACCGCGACTACACCTTGCCCTGGCAATCGGGCTTCACCGGTATCGCTTATGACGTAGACCAGACCGGTCGCGAACTCACGTCACTCCAAGATCTGCTCGATCCGGCATTTGCCGGCAAGGTCGGATTGCTGGAGGGTTACGCCGATACCGTTCCGCTCTTCCTCCTCATGGAGGGGAAGGATCCGCAGAGTGCCAGCGTCGATGACTATGTCGCGGTCACCGATCGGATCGCCGAATCCATTTCCTCAGGGCAGGTCCGCCAGGTCTACGGCAACGACTACCTGGACGCTCTCATCAACGGAGATCTGGCGGTGTCGTTGGGATGGTCGGGCGACATCGTTGCCAGCCAGGAGGACACGCCCAACCTTCATTTCGCCTTCCCCGAAGAGGGCTTCATGATCTGGAATGACAACATGTTGATTCCGAAGGGCGCCGCCAACAAAGCCAACGCCGAGGCATGGATGAACTTCTATTACGACCCAGTGAACGCGGCAGAACTGGCTGCCTACATCTGGTACGTGTCGCCGGTGGTCGGAGCCAAGGAGGCGGTCGCCGACATCGCCCCCGAGCTCGCTGACTCGGAGTTGATCTTTCCGACCGAGGCGACGCTGGGAAATGCGCACATCGTCCGTTCTTTCACCGAGGAGGAAGAAGCCACCGTCAGCCAAGCCGTGTCAGCTGCGACGGGGGTCTGATGGCCGCAGCCCCGGCTATAGAACTTGAACACGTAACCAAGACCTTTACCGACTTCACAGCCGTCGAGGATCTCACCCTCGCCATCGACGACGGACACTTCTTCGCCCTACTCGGACCGAGCGGATGCGGGAAGACGACCACGCTCCGAATGGTGGGGGGATTCGAGGAACCAACGGCGGGAACCATCCGTTTGCACGGCGAGAACGTCACCGGGCTCAAGCCCTACCGGCGTTTGGTCAACACAGTCTTTCAGAGCTACGCACTTTTCCCTCATCTCACCGTTTTCGAAAACGTCGCCTTCGGCTTGCGGCGTCGGGACGTCTCCGAAGGCGAAGTTCGAAAGCGGGTGGGAGAAGTCCTCGATTTGGTGCAGCTAACGGGACGCGAGAACCGCAAACCCCGTCAGCTTTCCGGAGGTCAACAGCAGCGGGTGGCAGTTGCCCGAGCCTTGGTCAACCACCCTCGGGTGTTGCTCCTCGACGAGCCCCTTGGAGCCCTCGATCTCAAACTGCGCAAGGAAATGCAGATCGAGCTCAAACGTATCCAGCAAGAGGTGGGTATCACTTTCGTCCACGTCACCCACGATCAGGAAGAAGCCATGACCATGGCAGACACGATCGCGGTGATGCACCAGGGGCGAATCGAACGCATGGGGGCACCAACCGAGATCTATGAGGATCCCCGCTCAGCATTTGTCGCCGGCTTCCTCGGCGCATCCAACCTGATGGGGGGTACGGTCGACGGCGACCGGGGAACGATCGCTTTGTCGGCGGGCGGTGTCGTTTACGCGGATCCCAAGCACATCCCCGCCGGGGTCCGAGAAGTTCTGGTGGGCGTGCGCCCCGAAAAGGTGAGCCTCTTTTTGCCCGGCGACGAGACCGCCCCCCGTAACCGACTTCGGGGCAAGGTGACCGACGCCAGCTTCATCGGCGTGAGCACGCACTATCTGGTTCACTGCCCGCAGGTAGGCGAGATGGCGGTAGTGGTTCAAAACCTCGACGATCGCCGTTTCTCCCTGGGCGAGGACGTGGTCGCGGCCTGGAATCCCGATCACACCTTCGGAGTGGCTGGATGACGGCAGGGGTGGCGGCTCCTCCGGTGGTCTCACCGGAGGGCACCGAACGGGCGGCCAAAAGACGTCGCCGGGTCCCCTATTTACTTCTACTACCCGGAATGGCGTACCTGTTGGTCCTGTATGTGGTGCCGCTGATTGCGCTGTTTCGGATGGGGCTGCAGAGCGGGAACCTCGTCTCGGGCTACGAGTTCACCTGGGAGTGGGACAACTTCGTGCAGGTGTTCACCACCTACCGGCCTCAACTTTTGAGGTCGCTCATGTACTCGGTTTCCGCCACTGTCATCACTTTGTTGCTGGGCTATCCCCTTGCCTACGCCATCGCTTTTCGCACCGGACGCTGGAAGAACCTCTTCCTGGTGCTACTGCTGGTCCCGTTTCTGATCCCCTTCTTACTGAGAACCCTGGCCTGGCGGACGATCCTCGCCGACCAGGGGTTCGTGGTTGAGGCCATGAAGACGATTGGCCTGCTTCCCCAGCAGGGAGGAAGGCTCCTGGCAACGGGTTGGGCGGTGCTGGCTGGCCTCGTCTACAGCTTCCTCCCCTTCATGGTCCTGCCCATCTATGTGGCCCTCGAAAAAATCGATCGGTCGCTCCTCGAAGCAGCTGGCGACCTTTACTCGACACCGTCGACCGCCTTCTGGAAGGTCACCTGGCCCCTCTCGCTTACCGGGGTGATCTCGGGCACGTTGCTCACCGCGATTCCAGCAGCGGGGGATTACATCAGTGTCCAACTTCTCGGTAATCCGCAGGAAACGATGATGGGCAATGTCATCGAGAACAAGTTTCTCTCGGTGATCGACTACCCAGCCGCAGCCGCGATCTCGATCACGTTGATGCTTGCCATCGTCATCGCGGTGATCTTCTACGTCCGGTCGGTAGGTACCGAGGAGCTTGTGACGTGATGAGAACCATCAAGCGCTTCCTTTTGCCAACGTATCTGGGACTTGGTCTGCTGTATCTATTCCTACCGGTGTTGGTGGTGATCCTGTTCTCGTTCAACGACTACCAGGGCCGGTTCAATGTCCGTTGGCAGGGGTTCACGCTCGAACATTGGCTGGATCCCTTCCGGGTTGAGGAGATCCCACAGGCCCTGGGGGTGAGCATTGTCGTCGCCGCGCTCAGCTCGGGGATAGCGACAGTCATTGGCACCCTGATCGCGTTGGCCCTAACTCGCTATCGCTTCAGGGGTCGGGCGGCCACCAATGTCCTTCTCTTCTTTCCGATGGCGACCCCCGAGGTCGTTCTCGGATCCTCCCTGCTGGGCCTGTTTGTGGCAATGGGAACCGGTGCCGGCTTCCTGACTCTGCTGCTGGCCCACATTCTTTTCATCATTTCATACGCCGTCGCCACCATCAGGGCCCGAATCGTCGGCTTCGATCGGCACCTCGAGGAAGCGGCAATGGACCTCTATGCCAACGAGTGGGACACGTTCCGCAAAGTGACCTTGCCGATGATCCTCCCCGGGGTCTTCGCCGCCTTCCTGCTCGGGTTCGCACTATCGCTAGATGATTTCGTGGTATCCAATTTCACGGCCGGCACCATTCAGACCTACCCGCTCTACGTCTGGGGAGCGGCCCGGCGTGGGATCCCGGCCCAGGTGAACGTGTGGGGGACGGTGATCTTTGTGCTCACGGTGACCGTGATGCTGCTCTTCCTCCGGGCCCAGCGACGCCGCCAACAAAAGCTCGGCCTCACCTAAAGGGACCTAAGGCCTTGGAACCGGCAGCGTCCGGCTCCCGTCCAAGCGGCAATGCGAGCACTCGCAGCCTTAGGAAAGGAAACTGATGAAACGGGTCAGTCTGTCTCTCGTCGCCTTATGTCTTCTTTTGGCGGCCTGCGGAGCGAACACCACGTCGGCGACAACCGCCGCCAGAGATGAATTGAGCCTTGGAGGCTCTGGTGTCGCCCCCAACACCACCGCCCCATCCGCCGAGGGCGGGGGCGACCAGAGTGCCGTGGGAGTGCCGGCGGTCGACAACCGCCAGGTGATCTATGACGGTTCCATCCAGCTGCAGAGCGCGGACACCCGGGATGCGTTCGACCGGATCGTTCTTCTGGTGGAGACCTCAGGTGGCTTTCTGGCTGCTTCCCAGGTGGGCGAGGCAATCGAGGAGGAGCAGCCGGTAATCAACTTCACCATCCGGATCCCGACCGATGAGCTCAGAGCCACTCTGGCCGGGATTCGAGAAGTGGCCGATCGAGTGGTGACCGAATCCCTCCAGAGCCAGGATGTCACCGAGCAGTTCGTCGACATCGAGGCCCAGCTCCGCAACCTCTACGTCTTAGAGGAGGAGTTGCTGGCTCTCCTCTCAGAGTTGCGTGACAATCCCAACGCCGATCCCAGCAAGCTGCTCCAAGTGTTCGATCAGATCCGTATCACCCGCGGCGAAATCGAACAGCTCGAAGGGCGCAAGCAACTCCTCGCCGACCTGGTTTCGCTCGCCACCATCTCCATCAGCATCAGCCCCCTCCCGGCGGCGATCCCGATCGTGCCCGAAGATCCGGTCTGGGAACCGGCCGTGCAGGCGCGGGAGGCATTGCGAAGCTTGGTCGAGGACCTGCAGGCAATTGGCTCCTTTGCTATTCGCTTCGTCCTCTACAACCTTCCGATCCTCGTCCTCATCGCTGGACCATTCGTCTGGCTGGCCTGGTTCCTCTACCGGCGGGTCAAGCGGGCGAATGTCTCCCCACCACCTGCTCCAACCAACCCCTAACCCGCTTGTTTCCGTGAGGATTTACGCGGCCTGAGGCCGCGTAAATCCTCACAATTCGTTGGTCGGAGCCTCTTTCTCCGCCAATCCGTTGAGGATTTCGAGCACGACCCGGTTAGCGAGGTAGGCGGTGATCTCGCCCGGGCCGTCGTAGGGCGGAGAAACCTCGACCACGTCCGCCCCCACCACCGGCAGCTCGCGGGCGAGCCGGCGCACCGTGTCCAGCAGTTGGCGGGATGTCAAACCGCCCGGCTCGGGGGTGCCCGTGCCGGGGGCGAATCCCGGGTCGACCACGTCGATGTCGATGGAGAGAAAAACCCCTTTGGCCCCGCCCTCGAGCGAATAGGTGACCGCCTCGTCGACGACGGCCTTGAGACCGCGATCTTCGATCTCGTTCATGAGATAAGTGCGCATTCCCTGTTCTCGTCCCCATTGCAGGACTTCGGGTTCCGGCCAGTAACCGCGGAGCCCGACCTGGACGAATCGGTGCCCGGGGACGGCACCCGACTCAACCAACCGGCGCATCGGGGTGCCGTGCCCGTAAAGCGTCCCGTTCTGGCTCACCCCGGTGTCGGCGTGAGCGTCGAAGTGGACCACGGCCACCTCACCCCGACCGATCGCATTGGCGACGCCGGTGGCATTGGCATAAGTGACGGTGTGATCACCGCCGAGGATGACAGGAATCTTTCCGGCAGCCGTGACCGCCTCGACGGTGGCGATGATCCGTTCCAGTGAGAGTTCGACCTGTCCCGGCACCACGTAAACATCTCCGATGTCGACCACTCCCAACGTCTGCAGCGGGTCGATTCCCGTTGGAAGATGGGGCCGATAGCCGTCCATCGCTCCGTAGTCGGCCTCACGGATGGCCTGGGGTCCGAACCGGGCACCGGGTCGATAAGTAGTGCCCCAATCGAATGGGGCGCCAAGGATGACGACCCGTCCCTCGCCGAGGTCGTCGAGTTTGCGCGGCGGCACTCCCAGGAACGATGTCCGGGAAGCGAAGGAGATGTACTCAGCCGACGCAAAGGGTATTTCCTTCGCTCGTTCCTCGTAGGGCCTCGAGTACGAATCGTGCGGCATTACGCCGGTACTCCCCCCTGCGGGGGGAGAGATAGGTTGAATACGATTGTCTGCAGGTCGGTGAACTCCTCCATCCGCTGGCGGCCCCAGCCGGTCTCGGTACCGGCGGCACCGCCGAAGGGTTGAAAGGTCTCCCAGAAGTCGGTCGAGTCGTTAACGATCACCGTTCCACTCCGGATGTGATCCGCGTACCAGAAGGCCTTCGATACATCGTTGGTAAAAACCGCCGCCTGCAGGCCAAGGTGGGTGCGGTTAGCGATCCCGATCGCGTCCTCGTCGTCGCGCGCCACGAGGATCGGTACCACCGGTCCGAAGGATTCCTCGCGGGAAACCAGCGCATCCTCCGGAACCCGATCAAGAACGGTGAACTCGTAGTAGAGGTTGGTGGTGAAGCCCCTGGCCCGGCTGCCGCCCATTAAAACCTCGGCACCTTTGCCGACGGCGTCGGCGATGTGACGGTCCATCTTGGCGGCAACGGGTTCATTGTTGAGGGGACCCATAGTGGTCTCGTCATCGAGCGGATCGCCTAAGCGAACCGCCTCGGCCGCCTTCAACGTGGCATCGACGAATTCGTCGTGGAGGTGATCCATGACGATCACCCGCTCGGTGGCGGTACACACCTGCCCCGCGTTGTAGTACGCCCCGTAGACGGCGGCCACTGCCGCGGCTTCGACATCGGCGTCGCTCGCGACGATCAGGGGCCCGTTTCCCGACATCTCCATGATCGAGCGCTTGAGGCCCATCGTTGCCACGATCCGTTTCCCGGTCTCGGACGAGCCGGTGAAGCTGATCCCTTGGATGCCCGGATGGGTCACGAGCCACTCGCCCACGTCGCCGTCACCGGGAATGACCGACAAGGCCCCCTTGGGAAAGCCCGCCTCTTCGATTATCCGCGCCGCCTCGAGCATGGCCCAGCAAGTGTGCAAAGGCGGTTTGACGATGATGGCGTTGCCGGTGGCGAGGCCGGGGCCAACCGTTTCCATCGGGATCATCACCGGGAAGTTCCAGGGAGTGATGGCCGCCCAAACGCCGACCGGTCGCCGGACGGTGAACATTCGGCGATTCCGCTCCGTGGTCGGAATCAACTCACCCTTCATTCGCTTGACGTCTTCGGCCGCGATCTGCAGGTAATCGCCCGACTCGGCGATGTCGTCGATCGCCTCGGCTCGCCACGGCTTGCCTTGCTCCATGGTGAGAATCCGGGCGATGTCCTCGACTCGTCCTTGCCAGAGTTCGTAGGCCCGTAAGCAGAGTTCAGCCCGTTCGAAGGCCGACCAATGCCGCATCTCCTCCGAGGCGGCATGCCCCGCTTCCACCGCTCGATCAATGTCTGCCTGCGAGGCGCGGGGCACGTCGGCGAGGTGTTCGCCAGTGCCCGGAGATCGGAGCTCGTAGCTGCCATCGCCTGTCCCCATGGTCCATTCCCCGGCGACGAAGAGCTCTAGTTGCTTTGTCACAGGCGCGACGGTAGTGGTCGCTTGGTTAGATTTGCCGGGCGATGAGCATGCAGGGACCCCGGACCGGCGAGTGGTTTGCACGCGCCCGTAAGAGCCTGGTCAATGGGGTTTCTAGTGGCTTTCGTTATCTCGGCGATGAAGACACCATCGTTATCGACCGGGGCCAGGGTGCCTACGTCTACGACATGGACGGTAAGCGTTACATCGACTACCAGTGCGCTTGGGGTCCGATCATCCTCGGCCACGCCGACCCGGTGGTAACCGAGGCGGTGGTGGCTGCTGCCCGCGACGGGACCACTTTTGCCATGACCCAGCGCCGCGAAGTGGAAGCGGCCGAGGCCGTTCTCGCCGCGGTGAAGTGGGCAGACCGGATCCGGTTCACAAACACCGGCACCGAAGCAACCATGCACGCCCTGCGCCTGGCTCGGGGCTGGGCAGGGCGCGACCTCGTCCTCAAGTTCGAGGGCCACTACCACGGCACCCACGACTATGTCCTCTTCACCACCGCTGGGGCGCCGCCTGCTCACCTCGGATCCCGACTACGCCCGATCCCATTTCAAAACTCGAGCGGTATTCCCGAAGGGATTCGCAGTTA
>DATFFB010000160.1:0-21477 GCA_035250485.1 Acidimicrobiia bacterium
AAGACATTGCGGCTGGAGAGAGCGAGTCCGTCATGCTCGCGAATGGTGGGCTGACCGCTGACAGTCACCGGAAACGAGAGGTCCTTTGTCATCTGCCGGACCAGAGCTAGCTGTTGTGCATCCTTCCGACCGAAAAAAGCCAGGTCGGGTTGGAGTCCGGCGAAGAGCTTTGCCACCGCCGTCGCCACACCCGCGAAGTGACCCGGCCGCCGCGGTCCTTCCAGGTGATCCTCCACCTGGGCCACTCTTACCCGGGTGAGCGGTGGCTCCGAATACATCTCCTCCGACGACGGGGCAAAGACCACGTCCACCATCTCGGCCCGAGCCATCTCGAGATCCCGTTCGAAGTCGCGGGGATATCGCTCGAGATCGGCGGGATCGTTGAACTGAAGCGGGTTCACGAACAGGGAGACGATGACCGTTTCCGCCGCCTGGCGAGCCGCCGTCATCAAGGCGAGGTGCCCTTCGTGGAAAAAACCCATGGTCGGCACCAGGGCCGTGAGCCCCCGTCGCTGGAGACGACTCTCGAAAAATGTTCGGGTGACTTCAGTCATGGTGAGCCTTCAGATCAGCCGGAACCACCACTGATGCGGTGATGGCCGTTGCCGCGGTGAGGAGGTCGAATTGCCGCAAGGCCTCCTCTCCCAGTTCGGCCGCGGCCGATCGCTGCAGGCGAACTGTTTCCCAATCCTGGCGGACGATGGGTCCGGTGAGCGAGGGCCTTGCCCCGAGGGCGAAGGCATGGCCGACCACCGCCCTGGACAACGGCTCGGCAGCGGCGAATGGCACACTTGCCTTCTCGAAGAACTGCTGAGCGAGATCGAGCGCGGCGACCAGAAAATTGGAGGCGGCCGCGGCCCCCGCGTGGTAGATGGAGCGAACTTGATCGTCAAGATCGAAGTCCTGCATACCGAGACTGGCCGCCAGCCCACGAAGCAGTTCTCGCAAATGACCGTCGGCGGTCACCGCCACCCAGGAACCGGCCAGGACCCGGGCGCCGCCTTGGGGGTCGGGCAAAGACTGGAGAGGGTGAAAGGAGCCGACTTCCCAGTCCCGCGCAGCCAAGCCGGCGAGCACCGAGATGCTGGTGGCACCGGAGAGATGGACGACGCCGGCGGGCGCATGATGGTCGACCGCCTGGCGAGCGGCTTCGGCGATTTCGCCGTCACGAGTTGCGATCACGACAAGATCGGCTGCCGGCCACCGGCTTTCTACCAATGGGAACCCGAGCTCCCAACGCAAGGGTGAGCGAGCCACGAGGCCACAGACCTCATGGCCGGCGGCGGCGGCCGCCAGCGCCAGGGCTCCGCCGGCACGGCCGGGACCGATTATCAAAATCCTCATCGCCAACCCGGAAGGATGGTCGCCCGGACGCGTCCCGCATAGTCGGCGTACGCGGGATAGATCACCCTGAGCCGCTGTTCTTCAAAGCGAGCCTTGAGCCGTAAAAAGCCAGCCAGCACCGCGATCGGCATCAAGCCCCACCAGGCTCGCCACAAGATCACAGCTCCCATCGCTCCCAGCAGCAGGCCCATATAGATCGGATGGCGCACGATTTGGTAGACGCCGCTATCGGTCAGCTGGGCTTGTCGCGGGGTGGGACTGGCAGTGAACGCCGGCCCGAGCTCCTTCGCCCCGGAGCCGATGAAGAAGAGACCCGCTCCCATCGGAATCAGCCCCAGCCAACTCCAACCTGCCGGCGGCCAGTTGCCGGTGACGAGGACGACCACCGCGGTCGCAATCAGCAGCCCGAATTGGACGACCAACCAGGGGGTGCCCTTCTCGACGAAACGCAATGGATCGGTGAGCCAGGAGTCCGCCAGGCGCACTACCTGCTGTCCGCCCACCGTCCGCAAGAGGCTCGCCGCCGGCCCCCCGCTCAGCGATGCCTCTGGCCACACCTCGTTCAAGGGCTCGACGACAAATCGTCTCTGATGGCTGCGCGGATGAGGGAGCTCGAGGTCGGCGCTCGCCCAGCTGATGCCTTCGATCGCGATCAGATCGAGGTCGAGCGTGCGGGGCCCAAAGCGCTCGTTTCGAACCCGTCCGGCTGCTGCCTCGATGCCCTGTAGCTGCCCCAGGATCTCGAGGGGAGGTTGATCGGAATCGATGAGGGCGACGGCGTTCAGAAAGTCGTCCTGGGCGGGACCCCCCACCGGGGCAGTGAGATAAAGAGATGACAGCGAAGTCAGCGAAAATGAACGCGACAGTCGTTCGATTGCGAAGCGTAGATTTGCCAGGCGGTCGCCGAGATTCGAGCCGAGTGAGATCGCGACCTTCGGCACCTAGCTCCTATCCCTGGCGACGGCGATCAATAGTCACACTGACATCGTCGAAATCGAGGGCGATGGGCGCGTTGGGCTTGTGAACCGTGACCGCTACCGCCCTCACCAAGGGAACCGACAGAACCACTTTGGCGATTTCTTCGGCGACCTTCTCGATGAGATTCCATCGCGATCCCGCGACCAATTCATGCACCTTTGTCGCAAGGTCGCCGTAGTCGATGGTGTCGGCGAGACTGTCGCTATTGCCGGCCGTTTTCAGATCGGCCTCGATGTCAAGATCGATCAGAAACCTTTGACCGATTTGCTTTTCCTCGGGAAGCACGCCGTGGTGAGCAAAGACCTCGATGCCGGTGAGCTGAAGCCGATCCACTAGCTGGGCACGAGGGAGCGCCCCTCGGGGCCGAGCGGTCGGCGCAAAATCTCCTCGACGAGCGAAACCGCCATGATTGGTTGCCCCACCATTCCCGACCAGACCAGGTAGCCAGCCAGAATGCCCGCCAGGTCGTCGTTGATGACCTCTCCATGAACCAGCACGCGCGCGGTGGGGTCCGAGAGCTCCTCATGCACGGCCTTGAAAACACGCTCGGCGTCCTGGGGCGTCGGGCGCTCCGAGATCATGACCTGGCGAGCGCTCAGGCCGGCATCGCGGTACGCCGCCAGGTTCTGGTTCCCGGGCAAGAGGGTGATGACCGATGTCACCTGTGCTCCCCGCTTCAACCAGTTGATCTCTTCCTCGCGCCGGATTTTGCGATGTTGAAAACCGTGTCCCCCAATGCGTTCAGAGACTGCCAGGCGATCAGCTATCACCCACATGAACCCGCGGGGCTTTAAACCGGTGTTGATTCGTCACCCTTTCTCGCGCGGCCAGCTCAAATTCATGCGAACCCGACGTGCTCTAGACCCGTGTTGATTCGTCACCGTCGTCGACAGGCGGCACGATAGCCATGGCCACCGAGAGCGCTTCTCGGCAAGCGGCCACATTGTGAACGCGAAAAATATCGACTCCCTGGTCCCAGAGGGTCGCGACGCCGGCCGCGGTGGCGACATCCCGACGCAACGGATCTTTCTCGCCTGTGATGCGTCCGAGAAAAGCCTTGCGCGAGATGCCAACCATGATCGGAAACCCCAACCTTCGCAATCGAGGGAGACCGGCGAGCAGAGCGAGGTTGTGCTCCTGCCGCTTCCCAAAACCAATTCCGGGGTCGATGCAGATGCGGTCAGGCGAAATGCCGGCCTGCATGGCCAAACGGGTGCGCTCGGCCAGGAAATCTCCGACTTCGTTGACGACGTCGGCGTAGCTGGGATCGTCCTGCATGGTTTGGGGAGTACCCCGCATGTGCATCAACACTGTCCCGGCGTCGAACCGGGCCGCGGCTTCCAACAGATCGGGATCAGACCCGCCGCTGATGTCGTTGATGATTGCGGCACCGGCTTCGAGGGCTGCCCGAGCCACATCCGATTTCGTGGTATCGATCGAGACCACCGCGCCGGAGGCGCTGAGCCCTGCCACTACGGGCAGGACCCGCTCCAATTCCACCTCCAAGGCGACTGGTTGCGCTTGAGGGCGCGTCGATTCACCGCCAATGTCGAGCAGGGCCGCACCGTCGGCCACCAACCGCCTTCCATGAGCGATCGCCGATTCGGCTGAGGGCAAAAGCCCACCGTCTGAGAACGAATCCGGGGTGACGTTGACGATTCCCATCAGGAGAGGCACCTCCAGGGAGAGCTCTCCCCGGGCGATGCCCCACCGTCGGGTCATCGCCCGCGATCGATGAGGGCCAGCGCCTCTGCTCGCGTCGCCGGGTTGTTGGCCATGGTGCCCCGCACCGCCGAGGTGACCGTGACGCTTCCGGGCTTCTTCACCCCGCGCATGGTCATACACAAATGCTCGGCTTCCAGCACCACCAGGACCCCCATGGCGTCGAGACGGTCCATCAGGGCGTCGGCCACTTGCGAGGTCAGTCGCTCTTGCATCTGCAGGCGACGGCAGTAGCCCTCGAGCAAACGAGCGAGCTTGGAGAGCCCCGTCACTCTCCCCTTGGGGATATAGGCGACATGGGCCTTGCCGAGGAACGGCAGCATGTGATGCTCGCAAAAGGTTTGAAACGGAATGTCGCGCACCATCACGATCTCCTGATAGTGCTCGTCGCCGAAGAAGGCGTCGATCTCATCGGCCGGATCGCGATGGATGCCCTCGAAGATCTCGGCGAACATCCGCCCCACCCGCTCGGGCGTTCCCACCAATCCTTCACGAGTGGGGTCCTCGCCGATGGCGATCAGAATTTGGTGTACCGCAGCTTCGATGGCGTTGGTGTCGATAGCCCCGGAGGGGGCGGGCTGTTGGCGATCGCCCATGTTGGGCTAGGAACCGGGGGCGTCGGCCGGCTTCATCCGCGGCAGTAGGACCCGCGGCTTGCGGCCAGCCGGCTCCGAGGGGGTCGGGGTCTCCTGGGAGGCGGCGGCGGCGAGGTCCGGCTTCTTGGTTCCCGTCCCCCCTTCGGGCTTGCGAATGCGGAGCCCGCCCTCGGGGTCGTGCTCCCACTTGGGCACATCGGAGAAGATCTCGGCCACTTCGTCTGGTCCCACCGTTTCCTTCGCGAGCAAGATCCCGACCATCCGCTCCATCGCGTCGACGTGGGACTCGAGAATGAGGAGTGCCTCGGAGTGGGCAGCGGTGATCATCTGCCGGACTTCCTCGTCGATGAAGGCGGCGACCTCGTCGGAGTAGTCCTGCTGCCGCACGTAGTCCCGACCGAGGAACACCTCGCCCCCAGGCCGGCCGTACTGCATGGGGCCGAGTTTGTCGCTCATGCCGAACTCCATCACCATCCGCCGAGCGATCTGAGTCGCCTTCTCGATGTCGTTGGCGGCGCCGGTGGTCGGATCGGCGTAAATCAGCTCCTCAGCGGTGCGACCCCCGAGCAACATCGCTAGCTGATCGACCAGTTCTGAGCGTCGGGTCAGATACTTGTCGTGAGTCGGCAGCGCCAGGGTGTGGCCGAGGGAACGGCCTCTGGCCACGATCGTGATCTTGTGGACCGGATCGGCCATCGGCAACGCCCAGCCGACCAGAGCATGACCGGTCTCGTGATAAGCGATGAGTCGCTTCTCGTCGTCGGTCATCACTTTGGTCTTGCGCTCGGGACCGGCGATGACGCGATCGATCGCCTCTTCCATCTCCAGCATCGAGATCGTGCTCTTGCGACGACGAGCGGTGAGGAGGGCCGCCTCGTTGATCAGGTTGGCGAGGTCGGCTCCGGTGAATCCGGGAGTGCGACGAGCCATCACCTCGAGGCTGACGTCGGTGCCGAGGGGCTTGCCCTTGGCGTGAACTTGAAGGATCGCCTCGCGTCCGACGATGTCGGGGGCATCGATCACCACCTGGCGATCGAATCGGCCGGGTCGCAGCAGCGCGGGGTCGAGGATGTCGGGGCGGTTGGTAGCGGCGACGACGATGACGCCGTTGTTGGTGTCGAAGCCATCCAGCTCGACCAGCAACTGGTTGAGGGTCTGCTCGCGCTCATCGTGTCCCCCACCCAGGCCCGCTCCGCGGTGGCGGCCGACGGCGTCGATCTCATCGATGAAAACAATGGCGGGAGCGTGGCTCTTGGCCTGCTCGAAGAGGTCGCGCACCCGCGAGGCGCCGACGCCCACAAACATCTCGACGAAGTCCGATCCCGAGATGGAGAGGAAGGGAACGCCGGCTTCCCCGGCCACCGCCCGGGCAAGGAGGGTCTTACCGGTTCCGGGAGGACCGAAGAGCAGCACCCCCTTGGGGATCTTGGCGCCCAAGGACCGGTACTTGTCGGGATTCTGGAGGAAGTCCTTTATCTCCTGCAGCTCCTCGATCGCTTCCGACAGGCCGGCGACGTCTCCGAAGGTCACCCGCGGCTGCTCTTTGGAGAACATGCGGGCTCTCGCCTTGCCGAACTGCATCACACGGTTCCCGCTCCCCTGCATCTGCATGAAGATGAAGATCATGAAGCCGAGGAGGAACACCCAGGGCAGCAGACTGATGAGGATCGCCCACAGACCATCGGGTTGGTTATTGACCTGGAAGAAGACCCCGCCGTTCTTGAGTAGCTCGGTGAGCTCCCCTTCCCAGCCGTCGGGGTAGTCGGCAATGACGTCGTAGCGATCGGCGGGAAGCGGCGAGCCTTCGACCCGACCCTGAACCTGATTGGACCGGGTCAGGACCTCAACCGCGACGATCTGTTCCCGGTTGACCTCGTCGAGGAACTTGGTGAGGGTTACTTCCTGGGGCTGGCCCCACTGATCGAACCAACGCTGGGCCAAGAGCGCCAGGGCCATGATGGCAATGGCATAGATCGCCAAAGTGCGAAGGGAGCGATTCACGGGTTCCTAGATGCTACGACCAGTTGCCATCTAAGAGATATCGGATTTCAGAGGGAAGACAAGAGACAAAAGACAAGAGACAAGAGACAAGAGGGACTGCTCGAGGAGGTCCCTGGTCTTTTCGTCTTTTATCTTTCGTCTTCTAGGTCTCTTCCATCACTCCGACGTAGGGCAGGTTGCGGTAGAGGCCGGCGTAGTCAAGGCCATAGCCGACCACGAACTCGGGGCCGATCCGAAAACCGACGTACTTCACCTCGAGTGGGATCCGCTGGATTCCCTCCTTCAACAGCAAGGCCGCTACTTCGAGCGAGGCCGGGCGCCGCACCTGGAGCGACTTGAGGAGATAGCTCAGGGTTAGCCCGGAGTCGATGATGTCCTCGACGATGAGAACGTCCTTCCCGGCGATTTCGTTATCGAGGTCCTTGAGGATCCGCACCACTCCCGACGTCTGCGTCGATGCGCCGTAGGACGAGACCGCCATGAAATCGAAGGCGACCGGAACCGAGATGTGCCGGGCGAGATCGGCCATCACGATGAAGGCTCCTTTGAGGACCCCGACCATCAAGAGGTCGCGCCCGCGGTAGTCGTCGCTGATCTCCTTGCCCATCTTCTCCAGCGCGGCCGAGATCTCCTCCGCCGAGATCAGGTTGCGAATGTTCGACTCCACCTTCGAAACCTAGCGCCGCGAATGGGTTTCGCCGCCGCCGTCTGAGCGGGCGCAGATCAGCCAGGGACCGTCCCGATAAACCCGAAGCCCACCGGTCAACTCCGTGGCGACTGCGCTCCCCGTCACGATCTCCCAGATTCTCGTCAGCTCCGCCCGATCGGGACCATATCCCTCGTAGAGGGGGCGCAGGGAGGCTCGCAGGATGGAGGCGGCACGCTCGAACCCAGCCGCCCAGAGGATCGAGTTCGACACCCTCCAGGCCCCTCCTCGATGTTCCCCGGCGGGATCCTCAGAGCTGATCGCCGCGAACGCCTGGGCGGTGGCGACCAGCGCAGAGCGGATTGCCGGATTGAATTCGGCCTCGAGAGTGGGAAGCAGCCAGTGTCGAATCCGATTGCGACGATACGAAAGGTCGTCGTTTTGGGGGTCGTCAAACCATGCCAGCTCCGCCAGGGTGGCGAACTCACGGGTCTCCGAGCGACTTACCTCCAGAAATGGACGCACGATCCGTCCCCGCCGGGCGGGAATCCCGGCCAGACCTCCGCTGCCCGCTCCCCGCATCAGGTTGGCGAGAACGGTTTCGGCCTGATCGTCACGGGTGTGGGCGGTCAGCAGCCACTCGTTTTCCGTCAACGCCGACTCGAGCAATCGATAGCGCTCGCGGCGGGCGGTTTCCTCCCGAAAGGGCTCCACTTTGGTTGGCTCCACCAGCAGTGCCAGATTGAGGCGATCCGCGATCGCTCGGGCGGCTTGCTCCATCCGGTCCGAGGTCGTCAGGCCGTGATGGACGTGGATAGCCCGGGTCGATGGCAAATCAGCCACCAGCGCCGCCAGGGCGGCCGAGTCGGCTCCGCCCGAGAGGGCCACCAGTAGCGGACCCGCAGGCAGGCTGGACTTGGCCTCGATTTGTCTGCGTAGCTCTTCTAGGCGACGCGTCGCAGCCATTCGCCCGGGTTATAGATCTCGGGGAGAGTGGGGAGTGATTCCGGTCCCGCCCAGGCTCGGTCGAGTGCTGGCCAACCGGCCTCCTTCTCGACTTCGACGATGAAGGCCTCTCCCAACTCGTACTGCTTCATCTTCATCTCCATGCCGAGGAGTCGGAACAGTGCCGCCGTCCGTGGGTCGCGACGGCGCGCCTTGAGAATCGCTGACATGCGATCCTGACTGGGAAGCAGTCGAGCCCCGATTCGATCCATCACCACGTGGCCGTGACCTTCGAGAAGAGACATCAACGCCTGCACCCGATCAATGACCGACCTTTGTTCGGGAGTGGCGAAGAGACCGAGCAAACCCGAGTCATCGATGAGCGGTCGGTTGCTGCGGCCGGCCTCGATGACCTCCGCCACCAATCGTGATAGTCGGCCCGGGGTGGGCCCGGCATTGGCCACCAGCTGGTCGATCAACGAGAGGAAGTAGTCCCGGAGCCATGGCACTCCCAGGAACTGGGCCCGATGGGTGGCCTCGTGGAGGACGATCCACATCCGGAACTCGTTGGGACGAAACTGATGCTGCCGTTCGAGGGCGAGGATGTTGGCGCCGACCAGCGCCACTACGTCGCCTGATTCATCCTCGGGCAAAACCAGTTCGTATTGCCCTAGCACCCGCTTGGCAAGCAGGCCCAGCAAGGCCCCGGTCTCGATGGCGATGACCCTGCGGGCGAACGCCGGGCTGCTGCGGCCGGCTTCCTCCAGCCGCGTCGCAATCTTTTCCTCGAGCGGCGCCAGCATCCGGGCGAACGTGGCCAGGTTTCGCTCCGCCCATTCGCCCCGCGAAACGACTCGCACTTCCGGAGCACCCGGAGTGGAGAGGCCGGTCTCCTTTTCAACCAATGCCGCGGCCTCGGCAAAGAAGCCCGGCACCTGGGCCTTCATATGAGCGAGGTGGTAGGTGTCGGCGAGTGGATAGGTCCCGGCGATCCTGGTCGCCACTGGCACGGCCAGCGGCCATCGGGTATCGGTCACCGGATGACGCGATAGCGCTTGCGGACCACGCGGGTGAAGTACTGGACAACCGTGGCGATGACGACCAGGGCTGCCAGCACCAGGAGCGTCGGGATGAAGAATCGATAGGTCCAGTCGGGTTGGGTTTCGGGAGGCTCGGTCACCTCCACTGAGACCGCGGGGACGATTGGCTCGGCCGTTGGCTCCGTCTCACCGGCGGTGGTGGCGGCACCTTCCGCCGCGGTGGTGGCCGCACCTTCAGCGACGGTGGTGGCGGTTCCAGTCCCGGTGGTGGTGGTTGCTCCCAGGGGAATACTCAGACCAAGGACCAGGCAAGAAACAAAGAGGAACGCCAATAAGCGCCGAGATCCCATCCGAGAGGTGAGCCTAATCAGAGGTTGGAAACGCTACGGACCGTTCTGGATCGCCTGGCGTAGTCGATCCATGAATTCGGGCGGAACATCTTCATGGAGACGCTCTTTCACGACAATCCGCAGCCTCTGCTCGAACTTGTAGGCCTGAACGCAGGGAGGGCAACCCTTGAGATGGCGACGAATCAGGAAGGAGCGGTACCAGTTGACTTCTTGATCGAGGTAGCTGTAGACCTCGTGGAGGGCATCGTCGCAATTGCTCAAAGCTGTCTCTCTGGTTTCTTCATCGGGGCCGGTCTCCTTCGCCGACCAACCCGCGCTTGGTTGCAAAGTCCCACAACGCCACTTGAAGCGCCTTTCTTCCCCGATGGAGCCGAGACATCACGGTACCGATGGGAATGTCGAGGATGTCGGCGATCTCCTTGTAGGAGAATCCTTCCAGATCGGCGAGGAGAACCACCATCCGGAAGTTCTCCGGCAGGCTCTCGATGGCCTGCTTGATGTCCTCTTCGACAAGGCCCTCGAGAAGCTGATCCTCAGCTGAGCCCGAGCTCGTGGGTGAGGTCTCCCGTGCCAGCCGGCGAAACAGATACAGGTCTTCGAGCTCACCGAGATCTGTTTCCTGGGGTCGTCGAGTGTCGCGGCGGTAATTGTTGATGAAGGTGTTGGTGAGAATGCGGTATAGCCAGGCCTTGAGGTTGGTCCCTTCTTCGAAGGTGGCATAGGCCCGGTAGGCCTTGAGGAAGGTTTCCTGGACGAGGTCCTCGGCGTCGGCGGGATTGCGTGTCAGCCGCACTGCTGCCCCATAGAGCTGAGGGGCTAAGGGCATGGCATCGCGCTCGAAGTTCGCCTGATCCGCCATCCCCCAACGCTAATCGCAGGCACCGACATCCCCTCTGCGCGGATTTTTGTGTGCCAGATACTCACAAATCCGCGCAGCACCGACCCTCGCTGCGACCTGCGCGGATTTTTCGATGCCAGGCACACAAAAATCCGCGCAGTAGGGGGAGCCGGAGAGGGGAGTCGAACCCCTGACCTTTCGATTACGAATCGAATGCTCTGCCGACTGAGCTACTCCGGCGGTAGCCCCAAGGATAATTCGGCCGTCCCTTGTTCAGTCTGCGGCGAGGCTAGAGAAGAGGGCCGCCAGCACCGGGACCGGCCGCAGATTGCCCGCCAGGTCGACGATGGCATCGAGTACCTGATGAGAGGCGGCCACCGCCCGCGCCGGTGAGGACCGGGTGAGCTCGGGGAGCGGAACATCGGTGTTGCGGATCGGACCTCCCAGCTGCAGCGAGGCCGAGTCGAGATAGAAGGAGGCCATGATTTCCAGCCCACCGGCCAGCAGCGATTGGCTCGCCCGGCGCTTGGCCCGGTCACGCTGATCGGCCGTCGGTTGGGAGGAGGCGACCTCCGTCGCCAGAGGGTCGATTCGGGCCAGCATCTCCTCGGCCATGGTGATGGAGTCTCCGGGGCGGGCGCTGAGCCGGCTCGGCACCGACAGCCAGGCCTGTCGCAACTCGGCGATCTGGGGCTGGCCAGCGAGCTGAAGGGCCAAACCAGGCCGTCCGCCGCTCACCAACGCCAAGACCCGCGCCTTTTCCTCCTCGATCCCCCGATCAATCAATGCCGCGGTGAGATCGTCCTCCGGCACTCTTCCCACTCGGATGATGCGACAACGGCTGGCCACCGTCGAAGGGAAGTCTTCTTCCGACTCCGCCACCAGCAGAAACACCACCGCCGCACTCGGCTCCTCCAGCGTCTTCAACAAGGCATTGGCGGCCTGATCGGTCATCAGCCCGGCCTCCTCGATCAGGAAGAGGCGCCGGTCGGATTCCACCGGGGTCAGCACCGCCTGCCCCACCACCCACCGGGCAGTGTCGGCGCCGAGGGACGTTCGCCCTTCTGGTTCGACGAGGACCAGGTCGGGATGGTTTCCTGTACCGATGCGACGGCACGAAGAACAGGCCTCGTCATGGATCCCATGCTCTGGACAGAGCAGAAGCCGCGCAAACTCCCGGGCCACTGTCGCCTTGCCCGTGCCGGTGGGGCCGACGAAGAGGTACGCATGCGAAGGTCTCTTGAGCTCACTTTCGAGAAATGCCAGGACGTCGTCATGACCGATCAACGAGAAGACAACCTCCTCGGCGAGATCAGTCATGCGCCGGGCGCTTCGCGTCGATGAGGTCGGCGATTTCTTTGGCCACCGCCTCAGGATCGTCGCCGGCGGGGACAATTGTCACTCGTTCGGGGTCGGCCGCCCCGAGCTGCCGATATGCCTCGGCCACTCTCTGTTGGAATTGATCGTGTTCCCGGCCGATCCGATCCGGGACCTCCTGGCGTGATCGACCAATCTCGGGGTCGATTCCGAGCACAACCACCAGATCGGGAATGAGGCCTCCGACCGCCAGAAGATTCGCCTGCCAGACATCCTCGTATCGAAGGCCCCGCCCCCCGACCTGATAGGCAAGCGAGGAGTAGAGCGACCGATCGGAAATTACGATCTCTCCCCGCTCCAAGGCCGGTCTCACGGCTTCGTTCACGAGCTGGGCCCGCTGGGCGGCGAAGAGCATCGCCTCCGCCCAGGGAGTCATGTCAACCGAGTGCAGGACCAGCAGGCGAATGGCGTCGCCGAGTTCGGTGCCGCCCGGTTCTCTGACCAGAGTGACTCGCTCTCCACGCTTCTCGAGCATTTCTTGCAGCAGGGCGGCGACGGTGGTCTTGCCCGCTCCTTCTCCTCCTTCGAGGGCCAGATAGAAGCCGTTCATTGCTCGGCCTGGTCGTCGCGGCGCGTTCGGAGACCGCTGCGATCGCCCCGCATCCAAGTGATGGCATCGCTGGCCTCGGCGAGAGTCGTGAGCTGCTCGTGATTGAGATGAGCTCGTAGCTCATCTCGAGACGCCCAGAGCACAGCAATGCCGACCACCGTCACCACGGCACCGCCGAGGACGATGACAGCTCTGATCCCCTCGTTGAGCTCACCAACCAAGACGCCATCCAGAGCAGCTGCCCCGATTCCGGCCAGCGCGAAGGAGACCAATAGGGCGACACGGGCAAAGGCGAACATGGCCGCGAAGGTACGGCCCCGGAGGGAATCATCAACGGTGGCGTGGAGCTGGGTGAAGCCGGTGACATAGGCGACGCCAGTTCCGACGCCGGTAAAAAAGGTCCACCCGGCTGCAATCGAGACGGTGTTGGCAAATCCGGTGAAGACGATGGAAATGCCGGTACCGAGCAGCGCGAGCGAGAACAGCAGCTGACGGCGGGTGTTCATCGTCCCGAGGATCGTCACCCCGAGCATCCCCAACCCGACCCCGACTCCCAACGAGGTGGCGATCAAACCGTATCCCGAGTCCGAGGCGCGCAGCACCTGGCGGGCAAATGGCTGGCCGATGACAAATAGCGCCCCTCCTCCGAACAGTCCCGCCGCCATCCCCAAGATCATCCTCCGAATGGGACCCCTGCGGGTGACGAAGCGAAAGCCGTCGACCAGGTCGCGCCAGGGAGCCCGGAAGTCGGTCCGGGTGCGAGCCTGCCGCGCCCGGGGGATCCTGACCTCTGGAACGTTCGTAAAGAGGACGATCGCCGCTGAGGCCAGGAACGTGAAGGCATCGAAGACGAAGGCGGCGCCGATAGATGGGCCGAAGCTCCCAAACTCGGGGAGCCGCGATCCGACCTCCGTCAAACCGGCGAAGAGTGCGGAGCCGATGGGAGCAGTTCCATAGTTCGAGAGCAGGGAGAGGCCGTTGGCGGTCAGCAGATGCCGTTCAGGGATCAAATTCGGAACCACAGCCTCGCGCGCCGGCTGGCGCACCATCGACAGGAGCTCGGTGACGAACGTAAGGACAAATAGCTGCCGGAAGTTGTCGACGAAAAGAAACCCGCCGGCCAGGACGGCCCGGCCCAGGTCGCTCACCAGCAGGGTCGCCTTCCGGCTCCAACGATCGGCCAGGACCCCGCCCACGAATCCCAGTGCCAGCGCGGGGAGGATCCTCCCGATCAGCGGCACGAGGATTCCGAGGCTGGCCCCCCTCCCCCCGCCCGAGATCCTGGCGGCAAGAGCGAAGCTGGCGAAGAGCGTCACCCAGTCGCCCAGGGAGGAGATCGCCTGCGACCACCAGATACGGGCGAAAGGGCCCTTCCTGATCAGATCCCGGCCACGCAGTTCAGAAATGGTGTCCATGTGCCGCAGAGCTAGAGCTTGACAGTTGACGCCAGACGGTAGACAGTGAAAAAAGGGACCGGCCACGCCATGAAGCTTGTAATCGTCGAATCACCAGCCAAAGCCAGGACCATCGCCCGCTTCCTGGGCGATGACGTGGCGGTGGAAGCATCGATGGGCCACATCCGCGACCTGGCTGCCAAAAAGGACCTGCCGGCCGAGCACCAGGACAAGTACTGGGCCCAATTCGGGGTCGACGTCGAATCGGGGTTCGTCCCCTATTACGTGATCCATCCCGCCAAGAAGGCCCAGGTAAAGAAGCTCCGCGAGGCCCTCAAGAAAGCCGACGAGCTCTATCTCGCCACCGACGAGGATCGCGAAGGAGAGTCGATCGCCTGGCACTTGACGGAAGTGCTCAAGCCCAAGACGGCGCCCAAGCGAATGGTCTTCCACGAGATCACGGAGGGAGCAATCCAGGCCGCGTTCGAAAACCCGCGAGCCATCGATCAGCAGCTGGTGGATGCTCAGGAGGCCCGTCGAATTCTCGACAAGCTCTACGGATACGAAGTCTCACCCGTGCTCTGGAGGCGGGTGAAAACTGGGCTTTCGGCGGGACGGGTGCAGAGCGTCGCCGTACGGATGATCGTCGAGCGGGAGCGAGAGCGGATGAGCTTCGTCTCGAGCGGCTACTGGGACCTGCTCGGGACCTTCGCCACCGACGCAGACCAGATCCAGTTCCCGGCGACCCTGGTGGCCATCGACGGGGTTCGGGTCGCCAACGGTTCCGACTTCGGATCCAACGGTCAACTGCAAACGGATGGAGTGGTGCTGGTCGACGAAGCGACAGCTCGCGCCCTGGCCGCCAGCCTGGAAGGGTCGGATTTTGCGGTGCGCTCGGTGGAGTCAAAGCCTTACCGGCGCAGCCCTTATCCCCCCTTTCGCACCTCCACCCTGCAGCAGGAGGCACAACGCAAGCTGCGCTTCTCAGCCTCCCGCACGATGCGCATCGCCCAGCGTCTCTACGAGGGGGGCTACATCACCTATATGCGCACCGATTCCACGGCGCTGTCCGAGTCCGCCATTGCCGCCGCCCGATCTCAGATTGGATCGCTGTTCGGGTCCGAATACCTGCCGGCGAAGCCCCGCACATACGCCAACAAGGTGAAGAACGCCCAGGAGGCGCACGAGGCCATCCGCCCAGCAGGCGATCGGTTCCGAACGCCCGCCCAGGTGGAACGAGAGGTGAGCGAAGACGAAGCCCGCATCTACGAGCTCATCTGGAAACGGACCGTGGCCTCGCAGATGAAAGACGCCCTCGGCGAGTCGGTGGCGGTAAGGCTCGGTGCAGTCAGCAGGGAGGGGGCGGACTCAGAATTCGCCGGCAGCGGTCGCACTATTACCTTCCCGGGATTCCTCCGCGCCTATGTCGAAGGCTCGGATGATCCCGAAGCTGCCCTCGACGATCAAGAGACCCCGTTACCTCCACTGCACCAGGGCGACCCCTTAACCGTGGTCGAACTCGAAGCAACGGGCCACAGCACCAAGCCCCCCGCCCGATTCACCGAGGCGTCATTGGTTCGTCAGTTGGAGGACCTGGGAGTCGGCCGGCCTTCGACGTATGCCTCGATACTCGAGACCATCCAGGAGCGGGGATACATTTGGAAGAGGGGACAAGCTCTCATCCCGACGTTCACCGCTTTTGCGGTGGTGACCTTGCTCGAGCAGAACTTCGAAGACCTCGTCGATTACGCCTTCACGGCCCGGATGGAGGACGATCTCGATCGAATTGCCGAGGGAGAGGAGGAAACCACTCCCTGGCTTGCTCGCTTCTACCTCGGACCGGAGGGGCTACGCCAGCAGGTGGTGGACCGCTTGGAGAGCATCGACGCCCGCGAAGTCAATTCGATTCCTCTCGGTTTCGACGATCAGGGCCGGGATATCGTCGTCCGGGTGGGCCGGTACGGGCCTTACATCCAGCGGCTCGAGGACAGGGCCTCGATCCCGGACAATTTGCCTCCCGACGAGCTCACGATCGAGAAGGCGATCGAGCTGCTCGAAGAGCAGCCCTCCGGCGAGAAGATTTTGGGCACCGATCCCGAAAGCGGTCTTACGGTCATCGCCAAAAGCGGTCGTTTTGGACCCTACGTGCAACTTGGTGAGAGCGATGGCAAGGAAAAACCGAAGACGGCCTCACTCTTTCAAGCCATGAGCCTCGACTCCATCTCACTTGAAGAAGCCCTGCAACTTCTCACCCTTCCCCGACTGGTGGGTATCGATCCTGAGACCGGTGAGGAGGTATTGGCTCTCAATGGCCGGTACGGGCCTTTCCTGAGTCGGGGATCTGAGAATCGTTCTCTGCAGACCGAAGAGCAGCTTTTCACCGTTGACCTCGCCGAGGCGCTGGCGCTCTTTAGCCAGCCTCCAACCCGGCGAGGGCGCCGTGGGCAAGGTGGCACTTCGGGACGGGAAATCGGCGTCACCGCCGACGGGAAGACCGTCTCGGTGCGGAGCGGACGCTATGGCCCGTATGTGACCGATGGGGAGGTCAACGCCTCGCTGAGGACGGGTGACGACGACGAGAAGATCGACCTGGCGAGGGCCCTCGAGTTACTGGCGGCCCGCCGGGATCGTCTCGCCGCAGAGGACGGGTCCCGGCCCCGAAAGGCCGGCGCCAAGACATCAGCCAAGAAAGCATCGCCGACGAAGAAGAGCGGCACCAAGAAGCGGGCTCGCAAGTCGGCAACCGCTTCCAAGAACAAGACGGCGAAGAAGGCCTGATGTTCGGTCCCCTCAACGGAGTTCGGACGACGCTCGTGGTTGGAGCAGTGGTGGCCTCGATAGTGGCCCTAATCCTCGGTTATCCGATTGTGGCTGTGGTACTGGGCGTGGGGATCGCCGCCCACATTGGCCTTTGGATTTGGCTCTACCAACGACGGCCACAAGGACCGCCTTCAAATTAACCACCGGCCTGCTCGCCACGACGCGGCGAGGCGAGAAGCTCGATCGAGATCGGCCGGATATGTCACCTTGATGTTGCGTGGGTCGCCTGGCACGGCCGCAATCGGCACGTCGCCGGAGCGCAACATGGTCTCCGACGTATCGAGTGCCGCCCCCGTGGACCGCCGAAACGCTTGCAGCAGTTCTCCGCCCCTAAAAACCTGCGGGGTCTGCGCTCTACAGATTCCATTCTTTAGCGATGACAAGTCATCTCGCTGGAGGCGATAGAGCGGGCCGGCATCGAGAGTTGGAACCGCTCCTCCGTGGGCGGTGGCCGCCTCGGCACAGGATTGCCAGAGATCGACGGTCAAAAAAGGCCGCGCCCCATCGTGGATCCCGATCAACCCGTCGCCTCCCACTTCATCGGCGACGGCTTCGATTCCAAGCCGTTCGCTGGCGTGTCGGGTCGGCCCCCCGCGAACCAACGTCGGTCGGATCCCGAACTCGGCCGCCAAAGCGGATGCGCTGTCTTCATCCTCCGGGCGAATCACCACCACGACCCTCACCGATTCTTCGAAGTGGGCGACCGTTTGCAATGGGTACCAGAGGAGAGGCCGTCCTCCGACCTTCGCGTAGACCTTGTTCTCCGTCTCGCCAATGCGACTTCCGCTACCGCCGGCAAGCAGGATTAAGGCGTCGATCGGAAAGCTCCCTTCTCCTGGCTGTCACCGTCGTTGCGCAATGGTTACAGCCCTGGGTCGGCCGGCTTTTCGGACAGGGTGGCGTATTCGGGTGACGGCCAGAGGCGACGCTGGGATCGGAGCGGGGTGAGCCCGGCGCCCCAGAGCAACTTCTCTACCCGGCCGGGATTGAGCTTGTGGACGTGAACCTGTCGAGCTTTGAGGGGATTGCCGTGCAGGATCACAGCAGTTGGAACGGCAAACAAACCGCGCACCGGTTCAGCTGGATAGATCAACAAGACCTTGCCGGCGGGCCGCACCACCCGGGCCATCTCGCCGAGTGCCGCTTTGACATCAGGGATGTGCTCGACGGCGTGGAAGGACACGATGGCGTCGAAGTATCCGTCCCCGTAGTCGAGTGACGTCGCCGACATGGTCCTGACCTGCGGCACCATCGCCACCTCGGCCGCATTGGGGTTGAGATCGATGCCCTCGGCGTCGACCCCCACCGACCGCAATGCATTCACCAAATGCCCCCTGCCACAACCGACGTCGAGGACACGATCACCGGGTTTTGGCTTTACCCAATCACGGATGATCTCGAAGTTGCGCGGGTTCCAGCGATTGATGAGCGCATAGCGGCGCGAGTCGTAACGCGTCATCGCAGCGAGTCGTCCAGATGGGGTGCGAGCCCGTAATCGACCACGGTCGGGGGATCCCCCATCACCAAATGGGTGACGGAAGTATTGGCGGGCGTGAGGAGGTTGGCGGCACCCTGCCATCCCCCGTCGGTGAGAGATGTGATTACCGCCCGGATCGCGGCGCCATGGGTGACAACTCCGGTGATCTTTCCTCCGGCCGGCTCGATCTCCTCAAGAGCCCTTCGCATACGTCGCTCGAGAAGGGCCCAGGTCTCTCCCGTCTCGCCTCGTGGGTGATCGCTTCCATCAACGAAGATCTGATCGAAGAGCCCTCCTGTGGCCCGGATCTCCTCGGTGGTGAGACCCTCCCACTTGCCGAAATTGAGCTCCACCAAATCGGGGTGATGGCTCGGCGTCGAGTGGAGGGCTGCCGCGGTGGCGGCCGCTCTCCGCGCCGGCGACGTCCATACCGATGCCAAACCGCCGTACCAACCGAAAAGCGCGGCCGCCTGCTTCTCGCCAATCTCATCGAGTACATCATCCATGCTGCCTTGCCAGCGCCCCGCCAAATTGGCGGCAGTGCGACCGTGGCGAATCAAGGCGACCACCGGCAGGCCCTGCTCCAGCGCCGCGTCGAGCGCCCGCGGTCGCCGGCCAAGTCGGGTTGTGTCGTTGAAGGAAACGAGGCGTTCCCGGCCGCCCAGGTTGACCAGGCGGGTGACCGAGCCCTCGTCGGCGCGAGCCGTGACCGGCGGCTCCCGATCGCCGAAGACCTCAGACATCATCGCCGCCAAGTCGTCGGCGGACACTGTCTCTCCGGTGATCAACTCCCGATCAGAATCCATCGCTTTAAGCGCCGAGGGAACCATCGAGAAGATCGCCGAACATCTCCCCGGCACCCGAAGTGAGGTAGACCACCGAGGCGGCACCGGCGGTGCCGATCCTCCCCGGTGCCACTGCGTTGGCAAGGGCGGTAAGGGGAGTATCCGTGGCGAGGGCGGCGAGGCCGAGGATTTCGCCAGCGGTGAGATCGGTGACCAGCCAGGGCCAGCCTCGTTGCATCAGGGATGGGAGGGCGAGCGGTCCGAGGTGCTGAGCGGTGCTCAGTGCCCCTTGCAAGAGCATTCCGCCGTTCAACGACCGTTGCAGATCACCTCCGGCGAGATTTTTCCGGGCGCGGGCGAAAGAGAGCGCCTGGGGGCCGTTGAAGTATTGAAACCCGGCGCTGAAGTTGGCTCCGGAAGAGCGGTCAACCAGACCGGAGTCCAGTTCCAGGTTGGCTCCGCCGAGGACATTTCCCCACAATTCCTGGAAGCCCTCGAACCCGGTGAGGAGATAGCCGTCGTAGTTGAGGCCGGTGACGTTGGCCAGGGTCTGGAGGAAGAGGTCGGGCCCCCCAAGTGATAGCGAGCCATTGATCTTCCCTCTTCCCCCGCCGGCGTAATCGACCCAGGAGTCGCGGGGGACACCGACGATCGCCCCCCGTCCTTGGCCGTCGAGGGTGAAGATGTGGATGCTGTCGGCCCGTGAAGAGGCGGCCTCCTCGCCGGGCCGGGCATCGGAGCCGATCACCGCCACCGTCTTGGGAAGGGCGCCGTAGTAGGCACCCTCCAACGATGGCACCCGGGCGGCGACGATTTGGAATCCGCTCCCCTGATCGAAACCGTAAAGCACGTCGTTTCCGAGCACCGCCACCGCGACGGTGGTGCCGGCGATCATGGCGCTCGAGGCCTGGCCATCGGCAGGACAATCCTCTGCCATCGCCCAGTCCGTCATCTCGGGAGGCACCAGCGACCGATCGCCGTCACAGGCTGGTCCGTAGACGTTGGCGACCGCCTGGCGCCAAGCCGTCCCTCCCCCTCGCAGCCGGGTCGGCCGCGCGGGGGGCACGGTGGAGGTGCTGAGAGCAGGGGTGGAGGTGGTGGTCGCTGGTGGCGAGGGAGGTGTCACCGTCTCGGTTACCGCCGGACTACAGGCGGAGAGGACGAGCGCGACAACCAACCATCTCATTCTGGCGTGAAAACCCCCGGCCAAATCATTCCATCTTGGGCGGCGCGATCCTACGCGGTTAGCGGCGGGAGCGGGCGAAGTCGAGGAAGGTTGGGGAGTCGAGGGTGTTGACGGCATCGGCCGCGGCCGCCCAGCCCCGCTGGGCGTTGGCCACCCCAAACTCCATGCGACGGAGGTCGGAGATGTGGTGGGAGTCGGTCGAGATCACGAGCTTGACGCTTGCGCCTACGGCCCGGCGAATGGTCTCCGCGGACGCGTCCAGACGATCGAGGGCGCCGTTGACTTCCAGGGCCACGCCTGAAACGGCCAGTCCCTCGAGCACTGCGTCGAGTTCGAGTTCGATTCCGGGACGCCGCCCGATGTAGCGACCCGTGAGATGGCCAATGACGTTTACGGCCGGATCGGACATTGCTCGCAAAAGACGCGCCGTCTGCTGCTCGGCGCTCAGGTCGAAGGAGGAATGAACCGAGGCGACGCACCAGTCGAATAGCAATCGGAAGTCGAGGTCGTAGTCGAGCTCCCCCGTGGGACTGATGTTGAGTTCGCATCCATACAGCAGCGTCATATCCGGGTATTGCTCGTTGAGCGTCCGAATCCGTTCGCGGTGAGCGAGCATCTGCTCCCGGCTCGACCCGTTGATGGCGAGGTCCTCACCGTGCTCGGTAATCGCCAAATAGTGATAGCCCCGAGCCGCGGCCGCGGACACCATCTCCTCCAGGGTCGAGCGCCCATCGCCCGAGCGATCGGAGTGGAAGTGAAGGTCGCCTTTGATCTCGCCGAGTGAGACGAGGGTGGGAAGGGTTCCCTTGGCGGCCGCCTCGATCTCACCACTGTTCTCGCGGATGGGAGGGGGGAGGAGCGGGAGGTCGAGAGCCTGGTAGATCGACTCTTCGGTCTCGGCGGCGATGACCACCTCGTCCTCGAAAAGTCCGTATTCGTTGAGCAGCCAGCCGCGATCGATCGCTCGCTGGCGGAGGGAGATGTTGTGGGCCTTTGAACCGGTGAAGTAGAGAAGGGCCGCTCCCAGTTGGGAAGGCGCCACCACCCGAACATCGATCTGGATTCCCGACCGCGTAATGACCGAGGTCTTCTTCTCCCCGCGGCCGACCACCGATTGGGCTGAGGGATGACTCGAAACCGCATCCATGACCGGCTGGGCGTCGTCTGCCGCCACCACGATGTCAATATCTCCGATGGTCTCTGCCAGGCGACGCAGGGAGCCGGCCGGGACCGCCGCTGTGACCCCATCGATCGCGGCCAGCTCGGTCGCCAATCCGACGGCCACCGGCCAGGCCTCGGCGATTGGTGTCCGCCGATCCTTGCCGTGTAATCCCAACCGCTCGATCGCCCGAGCGATCTTTTCCTCAGAGGTCTTCCCCATTCCGGGCAGAGCCCGAAGCGCCTCTCGCTCGAGAGCGGCTTTGAGGT
>DATFFB010000161.1:0-4858 GCA_035250485.1 Acidimicrobiia bacterium
GGGCTCTTCGGCCATGCCCCATAAGCGAAATCCCGTTGTCTCCGAGCGCATCACCGGGATGGCCCGATTGCTCCGTGGCTACGCCTCCACGGGTCTCGAAAACGTCGCTCTCTGGCACGAGCGGGACATCAGCCACTCCTCCGCGGAAAGAGTTGCCCTGCCCGACGCCAGCCTGCTGCTCCATTACATGCTCGAGAAGATGAAGGATCTGCTCGAGGGGTTGATAATCGACCGGGAGCGGATGAAAGCCAACCTCGAGGCCACTCGGGGTTTGGTCTACAGCCAGAAGGTGCTGCTGGCCTTGGTGGAGGCGGGCGTCGGTCGAGATGAGGCTTATCGCCTCGTGCAGGAGAATGCTTTGCAGAGCTGGGACCAAGGAAGCGATTTTCAAAAGCTGATGGCCGACGACCCCCGCGTGAGCCTGTCGCCTCAGGCTCTCCGAGATTGCTTTCGTCCGGAGGCGTTTCTTGTCAATACCGACGTGGTGTTCGAGAGGCTGGCGTCGATCAAGTTGTCCGACCAAAGGACTGGATGAGCGGCACGTTCTCGGCCGCCCCTCACGGCGACATCCTCCACCTGCTGGTAATGATCACCGTTCTCCTTGTGGCCGCCCGCGGCCTGGGCGAGTTGAGTTCGCGACTTGGCCAGCCCAGCGTGATCGGCGAGATTCTGGCCGGCGTTCTCCTCGGTCCTTCGGTGCTCGGAGCGATCAGCCCGACGCTCGGCAGCTGGACGGTTCCCCAGAACGCCACTCAGGGACATCTGCTCGAAGTGGTCGGCCTCATCGGCGTCATGTTCCTGCTGGTTGTGATCGGTTTCGAGACAGATATGGCACTGATCAGACAGAAGGCACGGATTGCCTTCGCCGCCGCCATCGGAGGCCTCGTTCTTCCCCTCCTCGGGGGACTTCTTCTCGGCTATCTGTTTCCCTCGGACTTGATCCCCGGACCCGGAGATCGCCTGATCTTTGCTCTCTTCCTGGCCGCAGCGTTGTCGATCACGGCGATCCCGGTTCTGGCAAAGGTTCTACGCGATCTCGGGCTCATGCGTCGCGACGCCGGCCAAACCATGATCGCCTCGGCCATGATCGATGACCTCACCGGGTGGACTCTGCTGGGCATCGTGACCTCCCTCGCAGCTCTCGGTCGGGTGGTCCCCAGTGCCATCGTGCAGGCGGTCCTCACCGTCGTTGGGTTCGTCGCGGTCTCGGCTTTGCTCGGGCGCTACATCGTGACGCGTTCGTTGGCCATTGTTCAGGATCGGATGACGAGTGAGAACCGGCTGCTGACGTTGGTCGTGACTCTCGCCTTCGCCTGGGGAGCCTTCACCCAGGCGCTGGGCTTAGAGCCGGTCCTGGGCGCCTTTGCCATCGGGATCCTTTTCGGCCGAATGCGACGACTCCCGGCTGACGTACCCCAGAAGCTGGAGGGTCTTGCGCTGGGAATCTTCGGGCCGATCTTCTTCGCCATTGCCGGCCTCAAGGTCGACATCACCGGTCTCGCGCAGCCCCGACTCCTCTGGCTTACTTTGCTGGTGGTGGGGGTGGCGACCGCTTCGAAGACGATCGGCGCCTATCTCGGCGCCCGGTACCTCGCCCGGCAGGGACATTGGACCGCGCTGGCGTTCGGAAGCGGCCTCAATGCTCGCGGGGCGGTGGGGATCATCGTCGCTTCCATCGGCCTGGGGCTCGGGATACTTGGTCAACCGGTTTATTCCATGGTGGTCGTCATGGCCGTGGTCACGTCGCTCATGGCCCCTTTCGCACTTCGATTCGTGATGCGCAGAGTCGAGCCGGAAGGCGACGAGGCGGTTCGCCTTCGACGTGAGGAAGCCGCGGCCGGGTCGCTCGTATCAGGCATCCGCCGTGTCCTTCTTCCTGTGCGGCCTCGAGGCGGCATCCATGGCGGAGCTCAAACCATTGAAGCCGTGCTGCTCGGGCATCTGGCCCGCGATCACGGTCTGGCGGTGACCCTTCTGTCGGTAGCCACACGCGACCAAAGAGCGCAATCAGTCGATTTCTTGAATCAACTAGAGCCGCTGTTCGGGTCCGACACCAGTGTGACAAAGCGAGTGGTGGAGGACGCCGATCCGGTAGCGGCGGTTCTCAATGAAGCCCAGCGTGACTACGACCTCGTCGTCCTCGGTGCCCGCGAGGTCGATTCGACCTCCGAGGCGCTTTTCGGCGGGGTGGTTGACGAGATTGTTCGGTTGGTGGGGATTCCCTCGCTGGTGGTGCGGGGAGCGGCGGTCGACTCGGATTGGCGGCCGCGACGGATTGTGATTCCGACCGACGGCACCTCCTATAGCCGGAGGGCCGCCGAATTGGCTTACGTCGTGGCCGAGCCCGATGCCCTGGTAACTGTGGTTCATGTCGTCTCTCCCGACAGTTCGACCCTCGCCACCGGAACCGACCGGGCTACTACCAAGCTCGAGATCGGGCGTCAGCTGACCGAGGTTTTGCGGCAGATGGGCGAGTCCCTGGGAATCGCCAGCGAGACCGAGGTCCGAATTGGACCGGCACCCGAAGAGGCCATTCTGGAGACGGCCCGGCGGATCAACGCCGATCTGGTCGTCCTCGGTACCGGGGTGAGGGCGGTTTCCTCCCGCCTCTTCCTCGGGCCCCGGGTGGAACGAATCCTCAGCGCCTGTCCATGCCCGGTCGTGGTGGTCAACACCTAGCTCCGTTGGTTTCAACATCCTTACCCGACCAGCCAGGCGGCGCCTCGGACCCCACTCGAGTCCCCGTGTCGATTTTTGAGGAGGCGGGTGGCGACGGTGGGAGTGAATGCGTACCGGGCCCAGAGGTCGGGGACGCGCTGGTAGATCTCGTCGGTGTTGCTCATCCCCCCGCCGAGGACGATGGCGTCGGGATCGAGGACATTGATGATGGTGGCGAGCGAGCGAGCCAGGCGATCGCAGTAGAGATCTAGTTGAGCCGCGGCTGCCGAGTCGCCCTGGCGCGCGGCGCTGATCACATCGGTTGCCGCCCGAGCCCCGGATGGAGCGGCGAAGCCGGGCCCGGAAAGAAAGGTCTCGATGCATCCGGTCAACCCGCAGTAGCACTCGGGTCCGGGGCGCTCATCATCCCGCGGCCACGGCAAGGGGTTGTGACCCCACTCCCCAGCGATGGCGTTTGGTCCCGACAGGGCTCGGCCCCCAACCACGACTCCTCCCCCCACCCCGGTGCCGATGATGACGCCGAATACGACAGCCGCGCCAGCAGCCGCCCCGTCGCGGGCTTCCGAGAGCGCGAAGCAATCGGCGTCGTTTCGAAGTATCACCGGCCGTCCCAGGGCCTTCTCCAAATCGAGGTCGAAGGGCCGGCCGTTGAGCGCGACGGAGTTCGAATTCTTGAGGAGACCGGTCGAGGGGTCGATGGCTCCCGGTGTCCCGATCCCGATGGCTCCTGGCGTTCGACCGTGGGCCGCCTCGAGTTGGTCGACGAGCCCGGAGATACGGTCGACGGTTGCCTCGTAGTCCCCCTGCGGAGTCGCCACCCGCAGGCGACCTCGCTCAGCGCCGGCGTCGGTGAGGATCACGCCTTCGATCTTGGTTCCACCGACATCGATCCCGATGCGGTTCATTACCGGGCGGCGGCGGCGTAAACCGAAGCCAGGAGATCGTTGAAGTTCACCGCCGGAGAGAGCACCAATTCGCCCGCTGACGTGCGCATGTCGCTCACCTTCACCGCAATGCGATTAACGCCATCCCTGCCGATGCCCCGGTATCTCCAGGCGGTCGCCACCGCGTCCCCGAATGACCAGCCCGAGTCGACCCTGACCGCTCCGGCCACCGCCTCCAGGCGAGATCCGAGAGAGCCGAGGGAGTCGAAGTTGGCGAGGTTGCGGGCTAGCTGAAAAAGAATGTCCTGCTGGCGACGCTGACGATCGAAGTCGGATCCGGCCACGACCTGCCACTGGCCGTCGATCAATGATTCGGTATGCCGGGACCTGGCCCAGGCGAGCGTGGTGTAGCCGTCAGCCCAGATACAGCCCCCGGGAAGATCGAGTCCCGAGCGCGGGTCGCGAGCGGGGTAGTCGGTGCAGATCGAGGTCCCCCCGAGGGCGTTGACCAGGGACGCAAAGCCATCAAAGTTGACTCGGGCCACATGGTCGACCGGAATCCCGGTGTAGCCCTCGACCATGAGGGCGATGAGCTCGGTTCCACTGGCGAACCCTTCGCATCCGCCGAGACCGGAGTTGATGCGACTCCAACCATTGGTACATGGATTTCGGACATAGAGGTCGCGGGGTATCGAAACGAGAATTGGGGCGGCTCCATCGGTGGGGGCGAGCGCGAAGACGATCGTGTCTGCTCTGGACCCGGAGGCATCGCTTCCCACCCCGAGGTATGCATCGAACATCTCGTCGGGGAGAGCGATGCCAATGGCGGCGCGGTTGGTGTAGGGCGGGCGCCTCAGGGCCGCGGAGCGCAGGGCCAGCAACTCGGTTTCGAGATCGGGTGGGATCAGGTCGCGGCGCGCCTCGCGCAATCGAGCCTCCCGGTTCTGAGCCTCGATGATGGCAGCCACCACTTCGGCCTCGGATCGGCTCTCCAGCGCCAGCGAGGCTTGGCCCGGATCGAAGGACTCGGTGGCCACCGCATCGAAGGTGAACCAGACCTGGGTGACCAGAAAGGCCACCAGACCGAGAATGAGGCCGCCCACGGCGATGATGCCGCTGCGAACGGGATGAGCGCGGGCGTAACCGACCACATTCCATTCTTGCGTCAGTGTCACACTGATCGCTTGATTGGCGGGTTCGCTCACATTCTTGCTGCCTCCTTTGGGGATGGCTCGCGTTAGTACTGCGGCCCGCCAATCGCGCAAGACCGGCCGGCGTAGCTTGATAGGAGTTTG
>DATFFB010000162.1:0-12693 GCA_035250485.1 Acidimicrobiia bacterium
GGCGGTGAAGCCGAAGGTCTCGCCGGATCTAGTTGGATAGCTACTGCCCGCCGCGGCGAGGTTGGCGGACACCTGGTTGAAAGCGGCGAGGGCCCGGGCATGGACCCTCACCGTGAGCCCTCCGCCGAAGGGCACCGGCCAGGAAACCGTGGCTGCCCGGGCCTGGCCGATGGTTCTCCCGAACATGGCGCCGAATGGACCTCGCAAAGGCTCGGAATCGGCCAATCCGCCCTGGTTGCGGGCGAGGGCCGAAAAAAGTCGAGGGACACCGCAGCCGTTTGACTCCGAATACGTGGCTTCGACGTCTCCGCCGCCGTCGGCGCGGGCCGGCATCGGAAGCAGCGTGAAGAGAAGGACAGCTCCCAAGATCAGCCGTCCCCGGCGTGAACTCCCCCGGGAGCCATGGACGCCCAATGGCTTGGGTGCCATGCCGCCACCCTAGCCTGCGCGGGTGGCGCCCAAGGTCAGCAGATTCAATGAGCGCCTGGAGCCGTTCGGGTCAACCATCTTCGCCGACATCACCTCGCGGGCCGTCAAGGCCGGAGCGATCAATCTCGGTCAGGGCTTTCCCAACTTCGACGGACCGAACTTCGTCAAAGAGGCCGCCATCGAGGCGATCCATCGGGGAATGGGCCAATACGCCCCCACTAATGGATTGCCGGCTTTGGTGGCCGCAATCGCCGAGCGCTATCGCCCGACTCTCGGCGAGATCGAGCCGGCGCTCCACGTCACGGTCACGTCGGGTTGCACGGAAGCTCTGGCGGCCGCATTCCTCGGAGTTCTACAGCCCGGGGATGAGGTCATCTTGATCGAGCCCACCTACGACGCCTATCCGGCCGACGTGGCCCTCGCCGGCGCCCAACCGCAGTTCCTGACGCTGCAGCCTCCAGATTTTCGTCTTGACCCCGACAAGCTGGAGTCCTTGGTCACCAATAAGTCTCGAGCCATCGTGATCAACACCCCGCACAATCCCAGCGGGCGGGTGTTCCTCTCCGAAGAGTTGGAAGCAGTCGCCGAGGTCTGTCGACGCCATGACCTGGTCGCAATCACTGATGAGGTCTACGAGCACATGGTCTATGAAGGCGAGCACATCTCGCTCGGCTCGATGGATGGAATGTGGGAACGAACGATCACCCTTTCCTCGCTCGGCAAGACTTTCTCCCTCACCGGATGGAAAGTGGGCTGGGCCGTGGCGCCCGCCGATCTCACCGCGGCTGTGCGCGCGGCTCACCAGTTTCTCACCTTCGCCACGGCCACCCCGCTCCAATATGCGGCGGCGGTGGCTCTCGGCGCACCGAGTTCCTACTACCAAGAACTAAGGAACTCCTACCAGGCGAAGAGGGATTTTCTGGCCAACGGCCTGGATCGACTTGGCTTTGAAGTCTTTATGCCGGCGGGCACGTATTTCTTGATGGCGGACCATTCCCGGTTTGGGGACCGCGACGACGTCGCCTTCGTCCACCGCCTGATCGATGAGGTGGGGGTAGCCGCCATTCCTCCCAGCGCCTTCTATCACGACCCGCGGGTCGCCAAGCGCCTGGTTCGATTCGCCTTCTGCAAAGACGAGCCAACCCTGGCCGCGGCCCTCGATCGGCTGAGCAACCTCAAACCGGCTGCGCGCTAGTCCTCCAGCATCTCTTCGAGGATTCGAAGGCCCTGGACTAGCTGGCCGAGCTCGCGTTCGCTACGTCCCCGAAGCCGCGACGCCATCGCTCGCACTCGATTTGCCCTCGCCTTGTTCACCATCCGTCTCCCGGCCGGAGTGAGGCGGACCACGACGCTGCGTCCGTCGAGTGCGTTTTCGAGCTTCTTGACGAACCCGGCCTCCTCCAGCATCAGCACCATGCGGGTGATGGCGGGTCGGCTCACCGAGAGCGCGTCGGCAAGTTCGCTTACCGTCAGCTGGCTCACGTTCTGACCGAGCCCGGCCTTCTCCAAGGCGGCCAACAACTCGATCCGTTCAACCGAGAGCCCGGTGTCCTCTTCGAGGGAGCGAAACTGCCTCGCCCACCGGGTGAGGACGGCCTCAGCCCGAACCGAGATCAGATTGGTGGCGGTGCGCCGCAGAGGGGACGGAAGCGAGGGCGTGTCCACCAACCGTACGGTAAACGCCACAAGTTCGGACAAGCCCTTGACGAATTTCCCGATCTTGCGATAGAGTGACCTCCGTTCTCCGGAACCACCGGACCGTGCTTCCCGCACGGCCGGAATGATCAGATCCTCTGTTTGGGGTTTGCTTGCGCGTCTGCTAGCATCCCCATTGCCTGTCCCTGAACCACCCCCAAGGAGGATCCCCGTTGGCTTCGCGCGTGGCCGAACGCTTGTCCTTTGCCAAGATCCCGGAGGTCCTGCCTCTGCCCGATCTTCTGGCTGTCCAGCACGAATCTTTTCAATGGTTTATCGATGAGGGCTTGCGAGAAATCTTCGAGGAGATCTCGCCCATCGAGGACTTCACCGGTTCTCTCGCCCTCGAACTAACCGATCATCGCTTTGGCGATCCCCCCCACTCCCTCGAGGAGTGCAAAGAGCGCGACCAGAACTACGCCAAGCCGCTCTTTGTGACCGCTCGCTTCATGAATCGGGGCACCGGGGAGATCAAGGAGCAGCAAGTTTTCTTGGGCGACTTCCCGATCATGACCGAGCACGGCGTGTTCATCATCAACGGGACCGAGCGGGTAGTGGTCTCCCAACTGGTTCGCTCGCCCGGCGTTTATTTCGACGAGGCCGACGACAAAGGCTCGGATCGCAAGATCTATTCGGGCCGGATCATCCCCGGACGCGGGGCCTGGCTGGAGTTCGACACCGACAAGCGGGACACGATCGGCGTGAGAGTCGATCGCAAGCGACGTCAGTATGTGTCCGCCTTCTTGCGAGCTCTCGGCATCGCCGAGACCGACCAGGAGATCCTCGACCTCTTCGACGGGGCGGAGTCGATCAAGAACACGATCGAGCGCGACACCGCCCATGATCGTGATGAAGCCTTGGTTGATCTCTATCGCAAGCTCCGTCCCGGGGAGCCCACCACGATCGAATCGGCCAAGAACCTGATCCAGACTCTTTTCCGCAACCCCAAGCGTTACGACCTCACCCGGGTCGGCCGCTACAAGGTGGCCCAGAAGTTCAACGACGTGAACGACCCCGACAACAAGATGCTCCGTGACGAGGACATCCTCGACACGATCAAGTATCTGGTTGCCCTCCACGCTCGCCAGCCCACGGTTGTCACCCATCGGGGAGTCGAGGTGCCGGTGGCGATCGACGACATCGACCACTTCGGCAACCGGCGCATTCGCACCGTTGGCGAACTGATCCAGAACCAGGTGCGGGTCGGCCTCACTCGTCTCGAGCGAGTGGTGAAGGAGCGCATGACCACCCAGGATCCGGATGCAATCACCCCTCAGAGCCTGATCAACATCCGGCCTGTCACGGCCTCGATCAAGGAGTTCTTCGGCACCTCCCAGCTCAGCCAATTCATGGACCAGCCCAACCCCCTGGCCGGGCTCACCCATCGGCGCCGATTGTCGGCGCTGGGACCGGGCGGGCTCTCCCGAGAGCGGGCTGGCTTCGAGGTGCGCGATGTCCATCCCTCCCACTACGGGCGCATGTGCCCGATCGAGACTCCCGAGGGTCCCAACATTGGGCTCATCGGTTCCCTGGCCACCTATGCCCGGGTCAATCGGTATGGGTTCATCGAGACCCCCTATCGGCGGGTGGAAAAAGGTCGCGTCACCGATCAGGTGGACTACCTCACCGCCACCGAGGAGGAGCGTCACGTCATCGCCCAGGCCAATGCCCCACTCCGCGAGGATGGTCGCTTCCGCAACGATCGGGTCCTGGTCCGTAGGGGGAGCGAGGTCGACTCGGTTACCCCATCACAGGTCGACTACATGGACGTCTCCCCCAAGCAGATCATCTCGGTCTCGACCGCGCTGATTCCCTTTCTCGAGCATGACGACGCCAACCGCGCCCTGATGGGGTCCAACATGCAGCGCCAGGCGGTGCCTTTGCTGCGCTCCGATGCTCCCCTGGTGGGGACCGGAGTGGAAGGCCGCGCCGCCTTGGACTCAGGCGACATGGTCGTTTCGACGGTGACCGGGGACGTCATCGAGGTCACCGGCGAGCACATCATCGTGAAGGATCGGGACAACCGGAAGCACACCTTCCGGCTGGCCAAATTCGACCGTTCCAATCAAGGCACCTGCATCAACCAGAAGCCTCTGGTGCGGGAGGGAGACAAGGTCAAGGCCGGCGAGGTCCTCGCCGACGGCCCCTCCACCGACCAGGGCGAGCTCGCCCTCGGTCGCAACCTGCTCGTGGCCTTCATGCCCTGGCAGGGTCACAACTTCGAAGACGCCATCATCATCTCCGAGCGCCTGGTGAAGGACGATCTCCTGACTTCGATCCACATCGAAGAGCACGAGATCGATGCCCGCGACACCAAGCTCGGGGCCGAGGAGATCACCCGCGACATCCCCAACGTCGCCGAGGAGATCCTCGCCAACCTCGACGAGGACGGGATCATCCGCATCGGGGCCGAGGTGGGACCGGGCGATTACCTGGTAGGGAAGGTCACCCCCAAGGGCGAGACCGAGTTGACTCCGGAAGAAAGGCTCCTCCGGGCGATCTTCGGAGAGAAGGCGCGCGAAGTGCGCGACACGTCTCTGAAGGTCCCTCACGGCGAGTCGGGCAAGGTCACGCAAGTCAAGGTGTTCAAGCGGTCGGAGGGCTTCGAGCTTCCGCCCGGTGTCAACGAGCTGGTGCGGGTCTACGTCGCCCAGAGCCGCAAGATCTCCGAAGGCGACAAGCTGGCCGGGCGGCATGGCAACAAGGGGGTCATCTCCAAGATCCTCCCGGAGGAGGACATGCCGTTCCTCGAGGATGGCACCCCGGTCGACATAATCCTCTCGCCGCTCGGCGTCCCGTCCCGAATGAACCTCGGTCAGGTGCTGGAGACCCACCTTGGCTGGGCGGCCGCGGCCGGGTGGAGACCGTTCCGCTCCGACAGCCCCGCCTCGGTCGGAACCGAGGGTTGGACCAAGGTCGCCACCCCGGTATTTGATGGCGCCCGCGAAGAGGAATTGGCTGCAGTCTTGGCCAATTCGCTTCCCAATCGGGACGGGATACAGCTCGTCGGCGAGTCCGGCAAGGCTGTGCTCTACGACGGCCGCAGCGGCGATCCCTTCGATACCCCGGTCACGGTTGGCTTCATCTACATGTTGAAGCTGGTCCACCTCGTCGACGACAAGATCCATGCCCGCTCGACCGGCCCCTACTCGATGATCACCCAGCAGCCCCTGGGCGGGAAAGCGCAGTTTGGAGGCCAGCGCTTTGGCGAGATGGAGGTCTGGGCCCTCGAGGCTTATGGCGCCGCTTACGCCCTCCAGGAGTTGCTCACGATCAAGTCCGACGATGTTCAGGGCCGGGTCAAGGTCTACGAGGCGATCGTCAAGGGCGACAACATTCCCGAACCGGGCGTCCCGGAGTCCTTCCGGGTGCTGGTGAAGGAAATGCAGAGCCTTTGCCTGAACGTCGAAATGCTGGCCGCGGGCGAAGAGGTTGAACTGCGTGATCTCGACGACGACTTCCGTCCCTCTGAATCACTCAACATCGACCTCTCCCGGCCTGAGCGCCCGGAAGCCGACTAGCCCAGACATCAGATATCAGATTTCAGACATCAGACAATTGACCGCTTAGGAGAAGTAATTGGCAAATCAGGTCTTTGACGAACTGAAAATTGGCCTCGCCTCGAGCGACCAGATTCGCGCTTGGTCGTTCGGGGAGGTCAAGAAGCCGGAAACGATCAACTACCGCACCCTCCGTCCGGAGAAGGAGGGTCTCTTCGACGAGCGCATCTTTGGTCCTCAGCGGGACTGGGAGTGCTATTGCGGGAAGTACAAGCGAATTCGCTACAAGGGAATCATCTGCGAGCGCTGTGGCGTCGAGGTCACCCGCTCGAAGGTTCGCCGCGAGCGTATGGGCCATATCGAATTGGCGGCTCCGGTCACCCACATCTGGTTCTTCAAGGGCGTGCCGAGCCGGCTCGGATACCTGCTCGACATGTCACCGAAGGAACTCGAGAAGGTGATCTACTTCGCCGCCTACCTGATCACCGACGTCGACCACGACAAGCGCCACAAGGACCTTTCCGAGCTCGAGGAAAACCTGCAAGCGGAGAAGCAGGTGATTCAGGACGAGTTCGACCAGTGGAAGCAACAGCGACTCGAGCGCCTTGAAGTCGAGCTCGCGCAGATGGAAGAGGGCGGCGCCAAGGGCCAGGAGATCTCCGCTCGCCGGCGCGAGGTCGAAAAAGAGATGCGCGAGCGGGAAGAGCGGGCCAAGCGCGAGATCGAGCTGATCCAGGATGCCTTCGACATCTTCGGAAAGATGGAACCGAAGACCCTGGTCGAGTCCGAGCCACTCTGGCGGGCGATCTCGGATCGCTACGACCAATACTTCAAGGGCGGGATGGGGGCCGAGTCGGTGAAGAACCTTCTCGACCACCTCAATCTCGACGATGAGCTGGCCAAGCTCCAACAAGACCTGGGTGCCAACTCTGCCCAGAAGCGGCAGCGCGCGACCCAGCGGATCAAAGTCGTACGGCCCTTCTGGGAAGGTAAGAACCGGCCGCGCGACCTGATCCTCGAGACGGTCCCGGTGATCCCGCCGGACCTCCGTCCGATGGTTCAGCTCGACGGTGGCCGCTTCGCCACCTCCGATCTCAATGACCTCTATCGAAGAGTCATCAACCGCAACAACCGGTTGAAGAGGCTGCTCGACCTCGGCGCTCCCGAGATCATCGTCAACAACGAGAAGCGGATGCTGCAGGAAGCCGTCGACGCCCTTTTCGACAACGGGCGGCGGGGACGGGCGGTGACGGGACCCGGCAATCGCGCCCTGAAATCGCTCTCGGACATGTTGAAGGGAAAGCAAGGGCGGTTCCGACAGAATCTGCTCGGGAAGCGGGTCGATTACTCGGGACGCTCGGTCATCGTTGTGGGCCCCCAGCTCCAGCTGAACCAGTGCGGACTGCCCAAAGTGATGGCCCTCGAACTCTTCAAGCCGTTCGTGATGAAGCGGCTGGCCGAAAAGGGCCACGCCCAGAACATCAAATCGGCCAAGAGGATGGTGGAGCGGCAACGGCCCCAGGTCTGGGACGTTCTCTCCGAGGTCATCCAGGAGCATCCGGTGTTGCTCAACCGTGCGCCGACCTTGCACCGTCTCGGAATCCAGGCTTTCGAACCGGTCTTGGTCGAGGGCAAGGCGATCCAGATTCACCCCCTGGTTTGCGAGGCTTTCAACGCCGACTTCGACGGTGATCAGATGGCAGTCCACCTCCCGCTCTCCGCTGAGGCGCAGGCCGAGGCAAGGGTGCTGATGATGTCCACCAACAACGTCCTGCGGCCGTCGAACGGCCGGCCGGTCATCACCCCATCCCAAGACATGGTGATCGGGATGTATTACCTGTCGGAGTCCGTCACCGGCGCCGGTAAGCCCCGCGTCTTCGGAACGGTGGAGGAAGCCAGCATGGCCTATGACCTTGGGCAGCTGAGTCTCCACACGCCGATCAAGCTTCGGGTCGGCGAGCGCGCCGGTACCCCCGAGCGACACGAGCAGTTCAAGAACGCGCTTCGGGGGCTAATCACCGACGAGCCGGTTGACGGGACGAAGATCTTCGAAACCACGTTGGGTCGGGCATTCGTCAACTCGGCCTTTCCCGTCGACTTCCCGTACATCAACTCAGCGCTCTCGAAGGGCGACATCGGTAGGTTGATCGAGGTCGTCATCGAGCACTATCCACGTTCGGACGTGGCGACGACTCTCGATGCCATCAAGGATCTCGGCTTCCGCTATGCCACCAAGGCCGGTCTCACCATTGGCCTCGAAGATGTGAAGACGCCGGGGAACAAGGCAGAGATTCTCTCCGGGTACGAGATCATGGCCGACAAGGTGCAACAGCAGTTCCTCAAGGGAGTCATGACCGAAGAGGAGCGCCGTCAGGAGCTGATCGAGATCTGGACCAGAGCGACTGATGACGTGAAGGACGCGATGGAGGCGAACCTCAAGTCCGAGAAGTTCAACCCGCTCGACATGATGGTTGGATCCGGTGCCCGCGGGAACATGTTGCAGGTGCGCCAGATCGCCGGCATGCGAGGATTGGTGGCCAACCCCAAGGGCGACATCATTCCGCGGCCGATCGTGTCGAACTTCCGGGAAGGTCTCTCCGTTCTCGAGTACTTCATCTCCACCCACGGGGTGCGCAAGGGTCTGGCCGACACCGCCCTGCGAACCGCAGACTCCGGTTACCTGACCCGTCGTCTGGTCGACGTCAGCCAGGAAGTGATCATCAAGCAGCCCGACTGCGAGACGGACAAGAGCATTCGGGTGGCGACCAACGACGAGCGAGGCCGTCCGATCCGAAACATCCGATCCCGGGTGTTCGGTCGGGTGCTGTCCGACGACGTCAAGGTCGACCGGAAGATCGTTGAGGGTGACGACGTGAAGCTCTCGGCCGGGACCCTTCTGGGGACGAGAGAGATGCAGTTGATCTCGGCGACCCCTGGAATCACTGAGTTGCGGGTTCGCTCCCCCCTCACGTGCGATGCCCCGCTCGGAGTGTGCCAGCAGTGCTATGGCCTCTCCCTCGCCACTGGAAAGCCGGTCGAACTAGGAGAAGCGGTCGGGATCATGGCCGCGCAGTCCATCGGCGAACCGGGAACCCAGTTGACGATGCGGACCTTCCATACTGGCGGCGTCGCCGGCGAGGACATCACCCATGGCTTGCCGAGGGTGGTCGAGCTTTTCGAAGCTCGCACTCCCAAGGGGAAGGCGGTGCTGGCCGAGGTCGGGGGACCGATCCAGATCATCGACGATGACGAAGGCAAGCGGGTCGTGGTCGACGCCAAGGAGGGCGAGGCCACCTACGGGGTCTCCCGCCGGGCTCGGCTTCGCATCGCCGATGGCGATGTGATCGAGGCCGGGACTCAGCTCACTGAAGGTCCGTTGGATCCGAAGGAGGTCCTCGAGGTACGCGGGGTCCGGGCGGCTCAGCAATATCTGGTCGACCAGGTGCAGGAGGTCTACCGCTCTCAGGGGGTGGAGATTCACGACAAGCACATCGAGTTGATCGTTCGCCAGATGCTGCGCCGGATCAGGGTGGTGAACCCCGGCGACTCCGAGTTCATGCCGGCCGAGCTGGTCGATGAGCGCGATTTCCGTGATGCCAACCGGCGCCTCCTCGAGGACGAGAAGCAGCCGGCGGAGGGCCGGACCGAGCTGATGGGGATCACCAAGGCCTCGCTGGCCACGGACTCCTGGCTCTCGGCGGCCTCCTTCCAGGAGACCACGCGGGTGCTGACCGACGCCGCCATCTTTGGCAAGTCGGACTACATGCGAGGGTTGAAGGAGAACGTGATCATCGGTCGCTTGATCCCGGCGGGGACCGGTGCCGCTGACTACCAGTCGCTCCAGCCCAACCTGCCAGGGGCCACGACAGTCGAATCGCTCGGATGGCAGTTCGGACCTCGGGAGCGAGAGTGGACCGCGGAAGAGGCGGCCAACTGGCTTCGGGCCGGGGGTAGCTCCGACGACGACTTCGGCTTAGGCGCCGATCTCGAAGATAGCGACGAGGACGAATAGCGATCTGACCATCGTCCCGGTCACCCCGGGACGATGGTCAGATCTGGAAACCCTCTTCGGTCCCAACGGGGCCTATTCGAACTGCTGGTGCACGTGGTGGATCCTCACCGGCAAGGAGTTCTCAGAGGCGCTTCCGAACGAACGTCGAGCGCTGCTCACCGAGCTGGTCGCCGAAGGTCGCAAGCCGGGCCTCCTTGCCTACCGCGATCGCCAACCCGTCGGCTGGTGCGCCGTCGGCCCGCGGCAGCGGTACACCCGGATGATGTCGGCGCGATCACAGGTTTATCGCCCCGTCGACGATGCCCGGGGCAACTGGGTCATCAACTGCTTTTACATCGACCGACTCCAGCGCGGGACCGGGGTCGCGACGGAACTGCTGGGGGCGGCCATTTCCTTTGCCCGCAAGGCGGGGGCGAGGACGATCGATGGCTATCCATTGCTCGACGACAGCCACGGCTCGGCCTCTCTGTATGTCGGGACCTACTCGATGTTCCACAACGCCGGGTTTGTCGAGATCGCGCGGGTCCGCGACCGTCCGCTGATGCGACTTCGGCTAACGGGTGAGAACTGAGGCGAGCGAATTGCGGGCGATCGTCTCCAACTCGTCCCGACTGAGTTTGAGGGCTTCGGCCACCTGGACGTAGTTGTCCCCCACATAGCCTCCAAAGTACGCCGGGTCGTCGGAGTTGATCGAAACGTTGAGCCCGAGCTCGAGCATGCGTCGAAGGGGATGCCGGTCCAACGAAGGCACCACTTGCAGTCGTTCGTTTGAGAGCGGGCAGACCGTGAGTGGGGTCTGCTCATCCCGGAGTCTCTTCACCAGGTCAGGGTCTTCGAGGGAACGTACGCCGTGGTCAATTCGCTCGGCTCCGAGGAGGTCGAGCGCCTGCCAGACATACTCGGGGGGCCCTTCCTCGCCGGCATGAGCCACCGTCCGCAGGCCCATGTGGCGTGCCCGCGCGAAGGCGTTCTTGAATTTTTCCGGGGGGTGGCCGACCTCAGACGAATCGAGTCCGACGGCCAGGATCTGATCGAGGTGGGGCTCCGCCAAATCGAGAGTGCGCAACGCGTCTTCTTCGGGGAGGTGGCGAAGAAAGCAGAGGATCAGGGCAGAGTCGACGACGCCAGCGAATTTTCGCTGAGCCGAGAGAAAACCGGCCATGAAGGTTGCGAAAGCAACGCCCCGATTCAGATGGGCCTGAGGGTCGAAGAAGATCTCGGCCCGGGTGACACCGTCAGCGGCGGCCCGTCGGAGGTACGTGGCAAGCAGTTCGTCGTAGTCCTCTTCGGTCTGCAGAACGTCTGCCGCCTGGTAGTAGATGTCGAGAAAGGACTGGAGGTCGGAGAACTCATATGCTCGGCGGGCGTCCTCGACGGTGGCGAAGGGCAGCTCCACCCGGTTGCGGTGGGCGAGAGCAAACATGAGCTCGGGTTCGAGCGTGCCTTCAATGTGGACATGCAGCTCGGCCTTGGGCAAGGCCCGAACGAAGGAGCCAATCCCCTCTGACATGCCGGGACGGTAGCGCCCCCGTCTCTGTGAAGTTCTGCGCGGCCTACGGCCGCGCAGAACTTCACAGAAAGAACACCCATCCTGAAGTGTGAAGGTTTCCGCGGGCGGTGGCCGCGGAAACCTTCACAGAGACGGGTTCAGGTGGCTAAGAAGCGGGCAATCTCAACTGCTACCAGCTCGGGCTGCCGAAGAACGGTCCGCGCCGAGAATCGTCGGAGTTGCCACTTGAGTTCAAAGAGGAGATTCTGCCGTTTGAGATCTTCCTCCAGCTGTCGGGCAGAGGAGTGGGCGGCAAGCCCGTCGATTTCGATCGCCTTGAGCCTTCTCGGCCAGGCAAAGTCCAGGACCGCGACAGTGCCGTCCGGGAGAACGACGATGAACTGCCTTTCAGGCTCTTCAATGCCTGCCTCTCGTATCAAGCGCAGTGCCCTTGTTTCGGCGGGACTGCCAAGGGCGGGTCCAACGCGCCTTCCGTCGAGGACCCGCAGAACTTTGAACCGACCACGCACACCCTTCGTTCCGAACTCGCCCAGGCAGTCAGCCATCGAAACGGGCGTGATGATTCGCTGCCTAATCCCGCTGTCGTAGAGCAATTCAATGGTTGGCGTTGGCATGAACCAGGCCGTATCCAGAATTGCCCGCTCTGCGGGAGTAGTCGGAACTCCCCGGACGTTCGTTGAAACTATGCGCCGTCGCGTCCTGTGGACGACAATGCTTTCTGGCAGAGGCCGACATGTGTACGGAACTGTGAGCTCAATTAGTGGAAAGCTCACACCCTCGAGCCCCCACAATCGGGCGGCCGTTCGGTGCGATATGACCGAGGCAGGACCGGCGGCCAACGTTGCCGCCCGGAGCCTCCCGTGCCAATCGAGCGGAGTGACCCCCATTAGGTACACGCCGGGGAAAACAGGCTGCCACTCGCGGCGATCAAGCCGGCGCTGAATCGCGTCGTCGCTGCCTCCAGCGGATAGCACTGTCGCTCTATCGACCAGGCCGTAGTTGGCGCGCCCGAATTCGATGATGCAATCGATGTCCATCGTTCGAACATGCCATGCGGGCGTGCGCCTGTGAAGGGGTTCGTATGTCCGAGAAGCGCGGGACCTCGGTTCTTCTGTGAAGGTTTGCGCGGGTTCAGGCCGCGCAAACCTTCACAGGAAAGGGGTGGGGACGGTAGTTGTGAATGCTTCCGCGGCTCGAGGCCGCGTAGACCTTCACAGAGGGTTGCGAGTCAGGCCGGCGAGGACGCGGGAGGGCGTCAGGGGGAGTTGGTGAAACCAAACCCCGGTGGCATCGTGAAGGGCGGCAACCACCGCCGCCGCATAGGGAACGAGAGGCATCTCTGCCATCCCTCGTACCCCCCAGGGCCCGCGGGGGTCGGGGTGTTCGAGGAGGATCGTGCGTATCTTGGCGGGGATGTCATCGATGCCAGGGATGAGATAGGCCGACAGGCGAGGATTGGTGATGCGAGCGTCCTTCACCTGCAGGTCCTCGGTGATGGCGTAACCATGTGCCTGCACGATCGCTCCCTCCACCTGTCCTTCGGCCAG
>DATFFB010000163.1:0-8135 GCA_035250485.1 Acidimicrobiia bacterium
CTTTGTCGTCCGTGCCCTCGCTCACGAGGCCGGGAGCGCCTTCTTTCCCGTCAAGGGTGCCGAACTTCTCGACAAATACGTCGGGGAATCCGAGCGAGCCGTTCGCGAGCTCTTCAGCCGAGCCCGGGCGGCGGCGCCAGCCATCATCTTCTTCGACGAGATCGATGCCCTGGCTCCGGTGCGCGGGCGCTCGACCACCACGGTCACCGACTCGGTCGTCGCCGCCCTCCTCACTGAGATGGATGGAATCACCGAGAGAGGCAACGTGGCGGTTATCGGCGCCACCAACCGGGCAGATCTGATCGACCCTGCCTTGTTACGCGCGGGCCGCTTCGAGACCCAGATCGAGATTGGATTGCCCGATGCCGCCGCTCGTCGCGCCCTGATCGATCTCTCCGACGTTCCTTTTGCCGACGATATCGACAAGTCCAAGCTGGCCGAGGTGACGGAGGGGATGTCGATGGCCGACCTCGCCGGCGTGCTGCGGGAATCGGCACTGGCCGCACTCAGGGCGGATTCCAAGGCCCGCCAGGTCGAGTGGATTCATCTCATTTCGGCTATCAAACGCTGGCAGTCCTCACAAGCCGCCTCTTCGTGAAATCCCTTCTTGCGTAGAATTGCTCCCCCAGATGAATCAATTGGCCCAGGGGTTTTTACGCACGAATGAATAGATGGCCGGTCGCGGCCATCGTCGTCATCTCGATTCTTTCCTTGCTGGTGGTGCTCCTCGGAGTCCTCGGAGTGGTCGCCATGACGACGGTTGGTCGTCTCAACGACGAAGTTGCAGGACTTTCTGGTCAACTTACGGCCGCCGAGTCCCGCATCGCCGATTTGGAGGAGGAGCTTGCCTCGTCGGCGGCCAACGGGGCGTCGGGTCTCGACGACCTCCTCGGCGGTCTTCTAGGAGGCGAGGGAACGAACAATTTGGATGATCTCCTCGGCGACCTTTTGGGCGAGGAAGGCGGCAATTTGGGAGACCTCTTCGGAGATGGAGACGGTCTGGGGGGAATACTGGGCGGAGCCGGCGGGGATCTCGGCGCCTGTCTGACCGCCAGCCCGGGTTCGATCGAGATTGCCTCCGATGACCTCGAGGCACAGATCGACGACATCGCCTTGGCGGTCAGCGATCTCCGCCAACTCGAGTTCGCGAGCGACATCGATCCGATCCTGGTGAGCCCCGAGGAGATGGGCGAGCGAGTCCGCCAACTTGCGGGCGAAGAGCTACCAGCCGACGTGGTCGACTTCGACACCAGGTTGTGGGTGACGCTGCGCATGCTGGATCCGGGCTTCGACCTGGTAGAAACCCAGCTCGACTTGCTCGACTCCGCCGTCGCCGGTTACTACGACCCTGACAGCGGTGATCTCGTCGTCGCCACTGCTGGCAGCGACTCTCCCCTCGGTCCGATCGATCAGGTGACCTTGGCTCATGAATTTATCCACGCCTTGACCGATTCCAGATTGAACTTCCCCGACATCATGGACGATCCCCGCGCCGACCCCGAACGGGTCCGTGCGATTCAGGCCTTGATCGAAGGTGATGCGACTCTGGGCATGCAGCAGTTCTCTCTCGGAGCGATTGACCTCTTGGACCAGTTCGGCATGATCCTCGATCCCCGCCTGGCCGCCTCGCAAGCGGATCTGGACGACGTCCCTTATCTCCTCTCGAATGGACTGCAGCTTCCCTACCTCGAGGGGATGAGCTTCGCCTGCTCGCTCTACGCCGATGGCGGGTGGGAAGCGGTAGACGCCGCCTACGACGCTCCTCCGGCCACGACCGCCGAGATCCTTTTTCCCGAGCGCTACGAGGAAGGTTGGCAGGCGCGGACCCCGGCTAGGGCCGGGGCGCCCGGTGAGGGGTGGTCGGAGCTGAGGACCGCCGGGTTCGGCGCCGTCGACCTCCTCAACCTCTTTTCGGCACCCGGGGACAACACCTCGGCCTCCCTCGACAACGCCCGGGAACGAGTTCGCTCCTGGGGCGGGGGGACGGCCACGGTATGGGCTCGCGGCTCCGATACCGCCGTCCTTCTCAATCTGGTCGACGAAAGTGTTGAAGGCGTCCCTTCGCTTTGCGAGTCGATGGAGGCTTGGGTGCGGGCGGCCGCCGTGGAAAACGCGGTGGTCGATTGCGGGGACACTTCGGTACAGGTCGGGATCGGGCCCGACCTCGACATCTCCGGTTCGATCGTTGAATAAGTTCATCGCCGCGCTCTTGATCGCGCTTCTGGCATTGGTTGCGTGCACGAGCGACGCCGCCTCTTCTGAAGCCGAACTTCCGGAAATGGACTTGGATGCCTTCGTCGCCCGGCTCGAGTCGTCCGCGAAGCCAGCAGTGGTGAACGTCTGGGCATCGTGGTGTCTTCCTTGTCGAGACGAAGCGCCGCTCTTCACATCGGCCCACGCGGAGTACGGGGACCGGATCGATTTCTATGGCGTCGCCTACAACGACAACCAACCCGGAGCCCGCCAGTTCCTGGCCGAGTTTGATCTTCCATTTACCCACTACTTCGACTTCGATGGCGATGCCCTCGTCCGCTTCGGTGGGATCGGTGTTCCCCGAACTTACTTCTTCGGCCCCGGCGGTGAGTTGGCCAATACCGTCAACGGTGTTTTGACTGAGGACACACTGACTTCCAACCTCGAAGAGCTCCTCGGCCCCTAGGTGTCCGACCAGATCACGGTCTACGACCTCCAGAGCCGGGAAGACGCTCGCGTCGAGCTCAGACAGCTTCCCCGTCTGATCCGTCACGGCCTGCGGGTCATCATCGCCGCCGGCCGGCGGGAGCTCACTCTCTCGACAACTCTGCAGATCTTCTCGGGGGTGTCGGTGGCGATCTCGCTGCTCATCGGTCAGCGAGCCCTCCAGGCCCTGCTCGAAGTCGACCGAACGGGTTCGGGGTTCCAACCGGTGGTCCCATGGGCCATCGCCCTCGCGGTCGTCACCGGAGCCAGCCTGTTCGCTTCCTCGGTCCAACGCGAGCAGCAGCAGATCCTGGGTGAACTCGTTGCCCGCCATATGCAACAGGCCACACTCGAAGTAGCAACCAGAGTTGACCTGGCGGCCTTCGAACACCCTGACTTCCACAACCGCCTGCAACGGGTCCAGTCCGCCATGGGCCAACCACTCAACATGGTCTACGGCCTCAGTGGCATCGCCTCGGCCCTGATCGGGGTGGTCGGGGTGGCTGTGGCTCTGATCGCCATCGAGCCGCTGCTGATCCCGATGGTTCTGGTCGTATTGCTTCCCGCCTGGCTCGCGGCATCGCGGCGGGGCTCGGAGTTCTGGCGATTCTTCTGGCGCATGACCCCCCGCGACCGCGAGCGCAACTATCTCGGTCACCTCCTGGGCGGCCGCGATGAGGCCAAGGAGGTGCGAGCCTTCGGCCTCGGGCGCTACCTCCTCGGACGCTGGAAACGTCTGTACGACGAACGCCTCACCGACCTTCGTCAGGTGGCTCGTCGTCAGCTCCGTTTCTCCCTATTAGCCACCGCGGCCATCGGGACGGTGCTCGGGGCCACGGTTCTCCTCGTCGCCTGGCTGGCCGCCAGCGGGCGGGTGTCGCTCTCGGAGGCGGGAATCGCGGTGGCAGGGATCGCCGTCATCGGAGCTCGGCTCACCGGTGCCGGATATTCGGCCGCGAGCCTGTCGGAGGCTGGCTTCTACCTCGACGACTTCAACACCTTTCTCGCCCTCGGGACGCCGCCCGCCCCCGCGAGCAATCCTGCTCCATCCGGGTTCAAGACCATTGTCGCCGAGAACGTCACCTTCACCTACCCGAGTGGTGACGAACCCGCCTTGACCGATGTCTCGCTTCATATCGATTCCGGCGAGATCGTCGCCTTGGTCGGTGAGAACGGCTCTGGCAAGTCGACCCTGGCCAAACTTCTAGCCGGCCTGTACGCCCCTGCCTTTGGGCGGATCACCTGGGACGGGATCGACATCTCCACCCTCGATCAAACGGAGCTCTCCAAAAAGGTCGCCGTGATCTTCCAGGATTTCATCCGCTATCACCTCGACGTGGCGAGCAACATTGGATTTGGCAATATCGCCACCGGCAACATCGCGTATTCGGACAACGGTATCCAAGGCCCGACGCTGCGCGATGCCGCACGCCAGGCCGGAGCGGATGATTTCATCGACAAGCTGCCGCGGGGTTATGAAACTCTTCTCGGTCCCGAGTTCCTCGGTGGCGTCGATCTATCGGTCGGGCAGTGGCAGCGGATCGCCCTGGCTCGCGCGTTCTTCCGCGATGCGCCGTTGATCATCCTCGACGAGCCCACCGCCTCCCTCGACGCCAAGGCCGAGCATGAATTGTTTGCCCGCATCCGCACGCTGCTCTTCGGCCGAACCGTTTTGCTGATCTCGCACCGCTTCTCCTCGGTGCGGGCCGCCGACCGCGTTTATGTCTTACACGAGGGAAGGGTGGTCGAAGCAGGCACCCATACCGAACTGATCGCCGCCGGGGGCCGCTACGCCGAGATGTACACGATGCAAGCCGAGGCCTACCGCTAACCCGAACGAACCTAAGGCCGCGAAAACCGCCGCTTATAGCCTTAGGTTTCGAGCTGTTGTCGCAAGATCTCGTTGACGAGTTTGGGATCGGCCCTGCCCCCGGTCGATTTCATGACCAAGCCGACGAGGAAGCCGAGCACCTTCTGCTCGCCAGATCGATACCGCTCCACCACCTCCGGTTGCGATCCCAGTACCTCGGAGGCGGCGGCCTCGAGGGTGGAGGTGTCGGAGATCTGAAGCAAGTCGAGCCGGGTGGCGACAGCTTCGGCCTCGTCCCCGCTTCTCAGCATTTCGACCAGCACTTCCTTGGCCGCCGACGAGGAAAGTCGGCCCTCTTCGGTCATCTCGATCAGACGAAACAGCGAACGCCCCTCGACCCTGGCGGGAGTCTCGAGACGGCGGGTAGCCGCCGTGAGCTCACCCGCAACCCAGTTGGCCGCGGCCGCGGGCGAGGCGCCGAGTGCCACCGCCTCTTCGAAAGTCTGTCGCAACCCCGGTTCGGCGTTGGCCAGTGCCCGGGCCGTGTGCGGTGCCACTCCCAGGCCCTCCAACCGCGATCGCCGCTCGGCTGGAAGCTCGGGGAGTCCGGCCCGGAGGCCCTCGACCTGTTCGGCGGGAAAAACCAGGGGCAGCAGATCGGGCTCGGCGAAGTAGCGATAGTCCGAACTCTCTTCCTTACTGCGCATGCTGTGGGTGGCACCAGCCCCCTCGTCCCAGTGCCGGGTCTCCTGTTTCACCTTTTGCCCCCCCTCGAGGAGAGCCACTTGGCGATCGATCTCGGAGGCAATGGCCCGCTCCAACGATCGGAACGAGTTCATGTTTTTGATCTCGACCTTGGTTCCCAATGCGTCGGTGCCGACTGGACGGATGGACACGTTGGCATCGAAACGGATCGAGCCGGCCTCCATCCGGGCGTCGGACACTCCCAAGTCGGCAACTAGGTTGCGCAGATCCTGGGCGTAGGCCCGCGCCTCGGCCGCCGAGCGCAGATCGGGGCGGGAGACGATCTCGACCAGCGGCACTCCCGAGCGATTGAAGTCGAGCAAAGTAGAAGTGGCGGTGTGGATTCGCCCGCCGTTCCCCTGGTGGAGACTCTTTCCGGTGTCCTCCTCCATGTGGGCTCGTTCGATGCCGATCCGCCTGGTCTCATCGCCCACGGTCACGTCGAGCCATCCATCGCGACACACCGGTAGATCGAACTGGCTGACCTGATAGTTCTTGGGCAGGTCGGCGTAGAAATAGTTCTTGCGATGGAAGACCGACCTCTCATTGACCTCGCATTGCAGGGCGAGCCCGATCCGGACGATCCAATCCATGGCGACGCGGTTGGCGACCGGCAAGGCGCCCGGGAGCCCCAGGCAGGTGGGACAGACTTTGGTGTTGGCCTCCCCGCCAAAAGTCACCTCACAACCACAGAACATCTTCGACTGAGTGCTGAGCTCGACATGCACCTCAATCCCGATCACCGGTTCCCAGGCTGTGGTCATGGGCTCAGAGCCATCGCCGGGCGGGCATCGAAACCCGCCAGGGCCTCCACCGCCGCCGCGGTTTGAAACATCACCTTCTCGCCGAGGGCGGGCGCCATGATCTGAAAGCCGATCGGAAGCCCACCTGAGTCGAGCCCGATGGGAACGGAGATCGCCGGGGTCCCGGCGAGGTTGGCGGGGATCGTGCAGACATCGGAGAGATACATAGCGAGTGGATCCTGGGTCTTGGCCCCCAGCTCGAAGGCGGTGGTCGGGCTGGTGGGGGAAACCAGGACGTCGGCCTGTTCGAAGACCGTCGCCATCTCGGCAATCAACAGGCTCCGGACCTTCTGGGCTTTCCCATAGAAGGCGTCGTAATACCCGGCCGAAAGCGCATAGGTGCCGAGCAGAATCCGCCGGGTGACCTCGGGCCCGAATCCCTCGGCCCGGGTACGAGCCATCATTTCCTCGACGGTCTCCCCCGGCACTCGCAGCCCGTAGCGAACCCCGTCGAAACGCGCGAGGTTGGCCGAACACTCGGCGGGAGCAATTAGGTAGTACACCGAGAGGGCTACCTCGAAGGAGGGCAAGGACACCTCCGAGACCTTGGCCCCTTCGTCCGCCAGCTTGTCCACCATGGCAGAGGTCGCGGCTGCCACGTCGGCGTCATAACCCTCACCGCTCAGCTCGCGCACGATTCCCACTCGCAGGCCGCTGACTCCCTCGGCCAAAGTCGGGCGAACGCTGGGTACGAGACCTTGATACGAGGTGGCATCGAGGGGGTCGTGACCGGCCACCGCTTCGAACAGGGACACGGTGTCGTCGACGGTGCGGGCAAACGGACCGATCTGATCGAGGCTCGAGGCAAAAGCCACCAGCCCGTACCGGCTGATCAACCCGTAGGTGGGCTTGAATCCGACCACCCCGCACAGCGCCGCCGGCTGTCGGATCGAACCGCCGGTGTCCGAGCCGAAGGCTCCGAGCACCGACCCCACCGCCACCGCCGCCGCCGATCCGCCCGAACTCCCGCCCGGCACCCGCTCCGGATTCCAGGGATTGCGGGTGGGCCCAAAGGCGGAGTTCTCGGTGGATGAGCCCATCGCGAACTCGTCGCAATTCGTCTTCCCGACCAGAACAGCACCTGCATCCCGAAGCCGGGCCACCGCCGTCGCATCGTAAGGAGGGCGGTAACCGGCGAGGATCTGGCTGCCGCATGTCGTTTCGAGATGGCGCGTGCAAAAGTTGTCCTTCACCGCCAGCGGGATGCCCTCGAGGGGCCCGCGAGGCTCACCGCGCCGCAATCGCTCGTCGGAAGCGATGGCCGCAGCCATCGCTCCCTCGTGGTCGATGGTGAGGAAACTGTGAAGATCGGCTTCGGTCAGAGACGCCCGGGTCAGGACTGACTCGAGCAATTCTGTGGCGGACAGCTCCCCCGTCGCCAGAGCGCGGCCGGCAGCCTCAATCGTGAGATCTGGCATCAGCCCTCGAGAGCCGGTGGGACCACGAAATAAACGCCATCGGTGGCTGGGGCCGCGGCCAGGACTTCGCCCCGATCGAGGGAGGGTCGAATCTCATCGGAACGGAACTGGTTCACGATGCCGAGGGGATGAGCCGTCGCTTCGAATCCTTCGGTGTTGACTTCTTGAACCTTGGCGGCGTGCTCGAGGATCACTCCGAGCTGGTCCCGGTAGAAGGAAAGTTCCTCCGCTGATAAACCCAGGCGGGCAAGTCGGGCTACGTAAGCAATATCGATGTCAACAGGCATAGGGCCCTCCGGACCAACGGAAGGGTCCGAGTTTAGGTAGGCCCTGTTGGGGCCATTCGCGGTTGCAGCGCTTCCTGGGCAGTGCTTAGCTGCCTCGGGTTGCCTGTCGCCCGGAGGGGGTCACATGCTCAAGGGAGACTCGGCTCGTGCCGAAAAACCGGGGGTGGAGTGGAGGAGTCGCCGTTTCGTCTTGGCCGTCGTTGCCCTGGTTGCGCTTGCAGCCTCTCCTGTCTCCGCCGAGGAAGCATTTGTCCCCGGACAGCCCTTCGATCCCAGTCAGATCGTCTTCCCGGTGGTTGGTGGCCCGACCTTTTTCATAGACGACTTCTACCAGCCCCGGTCGGGGGGGCGCACCCACGGCGCGACCGACATCATGACCGGCGGGGTCAAGGGT
>DATFFB010000164.1:0-7113 GCA_035250485.1 Acidimicrobiia bacterium
CGAAACTGACCTTTGCGATCGCGTCGATCCTTGTAGGCGTCGGCCATCGCATGCATGACCTGCTCGTTGGCCGTTCGAAACCGCCGGCTGCGCGAGCCCTTGTAGCCCTTGGCCCGGTCGAGAACCTTCTTATGAGACTTCTTGGCGTGAACCGCCCGTTTGACTCGTGCCATGAATCACATCCCCAAGAGCTTCTTGGCGTTTTTGGCATCGCCCGGAGCAAGTTCGACTTCGCCCGAACGGCGACGGAAGGTGTCTTTGCCCTTGGCGAGCTTGTAGTGGTTCTTGCCTGATTGACGACGCAAGAGCCGACCGGTTCCGGTCACCTTGATGCGCTTCTTGGCGCCGCTGTGGGTCTTCATTTTGGGCACGGTCTCTACTCCTCGGCGGCCGCTTCTGCAGCGGGCGCGTTCTCGACAGGTTCTGACGGCTCGGTTGCTGAATCGCTCTCCTGCGAGTTGGCTTCGAGTCGGCGCTGGCGCCGGGAAGGAGCAAGGACCATCGTCATCAAGCGGCCTTCTTGGGCGGGAGCCTGCTCGACGGTGGCCTGGTCGCCGACTTCGGCTACCAGGCGGTCGAGGAGACGGCGTCCGAATTCGGGTCGCTCCTGCTCGCGTCCGCGGAAACGAACTGTGACTTTCACCTTGTCGCCCTCACCCAGAAACTCGAGGGCTCTGCGACGGGTGATTTCGAAGTCGTGATTCTCGATCCGGGGAGCCATTCGCAGTTCCTTGACCACGGTGCGTTTCTGATTCTTGCGGGCCTCTCGCTCTCGCACCGATTGCTCATACTTGTACTTGCCGTAATCCATCAACCGGCACACGGGAGGCTTTGCCTCGGGCGCCACCTCCACCAGATCGAGCCCCAGCTGATCCGCCAGCCATAGGGCTTCGGCGAGCTTTTTCACTCCGATCTGGGAGCCATCGGGTGCGACCAGTCGCACCTCTGGTGCTCTTATGTAGCCATTCACTCGCAATTCGGCGATGTTCCAACCTCCATGTTTTGGTTCACTCTTATCAACAAAAAAGCAGCAGAACCAGCCTGCTGCTTCCTAAAGCCGTTCCTGGTGGTTCAACCAAAGTGGGTAAACCGCTCGGATTTGGGGACTTATTCCCTTCGACCGCGAACGCACCGATTGGTGGCCGGGTGGGAAGCAGGCTGCCTCCGCTTGGCGTCTCTGTTGTGCCGACATGGTAGCCGACGCCGGGTCGGTTCAAGAATTGCCCACCCGAGAGACGAGGTCCACAACGGCCGCCGCTGCCTCCGAGCCTTTGTTGGCCGCGCCCGGTTCCGAGCGGGCCAAAGCCTGGGTGAGGTCGTGCGCCGCGAGCACGGCGTTGCCCACTGGTCGGCCGGCGATGAGGCTGGCTTGAGTCAATCCGGCAGCGGATGAACGCACGATGACTTCGTAATGATCGGTTTCGCCTTTGATCACGGCCCCGACCGCGATTACGCCGTCGCATCCATCTTTCAACAAGGTTGCCGCTCCCGTCGGCAACTCCCAGGCGCCAGCCACCCGGAGGATGTCGACCTGTTGTACTCCCGCCCGCTCCAGATACGAGAGTGCACCTTCGAGCAAACGCTTGGTGACGACCTGGTTGAAATCCGACACGGCGACGCCGATCCGCATGGCTGACGGATCCAGGCGGCGTTCCCATTCGACGATCTTCACTCGTCACCCAGGTGGCCCAGCTTGTCCACTTTGGTTTGCAGGTAACGCTCGTTTTCTGGATTCGGAGAGATGAGGAGCGGGATGCGTTCGATGATCGAGAGGCCATAGCCTTCGATTCCAGCCCGCTTGGTGGGGTTGTTGGTCAGAAGTCGCATTGAACGGACCCCGAGGTCGTAGAGAATCTGGGCCCCTTGGCCATAGTCGCGAGCATCGATCGGTAGCCCGAGATCCTGATTGGCTTCGACCGTATCCCGCCCCAGATCCTGGAGGTTGTAAGCCTCGAGCTTATGGAGCAGGCCGATCCCCCTTCCCTCATGCCCCCGAATGTAGAGGAGCACCCCCCGCCCTTCCTCCGCGATCTTGGATAAGGCGAGATCGCGTTGGGCACCGCAGTCACATCGAAGGCTGGAGAAGATGTCGCCGGTCAGACATTCGGAGTGAACCCTAACCAGGACCTCCTCGCCGTCGCCGATGTCGCCCATAACCAGGGCCAGGTGCTGGCGATCGTCGACCAGCGAGCGATAGCCAACGGCCCGGAAGACTCCCTGGGGGGTCGGTAGACGTGCCTCGACCACTCGCTCAACCAGCTTTTCGTGCTGGCGCCGATAGGCAATGAGGTCGGCGATCGTGCCAAGCAGCAGGGAATGCTCCTTGGCGAAACGCTCTAAATCGGGAAGCCGGGCAACGGTGCCATCGTCGTTCATGACCTCCGCCAGGATCCCCGCCGGATAGAGGCCGGCGAGCTTGGTGAGATCAACGGCGGCTTCGGTGTGGCCGGCCCGCTTCAGCACTCCTCCGTCGACATAGCGCAGTGGGTAAACATGTCCGGGGCGGGCGAGATCGAGGGGACTGGAGGCCGGGTCAAGCAAAACGGCGATGGTACGAGCGCGGTCGGAAGCCGAGATCCCGGTCGTGGTTCCTTGTCTGGCATCGACCGAGATCGTGAAGGCGGTGCGCCGGACATCGGTGGAATCCCGCACCATCATCGGCAACTCGAGCTCATCAAGCCGCTCCCCCAGCATTGGCACCGTCAGGATCCCGGAGGAATGGCGGATCATGAATCCGAGGTGCGCTGGAGTTGCGGCCGAAGCGGCGAGCACGAGGTCGCCCTCGTTTTCGCGGTCGGCATCATCGACAACGATCACCATCTCCCCACGACCGATAGCCGCGACCAGATCGACAACCGGAGCAAAGGTCATACGGCTTCCTCGCGGGCTTGCAAGAGCCTTTCAACGTATTTGGCAAGCACGTCGAACTCCAGGTTCACCTGCTGGCCGGCTCGTCGGTCTCCCAGAGTTGTGACCTCGAGCGTGAAGGGGATCAAAGCTGCTTCGAAACCCTTGGCGGTCACCGAGGCGATGGTAAGGGCCACCCCATCCACCGCGATCGACCCCTTCTCAACCAGGTAGCGGCGAAAGCGCGGGGAAACGTCAATGGCGATCCTTCGGCCCACCCCTTCGGGGGTGGTCTTCGACACGGCACCGAAGGTATCGACGTGGCCTTGCACGACATGTCCGTCGAGGCGGCCATCAGCGCGGAGGGGGCGTTCGAGGTTGACCCGGTCTCCGGCCAGCAGGGCGCCGAGGTTGGTGCGCCGGAGGGTCTCGGAGACGACGTCGAGGCGGAAGGAGGAATCGACCTGCTCGGTAACCGTTAGACAGACGCCATTGACTGCGATCGAGTCACCTGCCTCGAGTTCGGAAGCCAGCTCCGCCTCCACCAACAAGCGGCGGCCATCCTCGGTGCCGTCGATCTGGCGAACGGTTCCCAGCGACTCGATGATGCCGGTAAACACTGTCAGGCCGGTGTGAAGTCGACTCTGAAATCGCCCCCGAGCCGGGTCACTGCGTCGACGGTCACCGGGCGGGCATTCTCCAGAGTCGACCACACCCCTTCGAAGGGCGAGCGTCCGTATCCACCGGCGACCATAGCTCCGAAGTAAAACACACCCCGGTTCACCAGGTTTCCGGCCCAAAGGGAGTGGGCGAGCCGCGGTCCCCCCTCCACCAGTAACGCCAGAAGGCCCTCATTGGCCACTAGCCGCAAGACCTCGGTGAGGTCGCCGCTCCCCTGATCGATGACCAGCGGATCGCGGGCCCAAATCCGGGCGTCTGCGGGCAGCGGCCGTTCGCCGACAACGATCACCGGACGCGGTTGAAAGCCATCGTGGTCGGGAAGCCGGACATCGAGCAGCGGGTCATCGGCTATCACCGTGCCGGCCCCGACCATCACCGCGTCAGCTTCGGCCCGAAGTCGATGAGCATCGGCTCTGGCTTCGGGACCGGTTATCCACTGCGAGGTCCCGTCGGCGGCGGCGACTTGCCCGTCGAGGGTCGCCGCCAGTTTGAGGGTGACAAGCGGGAGCCCGGTGCGCCGATGGTGAAAATAGGCGGGATCGATCTGCTCCCCCGGTGCCACATCCATCAACACCTCCAGCCCCGCCTCCCTGAGCCGATCGAGTCCCCTCCCCTGGACGCGCGGATCCGGATCGGGGGCGCCGACTACCACCCGCGCGACGCCGGCGGCGAGAAGAGCGTCGACACAGGGCGGAGTCCTCCCTTGGTGGGTGCAGGGCTCGAGTGTTACCACCACCGTCCCGCCCCGGCTCCGATCGCCGGCCGCGGAAAGGGCGACGACCTCAGCATGGGGAAACCCCGGGCCGGCGTGCGAGCCTCGGCCGACAGCTTCCCCCGACCTGTCGAGAACGATGGCTCCAACTCTGGGGTTGGGGTGGGGATGCGTCTTCCGAGCGAGCTCGGCCGCCTCGAGCATCGCCTGGTCCCAGCGGGAGGTCACCTCAACCGGTACGGCGATCGATCTCGAACGAGGATCCGGTCCGCTTCTTGGCGAACTCCTTCATCTCCACGGCAACCGCCGACGCCTCCCATTGCGAGTTGATCGGTCGCAGGACATTCGAAGCCACTCCCATGGAGATGGAGACCATCGGAAATGCGTAGCGCTCGCCACGACGGTCGATGACTTCGATGTAACCGCGCAAAGCGTCGGCCGTGTCGTAATTGTCGAGGATTCCGTCGTCGAAGGTCTCGATGACCCGCTTGCAGTACTCCTCCGCCTTCTCCGCCGAGACCAGGGCGACAAAGTCGTCGCCTCCGATATGTCCTACGAAGGCATCGGGTTCTCCGATGGCCTCTGTGGCCTCGACCATGCACCGCGCACAGAACCGAATGACCTCGTCTCCCCGCATGAAGCCGTAGTGGTCATTGAATGCCTTGAAGTTGTCGAGGTCGCAATGGATCAATGCAAAGCTGACACCACTCTCGATTCTCTGCTCGATCTCGGCGCCGATGCGGAAGTTGCCTGGAAGTCCCGTCAGCGGAGAAAGGTCCCTGGCGGCCTGGGTTCGCCGCAAGACCGCTTTCACCCGCGCCACGAGCTCGGAGATGTCGAATGGCTTGGTGATGTAGTCGTCCGCTCCGAGCTCAAGGCCCTTGACCCGGTCTTCCGGCAAGCCCCGCGCCGTGAGCAGGATGACCGAGGTGTTGCCGGTGGTGCCGTGGGATCGAATCCGACGGAGGGCGGTCAACCCGTCCATTCTCGGCATCATGATGTCGAGCAGTATCAATTCCGGCGCTTCGATCATCGCTTTGTCGACCGCCTCGCGCCCGTCTTCGGCCGTGTCGACTTCATAACCCTCGAGTTCGAGGTTGATCTTCACTACCGAGAGGATGTCAGGGTCGTCGTCGACGACGAGTATGCGTTCGCTCATTCCCTCGCCTCGAGCGTGGCTCTCAAATTTCTGATTGCGGCCGCCGGGTCGGGATCACCAAAAACCGCAGTGCCGGCCACAAAGATATTGGCGCCGGCATCCCGCGCAGAAGCAATAGTGCTGGCCGTGATGCCGCCATCTATTTCGATATCGGCCGAAAGCCCGTGGGACTCAATCCAATTCCGGGCATCCTCGACCTTGTGCAGCACATCGGCAAGGAACGACTGGCCGCCGAATCCGGGGTTGACCGACATGATCAGCACCATCGAGACCAGTTCGAGGAAGGGAAGAACCGCTCCGATGGGGGTCGGGGGCGATAGCACCAACCCGAACTCAAGCCCCGCCTCTAGGGCTCGGGCGGCAGCCCGGGTGGGATCGGGAATCGCCTCGATATGCATCGTGACCAGGTCGGCGCCGGCCTGGGCCAGCTCCGTCAAGTAGGCATCGGGGTTCGTCGTCATCAGATGGCAGTCGAACTTCATGGCGCTCAATGGCCGCAAGGACGCGATCACTGGAATGCCGAAGCTGAGGTTGGGGACGAAATGACCGTCCATGATGTCGAGGTGGAGGAGATCGGTTTCTTTCTCGACGTCCGCCACTTGTTCGCCGAGCCGGGAGAAATCGGCCGCCAGCAAGCTAGGGGCGATCCGAAAGGGAGCCATTGGGGCTTCGATTGTATCGGGCTAGTCCTCATCGCCCCGGTTGCGAGTGCCTCCGCCGGCTGGCTCAGCGATCGACGACCGGTATAGCTCTCCAACCCCGCGCCCAGGCGCCACCGGTCATCTCCTTCTTGCCGGCGGGGCGAACCACTTGCAACTCGATCGCCCGACCGCCCGACCCCACCAGAAGCTTTTCCCCGTCGATCGAAAACTGGCGCGTCGCGAGCTTGTCGCCGGTTTCTCGCGAGGCAGTGATGCCAACCCGTTCCCCGTCCACGAATAGGAAAGCCCCGGGTTTGGGAGTCAAGGCACGAATTTTGCGCACGTTTTGCGCGGCGCTCTGGGCGAGATCGATGTATCGATCAGCGGCACCAAGACGGGGAGCGTACGTGGCTTTGGTCTCGTCCTGGGCAATGGCCGGAATGTCGCCGGCCACCAGGGCGGGAATGGTTTCTACCAACAGAGAGCCTGCGAGAGTGGCTAGTCGGGTAGTCAATTCTCCGGCCGTTTCGTCGGGGCCTATCACGACGGAGCGGGCGGCGAGCACCGGCCCGGTATCGAGACCTTCGTCGAGCTGCATGAACGAGACTCCGGTCTCCTCATCACCGGCAGCGATGGCGGCAGCAACTGGGGCGGCTCCCCTCCACCGAGGCAACAAAGAGAAATGCAGGTTGACGAAACCGTGCCTGGGTCTCACCAGGGCTTTGGCCGGAATGATCAGTCCGTAGGCCACCACGACCGCCAGGTCGACGTCGAACAACGGAACATCGATGTCGGCTGCGCCGGCGGCCTCGACAACCGGTAGACCGCGGGCGAGAGCGGCAAGCTTGACCGGCGAGGGCTGTGGCCTGCCGCTCCTGCCGCGGGGTCGGTCCGGGCGGGTGACGACCGCGATCACTTCGGAGGTGTCCGCTAGCTGATCGAGGCTCGGCACCGCGGCAGTCGGTGTTCCCAAAAAGATGGTGCGAACCTTGCTCACGCCTCCAGTCCGAGAGCTTCCTCGCGCAGGGTTTTCAAGGCCTGCTTGCGAACCTTCTTCTCCAGGCGCTCGATAA